>JASMKV010000046.1 GCA_030749035.1 Myxococcota bacterium | reverse complement strand
AGCTCGTTGAAGGTGTCGATATCGTAAGACCTATCACCACCGCCCGGATCACGGGTTTTGACACCGGTGATGTCGCCATCGGCGTTGCGTTCAATACCAACAATGTTCACGTAGTGAGTCGTACCACCTAAGGTGTTCATCAACACGGTCACTGGCCGACCGGCCTCCACATGTTTGGCCATATCGTCCATCGAAGCATCGTTAACCATTTCCGCCTGTACTCCGGCACGACGGGCATAGGTGACCAAATCGATGGGGGAGGAGCCCAAGCCCATATCACCCCAAGGGCGAATACTTTCATCGACCACGCGAAAATCTGACGGCACCCCTAGATAAGCAAGGCTCATCGATAAGGATGTGGTCCCGCAGGCGTTGGTATAGCCTTGGTACATCGATGGCATATGTTTTTGTAAGTTACGCTCGCCGGCGGTGGGTTTCACCCGGCGGCCGCTTTGCGGTGCGAGCGAATTGTTGACCGCGCTGGTCGAATTGGAACGGCTGCCATTTGGCCGTCGACCGACGACCATGACATCCGCTGGCGCATTTTCCACATACGTCGTGTTGGTGTTGGCCACACGGACACTTGGCGTCGTGTTTTCAGGTTGGGGCTGAATCAGGCTGTTGTGGCCTAAGGATATGGTTGCGCTCATACTTCTTCTCGCTTCTTGCAAAAGGGGTTTAACTCTATTTTAAGAAGCAAGATTTGTTCCAGACCAAGAGCGAAAAAAACCTAGCAATTACAGGGCCCTGCAAAATGCATTTTGTGCAAAAGGTGGGTCTTTACCCCATGTGACACGAAATAAGGTGCAAATTGTACACTTTTTGCCCCATTGTTGCGCAGAGATCTTGCGCCCAAAGATGCGGACCTAAAAGAAAAAAAGCTGGATTTAAGCGGCCTGGAAAGAAGCGGCCAGGGTATTTAAAACGTCCCAGCTTTCCTCGACCCCAGCGGGCAGCGTAGAGACGGTGGCGGCAAAAAGATGATCACCCTGAAACCAGATCAGCAGCAGCTGCTCGAGTTTAAATTGATTGACGAATGAGAAATGTGCTTTCGCCGCCGGATGGTCGCCAACGGTGGTTTCTTCCGAGAGGGCAAGCTCATACTGGTTAAGCTGCTTGGAGAGCTGTCCGAGCTTGTCTTCCAAATAGGCCAGGGGAGAGCCCTGCTCATCACCAACCTTACCGTGCTGAACCGTGATGCTGATGGGATAGTCTTCATCGCCGCCTTGCCCCGCGGACTCGCGCATGAGGGAAATCATCGTTTGATTGGCAAAGCCTGCCGGGCATTCGAAGGAGACATCACCATAAGTTGCGCGCATTGTTTTAAGCCTTTTTTAAGAGTTTGTTCACTTGCCTTGAGCATAACGAGACAAACCCTATCCAGCAATTTTTTTGCATCTCAATCTGCAAAAAATTAGCGGAATGGGACATTTCAGGCTAACAAGGAGCACATGGCAGACAAAGTATACGAAAAGATTTTGCAATTCGCCGCCGATGGCGAGCTCTACAATGAATTATTGCGGGCGCGCGCTGAATTTTTACAGCGCACCGGCCATTTGGTCGAAAGTGATGTCGACTTTGAAAAGCGTCTCTCCTTATTCCTCGAATGGTATGTGCTTGAACGCCCCTTAAAGCGCGTCGACAACAAACGTCCCATCGAACTCTACCTTGAGCAAGAAGAGGCTATTGAAGACAACGAACGGGTGTTGGCAGAGCGCTGGCAAGAAAGTAAAGCTTCGCTTTTTCTGGTCAAGCGTCTGCGTAAAGAAAAGATTATCGTTTACGATTTGTTGCACGACAAGAAAATTAAAGTCGGGGAGCGGCGCAAAGTCTACGGCTTAGAGCGCGGCGATATTCTTGAAGGCCGTCTGGTGCCTTTAGATGCAGAGGCGGTCGGTGATTTTCGTTTCTCTGGACCAACCTTAATCCTGCCGCATCAAGCGCGTAAGCAAATCAAGACCGCTTGTAAGCGTTTTCGACAAGCCCTGCATGAAATGGATCAAAGCATCGATTTCGTGCATCGGGCCGCCTATTTGGCGAACCGCTGTATGCGCTTTGATAAGCTGTGTCCTAAGCAGGTCTTCTCAGAACTCTAAGTTCTTTTAAAAAGCCCCAAAGTAGGCGAGAGCCCATCGTGTGCACCCGTACGCGCAGCCTAAAATAAGATTCAAAAAAGATAATTCGGCATTTTTTTTGACCCGGTTGCAGACAGGACCTACACTTACGCACATAGACGTTCAAACACACAAAGCAGGGGGGAATCTCGCATCATGTTATCCGCATCAGCATGTCAACGACGGTATAAACGCGCACCAGTGCAGGCCTACGTGAACAAAATCATCGGCAACGAGCCGCATCTCTCGATGATGCGCAACATTTCCGCCGGTGGTCTGTATTTGGAAAAGCTCTTAGAGCCTGATCAGCAAGAGGCCAGTCATGTGGGCTTAGAATTTCAACTGCCCGGTTCAAGCCGCGTCATTTGGGCCGTCGGTTCCATTCTGCGTGATGAGGATGCCAATCAGGATGAAGGCACCGCAATTCAGTTTTTGCGTTTGAGTGCGCAGGATAAAGAATACATCCGCCAATACGTCGAACAAAAAGGCGAGTAGGGCGCGCTTACGCCAAACCCAAGGCGACAAAGCCCATTTTCCTGGCCTCCTCAAATGCAATCGGCAGCGCTTCGACCTCAATCTTTAAGGGGTTGCCATCTTGCGTGACAAAACACAGTTCACCGCGCCAGGCATGGCCAAGGCTCGCAAAGCGTAAAAGCTCCATCAAAACCCGTCGTTCCTCTGTATCACCCTCGGCAAAAAGGTCCGCAAAGCGTTGTCCGGTAAGGACGGCACTTTCATGTTGAATGGTTTTCTCCCCATAAGGGCTCAGATACAAAACGGTGCCATCCCGGTCCAGCAAGAGCAAAAAAGTTTCTGCGGCGCTGGCGCGCAAATCATCGATGGTTTCCGCGACCAGGGGCACAAGTGTTTTACGGTCGTGTGATAGGGTTAACTCAACGCCGAGCAAGAGATAGAGCAAAATAAAAAGCACGGTGCCGCCAATATAGAGGGTCTCTAAGCGGCCAAAAGTCCAGTAAATGATACTGCCACCAATCACGGTCACCGTGACCAAAATCCACATACGGGGCCGCGCACCAGGCGGTAAATCAGGGGTAAAAGCCATCGAAATAGTTTTTATGTAAACTTTCTATAACCAGTAAAGCATCCAGTAGACGATAACGCCACTGAGCGATGAAAACACCCATATGGGCAAGGTAATGCGGGCTATTTTTGCATGGGCTGCGAACTGCTTGGTCCAAGCGCGGTAAATGGTCGCCAAAGCGATGGGGATCACAGCCGCCGCCAGGATGATATGCGGGATCAGAAAGGAAAAATAGATGATGCGTATATATCCCTGGCCCGTAAATGGCACAGAGCCAGCCTGCGCATGATGCATGAGATAAGTCACCAGAAAAAGCGCCGACACAATAAAGGCCGACAACATACAAAATTTATGGGCGCGAATATCCTGACGTTTGATGAAGAAATAGCCTAAGACGAGAAACACACCGGAGAGGCCATTGAGCGCCGCGTTGATGGTGGGCAAAAACATGCTGTGCCCAGAATTCCCTGCGTAGGAAGGATTCGAGGGTATGAGGAAGATAACCGCGGAGACCGCGCCGAAAACCACAAGAGTCAGCAATGCAATGATGATTCGTACTTTGGTGGATTCCGGATTGGCTTCAACAACTTCGGCATGATTCACATCGCTCATCGTCAGACATCCTTTGGTCAAAGCGGAGGATGCATCTACAAAAAAGAGCATGACTCCTCAGCGCAAAATCCTTTAGTCCAAAGGTCGCTCTGACACCAAGAAAAAAGCACCAGAGGACGTATCTTTTAAAGCCGGCCACAGATAAGCATGTCTGATAATATATATTATGTAAACTATAGATATATGTATTTTAGACGCTCTTTTCTGTGCCTTTAAACGTGCACCTAATCTTCCTTACGCCAACGAATGCTGTGCGCCTTGCCCTCTTGATCCTTAAAGGCAATTTCAAAGGGCTCGTCGCTGGTGCCCTTGCCACGAACGGCTGCGAGGATGCCTTCTTCTGGCAGATCACGATTTTTGACCCTGCCGTAGATGCGGGCTTTGTCACCTTTGACCCTGATGCGGGCATGCAGATCATTGTTTTGCGCGTCGTTGTCGCCAACGTTGACTTCCAGCACGAATTCGGAGGGATTGTTCTTGCGTACGCGAAAGCGTCCATTATGCCAAAGTGGTCCGTCCACCAGCCCTTCGACATTCGGCTTGCCGATATTTTTCTCGGGCACGAAATCAAAATCATGACCGTCAATATCGACATCCATTTCGCCGCTGGTGTCCCAATACTTGGATTGTAGGGCTGGGATATCCTTCCCAAGATGAATCGGCTTGAGCGAGGCTTTGCCAAGATGGCGTTCAGCAGCCTGGCTTGGTGGCTGCAAGCCATCGATAATAAACAGATGGGGTGATTGCCCATGACGAAACATGGTGTGGATGGTGGGTTCGTTGTGCGCTTGTTCTAAGCGTTGTTGTTGGTTTGCATGCGCTCTGGCTTCTTCTGTTGTTGTCTCACCGCTGGCGACGCGTATGTTCTGGTCTGTGTTGCGTTTGCTGGTGCTGTGTTCTTGTGGTTCTGCTAAGGCAGTGGCTTTGAGGGGCCCCATGATTTTCTCCTGTGTCTCTATAAAAATCGACGCCCTTTAAAGTGCGTAAGTCAAGCCGATGCGGCTTGGCAGGAGCATTAAAGGCTGCGTTGAATTTCTATCTTAAATTTTAGAAGAACTTTTCTCAGGGTATTGGGACATACACCGTGGCCTTGCGACGCGGTTGAGAAAAAATACCTTAAAAATGCTTGAGCATGTCTGCATCGACCTGCTGTGCTTGCAGGGGCACTAGAAAATGCCGCTGATACCATTGGCTTTGCGGTGCCTCTGGCGTCGTTCTTGCCGCTCGATTTAATCCGTCTTCAACCAGTTGGGAAAAGAACGCCGCATCTGTCTTATCCCAATCCCCAGTTTTGACCGCGTCGGCAACCTGATGGGCGAGCTGCTCAAGGTGAGTCAGTAAAGCCTGGGTCTTGCCCAGGCTTGGCGGCGTATTTTGCACACCGACTTGCAGATAGACCAGCGCTTTTTCCGCACGTGCTTTAGGTGAAGTGCCTTGGGGGTGTTTGCGTTGCATTTGGCCACTGATGTCGGTGACAACAGCGTCGGGCACGAGGTTTTCACTGGCCGGTTTGTCTGAGGGACGCCGGGGTCCGGAAAAACTCACACCGCTCGAGCTTGGTGTGCTGGGCACCGGGCTGGTTGTGCGTCGCCGGGCCTGTGGTTGTGGCAGATCGGGTACGGGCGCAGCCTTTTCAGCTCCAGGGTTTTGCCCTTCTTCTGCCTTTGCTTCCCGTCGCGCTTGCACCTGCGGCGGCACACCGCTGGGTCTGATTTGTCGTACCATCTCTTTGTTGTATCAGGCCAGAGCCGCTCTTGTAAATCCTCTCTTTCCGCAGGATGTCCAGCGCGCATTGCACTCTCAACCCTAAATCGTTACAATCGCTTGTTGTCTAAATTTGCATGGTCGCAACTTACCTTAGCTTCATCGTTGGATGGGATGATGGACCAAATGACTCGTCGCGATGCGGTTCGCATCATTGCCAGTACCGGCGCACTTCTCTACTCGGGCTGCGTTGTCGGCCCTAAGAACAAAACGCTTCAGGACTATGGCGGCGTGGCATCACTTGTTCCCTTACCTGGAGGTGTGCAGCCTTGGCCGACGCGTGATCCTTTTCTCTTTTGTGTTCATCATCAGGATAACTACCCTGCCGGTAATTCGGATTTTGGCCCCCAGGTATCTTTAGCAGGCAGAGAAATTGGACGGGACTTTGCAGGTATCGATGGTTGGCGGATGTATCATGGGCATAAGGTTCCCGGTTTCCCGAGCCATCCCCATCGCGGTTTTGAGACAGTGACCGTTGTGCGTGAAGGCTTGCTCGACCATGCGGATTCCATGGGTGCTGCGGCACGCTACGGGCAAGGTGATGTACAATGGCTCACCGCAGGGTCCGGAATCCAGCATTCCGAAATGTTTCCGCTCCTGCGGCCAGACAGGAGCAATCCTTTTGAGCTTTTTCAGATTTGGTTAAATCTCCCTGCTAAGGATAAATTCGCCGTTCCATATTTCTCCATGCTTTGGAACGAAACAATCCCTCGTCTTAAGCTCGTCGACGAAAAAGGTAAGCTAAGCGAAATCACCCTTATCAGCGGCGCTTATGGTGAAGCCCGCCCACCGCAACCGCCAGCAAACTCTTGGGCGGCAAAGGAAGAAAATGAGGTGGCGATTTGGAGTTTACGTATGGAAGCTGGAGCCACTGTCATTCTGCCTGCAGTGCATGCAGAAATCAGCCGCAGCCTCTACTTTTTTGAGGGGGCAACCATTAAGGTTGGCAATAGAACCTGCCCCTCAGGTCACCGTCTGGATATGGCCGACGGGCGCCCTCTCCTCATTGAAAACAATTCCGCACCAGCGCAATTGTTGTTCTTAGGCGGTAGGCCCATCAACGAGTCGGTGGTCAAGCATGGCCCCTTTGTCATGAACCAAAAAGAGGAAATTCAGAAAGCAATAAGTGATTACCGACAAACCCATTTCGGTGGTTGGCCCTGGCCAAGTCCTGCCCCCATTCATGGTCCGCAGCCGCAACGGTTTGCACGCTTACCGGACGGGCAAGTGATCAAACCGACCTAAGTGCAGCAAGGTTCTCGTCCCCCCGATTATTTGGATAAATTCCAATTAACCTTCTGAGTTTGCCCAGACTCGATATTAACCACTTTCTTTTGGCGGATGCCCTCGGCTTCGTTCACCAGAAGGA
>JASMKV010000045.1 GCA_030749035.1 Myxococcota bacterium | reverse complement strand
GGAATAGCCTCGCCGCCGTCAATGCTCACCTTATAGACATGATTGGCACCAAAGGTCTCACGCTGATGCACCAACGTTTCAGCATGCACGCTCAACACTTTATTTTCCTGCTTGGGCCCATAAATGACCGCAGGGATATCTCCGGCAATCCGCATATTGTTCAAATCACTTTTTCGGCCCAATGCGCGGGATTTGGTTTCAATGGTATCTGTATATTCTATCGCCATAATCTTCTCCTCGTTTCTTACTCGCTGTCCTTTTATCCTAGAGAAAAAGAGAGCTTACCGACTCCCCTAAATAAATTCTCCGGATCGCCTTCGCCAAAAGGCCAGCCACCGACAACACCTCAATTTTGCTGCAGGCCTGCGCCTCTTTATGCAAAGGAATCGAATCTGTCACTACTATTTTTTCAATAGATGACGCATTTATACGCTCAATCGCCGGTCCGGAAAGCACCCCATGGCTGGCATAAACGTCCACAGAACTGGCCCCTTGCTCCAAAAGCGCGCCGGCAGCAGCCGTAATCGTGCCGGCCGTATCGATCATATCATCGACAATAATGGCGTGTTTTCCTTCCACATCTCCAATGATATTCATGATTTCCGCGACATTCGGCTTGGGACGGCGCTTATCAATGATGGCCAAAGCACCATCAAAGCGCTTCGCATAAGCTCGCGCCCGCTCCACCCCGCCCGCATCGGGAGAAACGATCACCGTTTGATCGACCGGATGGTGGGCTTTGATATGCTTGAGCAACACAGGCATCGCATAAATATGATCGAATGGAATGTCGAAAAAGCCTTGAATTTGTCCTGCATGCAAATCCAGCGCTAAGACACGATTGGCGCCAGCGGCGGTCAACAAATCACAAACAAGCTTCGCAGAGATTGGCGTACGTGGCGCCACTTTTCGATCTTGTCTGGCATAACCATAATAGGGCATCACCGCACAAATATTCTGCGCTGAGGCACGTTTTAAGGCATCGATAATCAGCAACAACTCCATGAGATTTTCATTCACTGGTGACGATGTCGGTTGCACCACAAAAACATCCGCCGCGCGTACATTTTCCTGGATTTCAACAAATTGCTCGCCGTCAGAAAATCGGCGGGTACGCATTTGACTCAAGGGCACATCAAGATGTTCCGAGATACTCTGCGACAACTCTGGGTTAGCGCCTCCAGCCAAGAGTTTTATCTGTTGTTCACGCGGCATATCTCTACCCTTTAATTATTCTCAGACATCAAAAGATGGTTGGGGTGGCAGGGTTCGAACCTGCGAATGCCGGGATCAAAACCCGGTGCCTTACCACTTGGCTACACCCCATCCATCTCATTCCCTCATTGAGGGAAAATTGCGAACCTTAAACCCAATGGACTCAAGTCACACTCTCTTGCTCAAAGAACCACTTAATCCAACTTCAAACACGCTTGACGTTCTCAAATAACCCTTTGCTGAGCAAGTAAGGGATTGGCGCGCGATTTAACAGCAAGTGATTATTCTGTCAATAAATTCAACCATCTTCCCACAGATAAAAGCACATTCTGCCCACAATCGATCATTTGGACCAAGCCACTAAAATTCGACGATGATCGACAGCTTTAAGATGGTTATTGGCCACCCTTTTGTTATGATGCCAAGCATGAGTGATAAACGCATTGACGCCATTTCTGAAGACGAGAGTGGTGCCTCCCGAAGTCAGCGCCTCGTCGATATGTTCGAAGATTTTATGGCGGATCAGGAAAGCACCAAGAACGCCTTTAAATCTTTTACCCAAAAAGCGCTAAGCCTCAAAGACGCCAAAGCAGAACAATGGACCCCAAAAGATGTCAAAAGCTTAAGCAAGCTCGCCGACAGCTCAATCAACCAAGCAAAAAGTAAAGCCGCCGAAATGATGCCCAACAATCCTTATGCGGTAGACCAAGCACAGGACGCGGCCATCGACAATATGTCAGGCTTGTTTCATACCCTACAGCCCCCACCCAATATCGCCGAATCTGCCGAGTTTCAGGCCTTGATGAAAAAGTTTAAGCCGCGCGAAGAGAAAAAAGTAACGATGCCAGAGGACAGCAATTTTGTCCGCAGCGAAACTCTGCCACCTAAAATTCGCGAAGACATACTCAATCGACAAGTCGAAGAATCGGTCGATGAAGCCGATAAGCTGGCCACCGGAAAAAGACGAACCAAATTAAGTCTGGACTTAGGGCGAGAACCTGAAGGTGATGAGTGTCAAACGCTCAAACAAAGCGCCAAAGCACTCAAGCGTGGCCAACGCCCCTTAACGCCAGAAGGCGCCGAAGATATAGCGCAAAAAGGTCTGGAAACCATGCAAGCACTGCGCGAAGAAATTGCGCCCCGCTGGGCGCCAAGCCAACAACCCTGGCTGCTCAACCAAGCCGATAACGAAGTGTATCACACCTGTCTGGCCGGTGTTCCCAAAGAACTCTTTGAAAGCACCGAAGCATTTCAAGGGATGCAAGAATTGCGTCGCGGCGAAGAAGCCTTTAGCACGCGGGCTGCTGACGCCACCACGCAAGCATTAGGCAAAAAATCATAAAAGATTTTCCTGGTAATAATCCTTATCCGTTTCAATATGCTCAATACGACGACAAACATCGTTCGTTGCATGACGCATGATACGCATCACCTCATCGATGCCATCAAGCTTATTCCGAATAGGCTCAAAACTGGCCCGAACCTCCTCACGAAAATCATCCAAAGAGCGAATATGTTCGGCCAATTGCCCGATCCACTCCATGGATTTCTTCCGAGAACCCTTAATTTGATTTAGCTTTGCATCAATCGTCTCTAAACGTTGATCCAAGCGCTCCAATACATCAAGTTTTTCTTTTTGATTATCCATGGGGTAAGGCTAGCACCTACCTTGTCCTACACGCAAAAAAATGGCGAAAGTTTTTTTAGCCCTTGCACGCACTGGGTCTGGCTGTTTTAGTCAATTTGTGGAGGCGGAACCCATTGCCGAAGCAACGTTGAAAAACCTACCGGTTTTCCCGTTGCCAAATGTGGTGCTTTTCCCAGGCACCATCTTACCCCTTCGTGTTTTTGAACCTCGCTACTGTCAGATGCTTAAAGATGT
>JASMKV010000044.1 GCA_030749035.1 Myxococcota bacterium | reverse complement strand
CGACGACGGGAACGGCGGCATCCCGGAATGTCACGCACAACAATTTGCTGCATGTGAGATGGGTGACGATAACTACGATTATGATGGCGATGATCATGCAGGAGACTCAAACTTCGCAGCGACTGAAGAAGGCCTGGCCTGTTATGTCGCGCCTTTCTGTGGCGATGGTAACCTTGATGATGGTGAAGCGTGTGACGACGGCAACACAGCATCGTGCGATGGTTGTTCCGAACTTTGTGCCGTCGAGGTGCCGGACTGTTTGGGTGAATACTGTGGCGATGCGGTTGTGGACGAATGTGGCGTCTGTGATGGTGATGGCATCCCTGATGGCGCCTGTGATTGTGCGAGCAACGTAGAGGATTGTCTTGGCGTCTGTGGTGGCGAAGCGGCCGTGGACGAATGTGGTGTTTGCGCTGGGGATGGGTCAACCTGTGCATGTGGTAATGGCGAACTCGATTCGGGCGAAGAGTGCGATGACGGCAGCACAAGCTCGTGCGATGGTTGCTCTGATGTTTGTGTCATCGAGGTGCCGGACTGCTGGGGTGAATACTGTGGCGATGCGGTTGTGGACGAATGTGGCGTCTGTGCTGGTGATGGATCAACCTGTGCATGTGGTAATGGCGAACTCGATTCGGGCGTAGAGTGTGATGATGGCAACACAAGCTCGTGCGATGGTTGTTCCGAAGTTTGCGCCGTCGAGGTGCCGGACTGCTTGGGCGATTATTGCGGCGATGCGGTTGTGGACGAATGTGGCGTCTGTGATGGTGACGGGATCCCGGATGGCACCTGCGATTGTGCCGGGCATGTGGTTGATTGTGCAGGTATTTGTGGTGGTGATGCGATTGTGGATGAATGTGGTGTTTGCGGTGGTGATGGCTCGTCCTGTGAGTGTGGCAACGATGAACTCGATCCGGGCGAAGAGTGTGATGACGGCAATACCGAAAATGGCGATGGTTGCGATGAGGATTGTTTTTTAGAGTGCGGCAACGGTCAAATCGACGGTGACGAGCAATGTGACCATGGTGATTTGAACTCGAACGAAGGCGCCTGTCTGCTTAATTGTCAGGTCAATCGTTGTGGTGATGGTTTTGTTTGTTCCGGGCCAACCTGCGTCGGGGACGAGGATTCCTTCGAGGAATGCGATGATGGCAACACCGAAGATGGTGATGGTTGTTCGGCGGAGTGTACGATTGAAGGTGATGATGATGACGACGATGATGACGACGATGATGACGGCTGCGAACCCATCAATGATGCCTGTGGCAATCCGGTAGACGCCTGGGAGGCGGAGGGTGACCTCTATTACTGCGAGGATGGCACGGCGGTGCCCGCCGGGACCTGTGTGATTTGGTGTGCTGACTATTATAATTGTGCGGGGCAGTCGTCGATGAATATGCCCAACGGCGATGATGGCGGCGACGCGCAGGCCATGAACAGCTGTGGCCCCTGGATAGTCATTTGGCCAGGTCAACCTCCGGGAGATGATGATGACGATGACGACGATGATGACGATGATGATGGCCCACCGGGCCCCGGATGTGAGCAGGCAGGCGTCTGTCACCACCCATGTCTCAGCATAGATCCTGAAGCCTGCACAACGCCGGTATGGGATTGTGGGGATGAGGTGAGCGGACTTATCGATGATGGTGGAGATGGTATGGACCCGCTTGATGCAGGTGCGGAATGCGAAGCTGCGGGGGGGACCTACGAACCGACAGCGCCTGACAATAAAGAGCAACTGGTGGTGCTCAAGTAAGTCAACTTCTTCTCTAAAAGATGCTTGAACCAACTTGCCTGGGGTGACTATAGTCTGCTAGACTGGAGTCCCCAGGGTTCTCCACCTTTGACGAAAAAGAAAGTGGAAGGCACCCATGCCCGAACTGAAAAACAATCGTTTAAAAATCATTCTGAGTGTTGTTCTTATCGCCTTAGGCGCCATTGCGCTTAGCCTGGGGGTGCCTGCAGAAGGTTGTGGAGGGGACCTCGAGTTTGAATCACAAAATAACCCGCTGAAAGAAGGCGTTAGGGGCGGTGCTTCTACAGGCGCGACTTGTGCCCCTTGCGTGGTTGCAAGCAACAGCGATTGGGAGCTGTTTGTCGATAACTCTGATGCGGATAAGAGTCTGCCTAAGTGTAACAAGAATCAAAGCGGCGCGCGTATGTTGCCTTGTGGATTGATTCTCAAAGACAGTTTAGGCGCAGGTGACGAAAGCCTGGATGAATTCCCTGTCAATCTTTACATTACAGGGCCGATTCCTGAGGATACGACGGCGTTATCTGTTCATGGCACGCAACTCAATACCGATAATTTCAAAACGGTCACCAAAAAAATCAAGGTGGTTGCCGGCGGCATCCTTATCAAGGAAAATGACAGTTTGCTGAGTATGGACGGTGACGCTTTTTCGAAACTCGGTTATGGCAGTGGCAACGGACAATTTGACGTGGGTATTGAATCCAACGCCAATTTAAGCACGATTGCCCTGCAGGTCGATTACAGTCGCTACCAATGGGCAGACCGCTTCGAGATTAGTGACAATGGTGCCTTAAGAGAGGTCTCACTTCAAATGCAGGGCGGGGAGTCTGTAGAGAAGTTACGTCACTTGACACTCACCGGTAATGACAAGTTGAGCACGGTGAACTTTCCCAATCTAAAAGGAAGTATGAATAAGCTTCAGATCGACAACAATGGTTCGACCGGATTTGAGTTAAGCCACTTTGACCTAGGCTCTGCAGAGGACGGATTGAGCGTGAGCCAGAATGTTTCTGTGAACGGCAACACCTGGGCTTTTGGCGGCGAAGGTCAAGACGAAGAGCTTAATTTGGATGCCATCAAAGAAGTGACAGGCAACTTGTCGATGAAGGACAACACCGGTTTGGATGGATTTAGTTTTGCGGAATTGACAAAGGTTGGTGCAGAGCTGCGCCTTGAGGGCAATAAGACGAGTCAGGTGACTCAGTTGTTGCTTTTTGCCCCTGACTCCTCCGATGACGAATGTCAGAGCGTACGCTTTCCTGCACTGCTCGACGAAAATGCTGTTGGAACTTTGATTATCATGGAGAACATCAACGACGACGGGAACGGCGGCATCCCGGAATGTCACGC
>JASMKV010000043.1 GCA_030749035.1 Myxococcota bacterium | reverse complement strand
GTTATGATGTGTAGATCTTCACATGTGAGGTTGCCGAGCGAATCGGCCAGATATAGAATGTCAACAGTTCCTGAGCGCTGGATTTTCTTTGCGACCTCTTCGAGAGTAGAGCTCGTGGCAGTGTTTGCCTGCATTAGATTGAACGCAATTTTATAGCCAAGCCTGGATAATTCCTTGGCAAGGACAAGGCTCGATTCCGCAGAGCTAATATGTGTTGCTATGCGGACCAGGTCTACAGGGGAATCCTTCTTTTGAGAGAATACTTTGTTGATGGCAGCCTTGGGCCCAGCGTCATAGTCGTTGAATTCCTTCGCATTAATCATGACAGCAATTTGTGGATGGGTTTCAGGGAGAATCGATGTAATGAAAGCGTCGGAACAGAACGCAAAAGGGCCAAGAAATTGGTCAGATTGGAGAAAACGAAATCCGACTTCAACTGTATGCACGCCTGCTTGTGTTACGGCATCAAGATAGCGTTTGGCGAGAGGGAGGGAGAAATCCCAATTATTGTAGTATCCACCATCACGAAGTGTGCAATCGAGTATCTTAATTTGGCTCTCACTCGCCATTCCATTTCTCCTAATGTGCCGCAGGCTTGAGTTGAATCGAGGCCGTATGCATAAACCAACTCTCACCGACCCCACGTACGGTGTGGAGCCTTCGATGTGTGATTTGCAAACAGTGTGCCAGAAATGGACCGGAAGTTTTGGAGAACAAACCACTCTACGACATTGAAATTTAAGGATTATTGCCTTTTACGCTTTCTGGGGAAACTCATGTGCGTCAAAGGTTTGTCGCTTGATGGCTATAGTGACAATATTTTGCTGCGCGGTGTTTTGTGCGAGGGTAGCGCCGGCGATAAAGGGCAGATGGCTTCGCTAAAAAGGCACATTGAGCAGATGCGGTGGAACTTATTGTCACCTCGTGGAGTGCGAGCTCTGAAAAAACACACGTAAAATTTTAAAGAGAGTTAAAGCACTTTGCTGCGCTACCAGGGTGTGTTTTCTCGTTATCGAGTTTTAAATAAGCTTTCAGTAAGAATTGGCCCCATTCTTTGAGCCAGTCGGGGTCTGTTTTGCAGAATCGGTTGACAAAGATTCTGCGGGCCTCGTGTGTCTTCTCGGCGGCCCACCATTCCAAGGGGTTGTCATAAATTTTGTTTATATGTTTGGCCGCTGCAAGCGGGCAGTTCCAAAGGATCCCTACTTCTTTGAGAAGTTCAATATAGGGTTTGGCGCTTTCCCGACAGTGTTTAAATTTAGGTTCATAAAAGAGGACAGTTGGGACATTTAATGCCATAGCCTGAAGATAGACTGATTCCCGATTATCCACTGCGACAATTCGACTTCTTCTTATGGCAAGATCGATAGGCACACTCCAGTCACGAATGTGCCTCACTTCGGGGAATTTGTCTAAAATACTTTGTTTAAATCCGTGCCGACGATCCTTTTCGGGGGGGCGATATATCGTTTTGTTGCGGATGTTTTGGGTGATTTCCTTTAAGAAATCATGTTGCCATTGTTTGTATTCGTTCCATTCGTCATCGTTTTGTAAATTTGTGATACAATGCGGGTGTTTTGGTGCAGCGGTTGTGCAGAAGAGAAGAGTTTTGGGGGTAATTTGGGGGTCAGAATCTAATGCAGCGGACTCATAGCGGACGGTTCGTGGATTAGGTAAATTGATGGAAGAAGGTTCCTCTTCTGGCGCCCAACCAAAGCAAACCATTTTGTCTGCAATACATTTTCCAAATTTCTCTTCATGCTTGATTCTACTTATTCCGAATTCGCCCCCATGCTGGAGAAAAATAAGAGTCCCGCCCAGTTCGCTTGATTCTGCGGCAACGACAGAGAAAGCTTCGTTTGCCCACCAGTCTACTGCGGAAACCATAACCGAGGGCAAGTGTTTAAGG
>JASMKV010000042.1 GCA_030749035.1 Myxococcota bacterium | reverse complement strand
AACAACCCACATCACCATAGCCGAGGTCGTCGGCGAGGATGAAGAGGATATTGGGTTGGGCCGCCTGGGCTTTAACCAGAAAGAAGGCGCAAATGAGGGTGATGAATCGGGTCATGCGTGACAAATTCTCGCATTATGATCATGTGATGTCGACTTATAGAAATAGGCTTGCCATGAATTCCCCAACCCAGACAATCGGTGCACCCGTGAAAATCGCCCTCATAACTTTGCTGCTTCTTTGCCTGGGCTTTGGATGCGGGAAAAAGGAGTCAACGAAACCTCAAGAGAAGGCATCTTCACCTACCGCTGTTCAAGCTCTCAATAAAGGTCAGTTAAATAATGATCCCAAACCCGATACGAAGATACAAAATGACATTGATAAGGCTGCCTTAATAATTAAGAAAGAGTGGGGGGGCATCAAGGATCTGGATGAAAAAGAGGCAGAAGAAGTTCTTGATAAAGTCCGAACTGGCCCGGGAGTGGGACGAGTATTTAGACTAGGAGCGGTTTCTCAAGACGGCGGCACTAAAAATCAGGGCCAAACATTACAGATGGACATAAGACAAAACGCTATGATGCTAAGGAGATTAAGACCGGGTAGCTCGGCCCACAGAGCGCTAGTGTACCAACAGAAGCAAAATATTACAAAGTCGAACTTGTTCCAGCTGCAGGCCATGGCAGAGAAGATTAAAGAACACCCCGATATCATTGGTAAAAATATTGCCCGAAGTAGTTTATGGAACACCGCATTCCGAATGGGGATTTACGCAAGAGAGCATGGTTTATCTTTCGATATTGGTAAATTAGACCAAATGTTTATAGATCATTTCGCTAGTGGAGATAGAAATTCTATTAGCGCAGTAAACTGGATAGATATTTATCAGGTTTTTGAAGCGCAAATTCCTCACTTTGTGGCTACGGGCAACACAGGAGGTCTAGAGTTTTTAGCTGAGCATGGATTTGAGGAGGCTGCTTATAGACTTGGGATGATGTATGCCAATGTAGATTCTGCAAAGAAGAACGAGCAAGAGGCTGTTAAATGGCTGCATAAGGCAGCGCTTCGAAACCATCCTCAAGCTCAACTTCATATTGGTCATATGTTTGCCAACGGCAAAGGAGCAAAAAGGGACATGGTGACAGCCTACGCTTGGTACAAAATTGCTGCAGCATTTGGCAATAGCAAGCCGGAAGAGCTTATCAAATCAAGGAGAAATTCCTTAAATCAAGACCAAATCGTCAAGGCAGATGCATTGAGCAATGAAATACTTAATTGGATAAGGAGAAACTTAAGATCTTTGACAAGGCAGGGAGATAGAGCTGCCTGCTTTAGACTTGGGAAAATGCACCATTTTGGCGCAGGGGTGAAAAGGGACCTCCCAATCGCTTTTGCATGGTATGCCATAACGTCCGGCCGCGCCTACAAGGATGCCTCGAAAAACATTTCCGTCATTTTAAATGAAATGACCTCAGAGCAGATAATTAAGGCCGACGCACTTTCCGAAAAAATGAGGATAGATTTATCAGTGGCAAAGACCACCTTGGCGGCCGAGAATGGCGACATAAAATCACAGTTTGACCTAGCAAACATATACCTGAGTACAGCAACTGGAGGACATCCTTCAACTGTCAAAATGTTTGTGAAGGTTTATGCCTACGCTTGGCTTAATATTGCGTCGGCTAATGGAGACGCAAAGGCCAAAGCAACCAAAGAATCCCTTGCCAAGGAGATGGCTCCTGAGCAAATCACTGAAGCGGAGGCACTCGCAGTGGATTTGAAAAAGATGATTGAGGCGAACAAAGAGAACAAAAATCCATGAAATCTTATTCGACCACCTGCTACACCGTCCTCCTCGCTCTGGTGCTAGTGTTGAGGTGAATCTTTTCTTGCCTCTATCCTTCAAGAGCGGACAATTGCCTGAACTCCTGCGTTTATTCGTAATGAAAAAATTATTTTGTCTCTTTGTGGCTCTTTTGGCCGTTTCTGCCCAGGCAGCGTCGTTGCAACTCAACAAGGGCGACCACATCAGCATCATCGGCAACACGCTGGCCGATCGCATGCAGCATGCAGGCTGGCTTGAGACGCGGATTCATGCGCGGTTCCCGAAGCACGAGCTTGTGTTTCGCAATCTCTCCTTCCCCGGTGACACCGTCACCACCCGTCCGCGCTCAGCCAATTTTGGCGACACTGACCAGTGGCTCACAAAAATGAAGAGCGATGTGGTGTTCATGTTCTTTGGCTACAATGAATCTCTTGCGGGCGAAGAGGGTGTCCCCAATTTCAAACAGAATCTTGCCAAGCTGGTGCAACATACCAGGGAGCAGAAGTACAACGGCAAGTCCGCCCCTCGCATCGTGCTCTTCACCCCGATTGCCCACGAGGATCTGGGCAAGCACTACTTGCCTGATGGCAAGGCAAACAATGCGCGATTGGCACTTTATGCCAGGGCGACACAGGAAGTGGCGCAGGCTGAAGCTGTGTTGAGCGTGGATTTATTTGCGCCAACCAAAAGCGCATACGCCAG
>JASMKV010000041.1 GCA_030749035.1 Myxococcota bacterium | reverse complement strand
GTCGACTGGAATCCAACCCACAGCCATGTTGGGTGCCTTGTTACGCTCAGCAGGCACATAACCACGTCCACGGGAAATCATAACCTCCATGGCCAAAGTTCCACCGGCAGACACGGTACAAATCGGATGTTCTGGGTCCAGGATATCAACCGTATTGTCACCCAATAAATCAGAGCCCCGTACAACCAATTCCTCATTGTCGGGCGCTTGCACACTGATACGCATCACGCGTGGCTCATTCGCATAAGTTCGTACACCCAATTCTTTAAGCGCCAGAATGATGTCTGTAACATCTTCAAGAACATCAGGAATCGCTGTAAACTCATGCAATGCCC
This sequence comes from Myxococcota bacterium, assembly GCA_030749035.1. Taxonomy (GTDB): domain Bacteria; phylum Myxococcota; class XYA12-FULL-58-9; order XYA12-FULL-58-9; family JASMKV01; genus JASMKV01. Next base: position 9,861 of record JASMKV010000041.1, on the reverse strand, counting down.
CATCGATACGCACGGCACACACCGCTGCCCCTTGGAGCGAACTCAGTAATACGCGACGCAGCGAGTTTCCCAAAGTTACACCGAAACCACGCTCAAGCGGTTCAGCTGTAAACTTGCCGTATTGTTCAGTCATGCTCTCGCGGTCAACCACCAAATTCTTAGGTCGAATCAAATCACGCCAGTTACGGTTCATGGTATTTATCTCCTCAATGTTCTCATAAAAAACAAACGCTTCTTATGCTCTAAGCTTATTCAAATAACTCTACAAACGACCTGCGACTAGACACGACGTCGTTTGGGTGGGCGACAACCATTATGTGGAATAGGTGTCACATCTTTTATCATCGAAATACGAAGTCCGGCTGCCTGCAAAGCACGAACCGCAGCCTCACGACCAGCGCCCGGTCCCTTGACCATCACGCCAACAGAACGTAAGCCATGAATTTTAGCTTTTTCCGCTGCGTCTTGTGCGGCAACCTGTGCGGCAAAAGGTGTTGATTTACGTGAACCACGAAATCCTTTCGAACCTGCACTGCTCCACGATAATGCGTTACCATTTTGATCTGTAATCGATATCAAGGTATTGTTGAACGTGGCCTGCACGAAAGCCAAGCCGTTAGGAACGTTCTTTTTAACCCGCTTTTTTGAAACACTTGCCATCTCTTACCTCTTTGCCTTCGAACCACGTCGTGGTGCTTTGCGTGTGCGCGCATTGGTATGCGTACGCTGTCCTCGAACCGGTAGCCCCTTACGATGCCGCAAGCCGCGATAACAACCCAGATCCATAAGGCGATTGACGTTCATCGAAATTTCACGTCGCAAATCTCCCTCAACATTATAGTCACTTTCAATAATTTCTCGAAGCCGAGCAACATCGCCTTCAGTCAACTTATCTGAGCGTAAGGTTGGATCAAGAGAAGCCTTGCTCACAATCTCTTTCGCGGCACAATTTCCAATGCCATAAATATACGTAAGCGCAATTTCAACTCGCTTATTACGTGGTAAGTCTACCCCTGCTATACGTGCCATAAGCTACCTCAACCTTGTCGCTGCTTGTGCTTAGGGTTTTCACAAATAACCCGAATCACACCGCGACGCTTAATAATTTTACATTTGTTACAAATCTTGCGAATAGATGCTCTGACTTTCATAACTCACTCACTTTGCTCGATATGTAATACGCCCACGACTTAAATCGTAAGGCGAAAGTTCAACAGTCACTTTGTCACCAGGTAAGATTTTAATAAAATGCATGCGCATTTTTCCTGAAATATGGCAAAGCAACTTATGTCCATTCTCTAATTCAACCCGAAACATGGCATTAGGCAGAGGCTCAAGTACTGTCCCAATTGTTTCAATCACTTCCTCTTTTGACATGTTCTTCCCTAAAAAACCTAAATGCATCAAGGCCTTAACCCATCTTCGGGTCAAAGTACACCTCACGCGAGCGGCCTAATAACACAACCAATTTTTCTTTGGCAAGGCTATAATGCCCTGTTTTACAAGAAAAAAGACTTTAAGATCCGCCTTTTGTGCATCCTCACACACAAGCAGATCGGCCCGCAAATCAGCCTAAATTCTGCTTAAAACGACAGGACCATCCTCCAGAATCGCGACGGAATCCTCAAAATGGGCAGACCAGCTGCCATCCTTGGTCACCGCAGTCCAATCGTCATCCAAAACCCGCACTTCATGGCCCCCTATATTGATCATGGGCTCGATCGCAATCACCAATCCAGGACGCAATCTTGGCTTTAACCCATCGTAATAATTGGGAACTTGTGGTTCTTCATGCATGCGTGTACCAATCCCATGGCCCACGAACTCCCTGACCACACCATAATGATGATTCTGTGCATGGGTCTCAACCGCCTTGCCAATATCGCTTAAACGATGCTCAGGATCACATAGCGCAATAGCTTGATCCAAACATTCGCGCGTCACCCGGATCAAATCCTCGGCCTCAGTGCTTAATGTCCCCACACCAATGCTCCGGGCCGTATCGCCAACATAGCCCTCAAAACAGAGCCCAAAGTCAATCGAGACAATATCCCCGTCACGAATCACTTTATCCTTTCGCGGAATACCGTGCACAACCTCTTCGTTGATCGACACACAAACCACCGCCGGATAACCATAATAGCCCAAAAATGCACTTGTCACGGGGCGTTTATCAATTTCTTCACGGGCTATCTGATCAAGATCCCAGGTCGACATACCCGGCTTGGTCGCTTCGCACATCATCGCCAGAACCTCCGCGGTATGACGATTGGCTTCACGCATGATGTCGATCTCACGTGCAGATTTCAGGATAACTGTACGGCGTGAACGTTGCATGATCATGAAAGGTTTTTCAACGCATCCTCAATACGATGCTCAACCGCATCAAGACTGCCGACCCCATCAATGTGCACCAAGAGCCCCTGAGCGTGATAATAACCAATCAATGGGTGGGTTTTCTCTCGATATTCAACGAGACGCTTTGAGACCACTTCGGCACGATCATCATCTCTTCGATATAAATCTTCTGAGCCACAATGGTCACAAATTCCCTGCTGGGCTGGCGCGGCAAACTTTAAATGATAAGAAGCCCCACAACCCTTACAGGTGCGCCTCCCTTCGGCCCGCTCCACCAAAAGTTCATCACTCACATCGATATTCACAACAACGTCTAAACGCTGGACCATCGTTTCAAGAATATCCGTTAAGGCCTCAGCCTGTGGTACGGTTCGCGGAAAACCATCAAGCATAAAACCGTCCACACAATCCGGCTTTGCCAGGCGTTCACGCACAAGCGCAACCACCAATTCATCTGGCACCAAGTGCCCTTCAACAATAAAACTTTCAAATTTTGCACCAAGCGCAGAGCCTTCAGCAATCGCTGCACGAATTAGATCACCTGTAGAAATCGCCGGTATTTCTAAACTACCGGACAAAACCTTGGCTTGCGTCCCTTTGCCGCATCCAGGCTTTCCCAGAAGAATCAATCTCATACAGGCGCCTTACGACGAGAACGGATTTTAGGTCCCTTGGAGCCGGCAAAACCGTCATAATGGCGTGTAATCAAATGCGACTCGATTTGCCGAACCGTATCCAAAGCCACACCAACAACAATCAAAAGCCCTGTCCCACCAAAGAAAAACGGAACATCAAATTTCGCAATAAGGATTGTCGGTAACACGCAAACGGCCGAAAGATAGAGAGCACCACCAAAGGTTATGCGTGAAAGCACGCGATCAATATACTCTGCTGTTTTCTTACCCGGACGAATTCCCGGAATATACCCTCCGTACTTTTTCATATTGTCGGCAACATCAACCGGATTAAACGTCACCGCAGTATAAAAGTAGCAAAAGAAAACAATCAAAAGCACGTATGAGCAATTGTAAAACCAAGAATCAAATTGAAAGAAACTTTGAAAGGAATCAAAAAAGCCACCGGGTATAAAGTTGGCCAATGTTGCAGGAAACATCAATAATGATGAGGCGAAAATAGGTGGAATAACGCCCGAAGTATTAATCTTCAGCGGTAAATGTGTCGACTGCCCCGCATAGGTATTTTTGCCAACCAAACGCTTGGCATATTGCACCGGAATACGCCGCTGTGCCTGCTCAAAGAAAATAATCGCCGCAATCACTAAAAAGACGATCACCAAAATAATCATCATCGTCACCGGCTGAATGATTTCATTTTTTAAATACTCAAAAGTACTCAAAATGCCTGATGGCAACTGCGCCACGATCCCCGCAAAGATAATCAATGAAATACCATTGCCAATGCCGCGTTCAGTGATTTGCTCACCAAGCCACATGATAAAAACGGTTCCCGCTGTAAGTGTCAAAATCGTCATGAACTTAAAGAAGAGACCCGGGTGATGAACAACCTGAATCCCCCCGGGACCACTTTCAAGATAGTTCGAAATACCCACGCCCTGAATCACCGCAAGAACAATGGTACCATAACGTGTAAACTGATTAATCTTTTGACGGCCGCTCTCTCCCTCTTTTTGTAAACGCTCTAAAGTGGGAATCACAACTGTCAGAAGTTGCATAATAATTGATGAGGAGATGTATGGCATAATCCCTAAAGCAAAAATACTCGCTTGCTCAAAGGCCCCACCTGAAAACATATTAAAGAAACCAAAGAGTGTTCCTGAAAGGGACTTAAACGCACGACCTAACTCAACTCTGTCCACACCTGGGATAGAGACAAAAATACCGATGCGATAGATTGCCAATAATGCTGCGCTAAACAAGATACGATTCCGAAGTTCGGGAATCTTGCCAATATTCCAAAAGCCTGAAGCCACACTATCTCCTTGGGTTATAAATCGATGTTGCCAGGGTCAAAAGACCTAGAGCGCAACCACGCTGCCGCCTGCTGCTTCGATTTTTGCTTTCGCAGATGCCGTCACATGCGCAGCCTTGATGGACAACGCATGGGAGATCTCACCCCGCCCTAAAACGCGGAGTCCCTCATCCCGGTTTGTTGCCAAACCTGCTTTGCGTGCTGCAATGAGGTCAACTTCTGCGCCGGCCTCAAAACGCTGTGCTAAAATATCGACATTGACTTCAGCCCAAACCTTAGCAAAACGCTGATTGTTAAAACCGCGCTTAGGCATACGCCGGTACATGGGCATTTGCCCACCCTCGAAACCAAGCCTGGGTTTACCTTTACCTGAACGTGATTTTTGACCACCGTGCCCCGTGCCCGAAGTTTTTCCGTGGCCTGAACTCTCACCGCGACCTACGCGCTTAGGCTTTTTATTCGCCCCCTTGGGCGCTTTTAAATCGTGTAATCTCATTGTAGTACCTCTTGCTCTCTTATCGAAACTAGTTCGCGCCCTTTGCAGGCATGGCGCCCTCATGTGGCGTCACATCAACCAAATGCACAACAGTATAAAGCATGCCGCGCATCGCTGGATTATCCTGAACAAACACTTTTTTACCAAAACGGGTCAAACCCAATGTGGTGAGTGTCGCCTTCTGGTTACCTGGTCGACCAATACCGCTTTTCTTCAACGTGACTTCAAAATATCGTTCTGCTGCCATTTTAGCCTCTCAATTCCTCAACGCTCAAGCCTCGACGGCTGGCGGTCTCTTCCAACGAGCTAAGCTCCTTCAAACCCTCCATCGTCGCCTTCACAACATTGTGCGGGTTATTTGTACCAAGACATTTGGTCAGAATATTGTGCACACCTGCCGACTCAAGAACCGCACGCACAGGACCACCGGCAATAACGCCTGTGCCTTCACTGGCGGGCTTTAAAAAGACATAACCTGCGCCATAATGCCCAGTCACAGCATGGGGAATCGTCCCATTCACCAGAGGCACGGAAACCATGCTCTTTTTCGCTGCTTCGACACCTTTACGAATGGCCTCAGGCACTTCTTTAGCCTTGCCGAGCCCAACGCCAACCTGGCCGTTTCCATCACCTGCCACCACCAGTGCGCTGAAGGAAAAGCGGCGCCCACCTTTGACAACTTTTGCACAGCGGTTCAAGTGGACTAAGCGGTCTAATATTTCGCCTTCTTCACGATATTCAGAATTCATCATTTGCTCCTAAAATTGCAACCCAGCTTCGCGAGCTCCATCAGCCAATTCCTTCACCCGCCCATGATAACGATAACCATTGCGGTCAAAGACAACTGTTGAAATATTATTTTCTTTACACATCGCGCCTAATTTCAAACCGACACGCTTTGCTTGTTCACTCTTCGTTCCCGCGACATCGCTTCCTTTATCAACCGTCGAAACGGCAGCTAAAGTTTTACCGTCTCCATCGTCAATGATCTGTGCCGAAATATGCTTCGCACTTCGAAAAACGCTCAAACGTGGCTTAAGAACGCTGCCAACAATTTTCTTGCGCACACGAACCTTACGTCGCTGCCGTCCGCTTAATTTTCGTTTTGTTAAATTTGCCATTCTATTACTCCATCTTCTGCTCAAACGAGCCCGCTACTTAGCGCCAGTTTTTCCAACTTTACGCACCACAACTTCATCCGCATACTTCACACCTTTGGCCTTGTACGGCTCAGGGATCTTGAATGCACGGATTTTAGCAGCAACTTGTCCAACAAGCTGCTTATCAATACCCGACACAGTCACGGATGTTTGCTTATCAACTTTTGCTGAAATACCTTCTGGGATTTCCATATCGATACCATGAGAATATCCCAGATAAAAAGAAAGACTCTTGCCTTTAAGTTCTGCTTTATATCCAACACCATTGATTTCAAGTTTTTTCTCGTAGCCTTTGGTCACACCGACAACCATATTGGCAACCAGCGCACGTGTTAGACCTAAAAATCCGCGGCCTCTCTTATCTTTTGGAGTTCCTGAAACACTAACCGAGGTGTCCGCAATAACAACAGACATGCCCTCGGGCAATTGTGTGTCCAATTTACCTAAAGGTCCTTCCACGGTTAACATTGAACCATCGAGTTTTGCCGTTACCTTTTCAGGTAATTCTACTGGTCGTCGTCCAATTCGTGACATTGCTCACTCCTCACCTTCTCTTTAATCTACCAAACTGCACATAAAGCTTCGCCACCGATACCTTCAGCACGTGCCTTACGATCACTCATTAAGCCTTGAGATGTTGTCATGATCATCACACCAAGGCCATTACGTACCTTGGGGATTTCCGTCGCTTTTAAATAGCAACGAAGTCCTGGTTTCGATACTCGCTCCAGGCCTGAGATCAATGCCTTATTTTGCTTGTCATAGCGCAAAGACACCTCAAGATGGTCATGCGGCTTACCGCGTACTTCGTGGAAATCTCCAATAAAGCCTTCTTGCTTCAAAATTTCTGAAAGCCTCATCTTCATCTTCGATTGTGGAACCAACACGGTCTCGTGCCCTGCCATGCTGGCATTGCGTAAACGTGTTAAAAAATCTGCAATAGGATCACTATGCATAACTCTCTCCTTGAGCTTTACCAGCTGGCTTTGACAACACCTGGAATTTCGCCATTCAACGCGCGCGTTCGAAAACAAATACGACACATTTTAAATTTCCTTAAAAAGGCCTTTGGTCGACCACAAAGCGGGCAGCGGTTATAACCACGAACCTTAAACTTTGGCGTCCGCCCTGCAGATGCAATTTTCGATTTTTTAGCCATCTCCCAAATTCTCCTTAGTCTCTAAACGGCATACCCAAATGCTTTAAAAGCGCTTGGCCTTCTGCATTATTATCAGCCGAAGTCACTATCGTGATATTCATACCTTTAATTTCGTCTACCTTGTCATAGTTAATCTCAGGAAAAATAATTTGTTCTTTTAATCCCAAATTGTAATTTCCTCGACCATCAAATGCCTTCGGACTAATACCTTTGAAGTCTCGAATACGTGGCATGGCGACTGAAATAAGTCGGTCCAGGAATTCCCACATATGTTTTTTACGCAAAGTAACACTCACACCAATAGGCATTCCTTCACGCAGCTTAAAATTTGAAATCGATTGCTTCGCACGACAAACAATTGCCCTTTGCCCCGTAATCTGTGTCAACTCTTCGACCGCGCTTTTGATAAGATTCGGATTTGCAACCGCATCACCAAGTCCCATGTTAATGGTAATCTTATTAACGCCTGGCACCGCCATCTTGTTTTTATAACCAAACTCTTCCTGGAGCTGGGGCACAACCGTGCTCTTATACTCTTCCCAAAGCCTTGGTTTATACGTATTTTCTGTTTCAGCCATGTTCAACCTCACCTACGAGCCTAAGCTTCTGAGCCCGTTAAAATATCGCCGCTTTTACGAGCAAAGCGAACTTTCTTACCATCTTCTAAAAATTTGTAACCAACCCGTGTTGCCTTACCTGAAGCCGGATCCACAGGCAGCACATTAGAGACATGCAAGCTTCCTGTTTTATCAATAATGCCGCCCTCGGGCAGTTTGGGATCAGCGCCAGGACGCAGGTGCCGCTTAACCCCGGCAATCCCCTCAACCCGTACTCTGTTCTTATCTGTCAGAACTTCAAGGACCTTACCTTGCTGGCCTTTATATTTACCTGCAAGGACCAATACGTTATCGCCTTTTTTCACATGCCGCGCCATTATAGCACCTCCGGTGCGAGAGAAATAATTTTCATATACTTCTTGGCCCGCAACTCGCGCGCTACCGGTCCAAAGATACGTGTTCCAACGGGTTCCCCTTGATTAGAAATCAAAACAGCCGAGTTGTCATCAAAACGTATCAGACTCCCATCGGGACGCTTAACTTCTTTTGCTGTACGTACAACGACTGCCTTGGCGACATCGCCCTTTTTAACCTTAGAGTTAGGCATCGCTTCACGAATCGAGCACACAATAATATCACCGATGCTCGCATAACGACGACGCGATCCACCCAGGACCTTAATACACATTAACTTTCGTGCACCGGAATTATCTGCAACATCAAGTACTGTTTGTGCCTGTATCATAACAAACCCCCAATAGTGTTAAACGGCTTTAACCGTAACTTCCTTTACTCGCCAACGCTTGGTTTTAGAAAGAGGACGAGACTCCTCTAAGACAACCTGGTCACCAATTTGACAAATATTACCCTCATCGTGAGCACTGTACCGTGCACGCTTGTTGAGATACTTCTTATATTTCGGATGCTGAACTCTTCTGGATGTTTCGACAACGATTGATTTGTTCATTGCATTTTTAACAACCACACCCTGCAAAGTCCGTTTACTTCCTGTTGTTTCTGTAGCACTCATCATTACTCCTGCGCCTGAGCGGCTTGCTCATTTAAAATCGTTTTAAGTCGTGAAACATCCTTGCGCAGACCCGCAATTAAATGCGTGTTTTGCAACTGCCCTAAAGCATGCTTAAAGCTCGTCTTTTGCAATTCTTCTTGCTTTGCAGCGAGCAACGAACGCAACTCACCAGCATTTCGCTCTCTGAGTTCTTTCGCACTTAGTCTATCTTCACCCGAAGCCATATCTTACTCCTCGTTCCTTAAATAATGTCACGCTTCACAAAACGTGATTTAATCGGTAATTTATGAGCGGCTAAGCGAAAAGCTTCACGCGCTGTCTCTTCATCAACGCCCTGCATCTCATACATAATCCGTCCCGGTCTCACGACCGCAACCCAGCCTTCTGGGGAGCCTTTTCCTTTACCCATACGAACTTCAGCGGGCTTCTTTGTGATAGGCTTGTCCGGAAACATGCGAATCCAGATTTTCCCACCACGCTTAACATAACGTGTCATTGCAATACGTGCCGCCTCAATTTGACGTTGGGTGAGCCAAGCCATTTCATCAGCTTGCAAACCATAATCGCCAAAAGCAACACTCGCACCCCGTTGGGCTTTACCGCGCGTACGTCCTTTTTGACGCTTTCGATATTTAACTTTTGCTGGTGACAACATAACTCTTCAGCCTTTCCATCAAGACACTAGCCCCTTTCAGGAAGTATCTCTCCTTTAAATATCCAGCACTTCACACCAATGATGCCATAGGTGGTCTTTGCTTCAGCCAATCCGTAATCAATATCAGCACGCAAGGTGTGAAGAGGCACGCGGCCTTCCCGGTACCACTCGTGGCGTGCCATTTCAGCACCACCAAGACGACCCTTACATGCCAAACGCACGCCCTTAGCGCCAAACTTCTGTGCTGTTTGAACTGCCTTCTTCATCGCACGACGAAATGCGACACGACGCACCAACTGCACGGCGACGTTTTCCGCCACCAATTGGGCATCAATCTCAGCCTTACGCACTTCATGAATATTGACAAAGACCTCGTTCCCTGAAAGCTTCTGCAAATCAACCTTTAAGGCTTCAATACCCGCACCTTTTTTACCAATCACGATACCTGGTCGCGGTGTATGCACATTGACCTTCACCTTATTTGCCGCTCGCTCAA
>JASMKV010000040.1 GCA_030749035.1 Myxococcota bacterium | reverse complement strand
ACTTTGTCGGAGAACTCTGTGGAACTCAAGCATGGCTCGATTCTAAAGTTAGGGTCTTCGGTGTTGGTTTTCGAAATCGCTGAGATGGGGGGGCATGATGTTGTCGATGCCGCTTTGACAAAGGCTATTCCTGGACATTCTACGCTCATCGGCCGAGCCCGTTTCCAGATAGAGCGTTGTGCTAAAGACCCATCGGCGGTGATTCTCTTAGGGGAGACAGGCAGCGGTAAAGAAAAGGTTGCACAGGAGATACACCGGCTCAGTGGTCGCAAGGGTAAGCTTTTAAGCATCAACTGCGCTGCGCTTAACGCACAACTCATAGAGAGTCAGTTGTTCGGCCATGTTAAAGGTGCGTTTACGGGGGCATCGGATGCACAGCAGGGCTTGTTTCGCGCCGCCCAAGGCGGCACACTTTTCTTAGATGAAATAGGTGAACTGCCTTTGGAGCTTCAGCCTAAACTCTTGCGGGTGTTGCAAGAAGGGGAAGTGATGTCGGTGGGAGGGACGCATGTCGACAAGGTCGATGTTCGCATTATCGCTGCGACAAATCTCAATCTTGCCCAAGAGGTGGAGGCAGGGGAATTCCGCAGGGATCTCTATGCCAGATTGTCTTTGTGGCAAGTTGAGTTGCCGCCTTTGCGTCAACGACGCAGCGACTTTTTTATCTGGTTGAGAAGACTGGCGCAGGGTTGGTGTGCTGAACGAAACATCGAGGATGTACCCCATTTGCATTTTGATGCCGAGTCTGTTGTGGCGTTGCTCTCTTTTTCATGGCCGGAAAATCTCCGAGGAATAAATCGATTGTTGCATGAGCTTTTGAGTCATGCTGCGTTTTTGGGAAATCCAGACCATGTTTTTACAAGCAAGGACTTACCGATATGGGTCACAAGTGCTTCAAAAGCACAGCCGTCTCAAGAAACACGTGCTGCCGGTCAAGTTGGAACGACAAAACCAGTAAAGCCGAGCAAGGACCAGTTGGAAGCCGTGCTTATGGATAATGAATGGAGCATTAGGGCTACGGCGAAACACTTTGACCGGGACCGTAAGCAAATCTACCGATGGATTGAAAAATATGAGCTAAAGGACGAAGAGGACAAGGGGGATGTTTAAGTTGTACGCCTTAGATAGAATTGGCGAGCCCTCTTTTTGTGTGGGGATATGATGTCACTGGTCTTGTTGTTCATTGCGTTGTCTGGCGCCGTCACGCCCGAAGAGCTTGAACAGGCCGATAAGTTGGTACGGGAAGGTGCGGCATTTGGGCAGCAAGGTGATTTTCGTCAAGCCATTCTTTATTTTAAATCTGCTGAGGAGCTTGCTCCCCGGGCAACCCATGACTGCAATATTGGTTTGGCATATGCACGCTGGGAACGTTATCCTGAGGCTCTTTATTATCTGCAGCGCTGCCAAGTGCGTGCCGGAGAGGATTTGCCCGCTTGGGTTGATGAAAGGGTTGCGACAACTTTAACGCTTTTGCGTCATGGCAAATATGCAGACGTGGATCTCGCTATTGGTCCGATGCCCAAGGCCGAGATTGTTTTTGATGTGTTGACCTCAGGGGAAGTTTTCTCTGCACCCATTAAAATATGGCTGCCGTTGGGGAAAGTTGTTGTCACGATTCGGGCCTCCGG
>JASMKV010000039.1 GCA_030749035.1 Myxococcota bacterium | reverse complement strand
CAATTAGAAAATAACCCGTCGGTAATTGCAATCAACTCAAGCATCTTTCTGTCGCCCCGGACGAAAATAATCCCGATTTTCATAAAAATGGCTGTTTTCGTTCTCCTCATGCCAGCCAGGAATCCCCAGCAGGGGTAAAGGTGCAAGGTCTTGTGGAGTTTTGACCGAACCCAATGCATTTGTGACAAGGCTGTCTGTGCGCTCAAGACGTTGGCGTTTCGATTGTTCGAAGTGATCACCATCGCATTCCAGCAAAAGACATCGTCCTGTCATGCCTATAAAAGGCGCTAAACATTGCACATAAAGACCATGCCCAAAAATCACCACGTCAACCGATGTGGCAAAAACATCGCGATACCGAAGAAAAACATCTTTCCAGGCAAAATTCCGAATCCCATCGAGTAAGACTTTGGATGATGAAACAACCGCCACACCGCATTCATCTAAATGGGTGAGCACATCCAGGTGTGCTGAGCGCACAAGACCACGTTCAGAGTCAGGTTGAAACGCAAGTGCCTCTATTTGTAATGCGTTTATTTTTTTTCGACTTTTAGGAAAAGCTTGCCAACAAAGCATATTCAAATAATCGTGCCAGTTGTTTTCCCGGCTGGGAACTTCTGAGGCAAAGGCTATCTGCTTAATATAATCGATCACCTTTTGCTTGCCGTTTTGCTCGATAAATTTTGGCGCGTTTTGTTCGCCATCACGTGAAGAAAAACGGTTAAAATCCTCTAAAGAGGGCCATGCTTCTAAATCCACAAAATGTTTTGCAAATAATTCAAGCGGCCAAAATGCGGGAGATTTTAAGAAAAAGGCTGGGTCCCAGGAATCCATTTGTTCATCATGCATCAAAGGCATATCTTTTCATCGATGAAGACAAACTAAAAATCAATCATTGCTCGTGTCTTTTTTAAATTAAAATGTCGCGGCGCGGTTAAAAGCAAAACCTCTTACAAGCAAACGCACTAAAACATCCACCTTTCTTGAAAATACGCCGCAACACTTTAATTCACGAGATGAAGACCCTGTTAAGGCCCCTCGAACATTCTATTCGGACAACAATCCGGAAATACTCCAATCACCTTCATTCTCCGTAATCACAAAATTGAAGAGATGATCTGCGGGCAATCGACTTTCACCCACAAGATGATTGCCAAGAAAGACATAGCTTTCCTGCTCTGCGTTCCATGATGAACCCATCTCCAGACCAAACTCCTCAAGGTATTCTGCCAAAAGTACAAGGCGAGGCTCATAGTTTTGATGGTAGGTGATTAAATTCTGTGCCTGACTTGCGCCTCTGACCGGCAAAGCCTCAATGACACTTGCACCAAGAAGCAAATCCTCTGCTGCATAGACTTCGTTGTCACCAACAATATGAATTTCCTCGGCATGCGCGTCCAGAAAAGCTTCTGTCTCACCACCTAAAATATTGTCCATAACCCCTAAAGAAAACTCAAGTGCCGCCTCTTGCGATGGGCTTTCTCCTGCCATACCAATATCTGGCGGCGGCATATTACAGGCTGTGAAAAGGGTTAGCGTCAAGCAGGTCAGTACTGCTTTGACCGGCTCTTGTTTGAACCTATTGGCTGGACCATATGCTGTGTTGTTTCCTGATAGTGCTTCCATGAGATACTCCTTCGGTAGTCCGGCCCGGTCTGTGACCGCCGTGGACTTTGCGTCCCTGCTTCGCAACAGGTTTGCCGTTTACTGAAACTCTCTATGCTATCAATCTAATAGACCCCGCAACGATCTGCTGTGACCCACATCACAAGAGTAACTTTTTCTAATTTTTTTGTACTTTTTCGATCGGGCTGCTGCCCAAAAAACGCATGCCACTACACGTTGCGTTCTTCGTCCACCCGTGCATACCAGGAAGCCACCTTGGCCCGGTCCATACATGTCGTAAATGCTGAGAAACCTTCAATTGTTTTGAGGGCGCCATGGGCTGCCGCATCGGCAATATTGGGGGCAGTACCACCAAGATATGCCTTGTCGCCGAGTTCTTTCTCAAGCACATCGAGCTCTTCACTTAGCCAGGATTGTGGATCGTTTTTGCCATGACGTTTTAAAATACGCTTCGAAATTTGCTTCATGATCACCGAACCACCATAACGAATGGCCATATTCTCGGTTCTGCTTAATTTAGAACATTCAGCGGTAACCTTGGCTGCACGCCATGCATCCTTCCAGGAGCCGTAAAGTACCGTCGGCAACACTTGCGTAAAGCTGTCATCAACCCACTCCTCGATGCGAAGTGCTTCGGCCTTAGCGCCTTCCTCTTCCGGCAATAGGTTCAAAGAGTCCCCCGGAATAGTATCAAGATACTTTAAAATCGTTGTCGAATCCCAAAGCACTTCCTCACCATACTGAAAAACCGGCACTTTTTTAGGCGCATCCTCGGGAAGGTCGGGCAACTCACTTTTAGAGCGCGGGCTTACTTCAATCGTATCGTAGGCGATTTTCTTGAGTTCAAGCCCGGCCTTGACCTTGTGGCAAAACGGGCAAAGTGAAAACTGAAAAAGTGTTGCTTGCGCCATAACGTCCTCTTATCCTTAGATCTCCTAAGAGACGCACTATCATTAACACTTTCACGAACCAGGTAAAAGTCCAGAATCAACAAAATTTTCTTTGCTCTACGTGAAAGCCTCATTAAGATGTTAAAAGTATGGCACGGCAGAACAACAAAACGGTCCTATGGATGTCTCTTCTGCTGGCCTTTGTCTTCAGTGAAATTATGATACGCCATTTTCTCCCAGAGATTGGCCTCGCTCTACGAAAAGACGAGTTGCTGGGTTGGTCTAACGATAATTTTCAAACATTTAATCCTAAAGGCAAGCCCAAGAATAAAAACACAAAAAGAATACTCTTTTTAGGCGACTCATTCTTAGCCGGATCAGGGCTTGAAGAGCTGGAGCAACGATTTCCCGATCAGCTTAAAAAAGTCATGAAGCCCAACAATGAAATCCATACCTTGGCCAGTGGCGGCTGGGGCACAGACCAGCAACTCTTGGCCTACCTTTTAAAAGGTCGCGCCTGGCAACCCGATCTTGTTGTTCTGGCATTTTGTGCCAATAATGACATCGCCAATATTCTATCCAATCAACATGGCACCCTGCCGCTTAAATCCTATTTTGTCCTGGATGAGCATGAAAATCTCACACTTTATAACGGCATTGGCCAACCTCTGAATCTTCTGGACTTCTCCTCAGCAAAGACACAAAACGAGACCAAACAGCCTGGCAGCTACGCCTTTAATCTTTTTTCCCATCACTTCAAAAACTCTTTCTTTAAAAAAAAACCGGCACAAAACAATTCGTTTCAAAATGTGGATAAGCGTTATTTGTCTTTTAACTTCTCCAAAGAAAAACCAGAGGAGCTTTATGCGCAAAAAGAGCCTTTAAGCTGGGCACCACAAAATGGAGTGAATCATGTCTCTGCCTATATCCATGAAGACTTTGAAACAAACCGTTATCAATGGCGTCTTTTAAAAGGCATTTTAAAAGAATTTAAAGCACAGGTCGAAAACAACCACGCCAAACTTGCGCTTTTACTCCTGCCGGTTATTTTCAATCCGCGCGATTTAAGCAGCATCGCCGGCGGCACCTTCACACATCAATATCAAACCAAAGAAGGGTCTTTTACTTTTCGTGCAGACGAACCGAAAAAACGCTTACAAAAGATAACCCAGGATTTAGAGATTATCTTTCTGGACCCCACAGAAGCTTTCATCAAAGAGGTCGAGCAAAACCACGACGTTCAAAAAATCTGGTCCAGTCCCACTGACCGGCATTTCAATGCCAAAGGCCATCAAATCATTGCTGACTTGCTTGCTGATAAAATAAGAAAACTCGTTCAGGATTAAAAAGTTACTCTTACTTCGATTTTATCGCTTTCAACAAAATCTCTACACCGCATCACAAATTCTATTCCCCCATCACGCAAGGCGGCATCGTGCATTTTTGCGCCTCAGAACGCAAAAGCATATAAGTTAGCGTTGATGCGCCAACAAATGCACCCACAGTACTCCAAAACCAAATGCGTTTATAAAAAGGCTGATTTGCACTCAACAATCCTGGCCTTACGTATAAGAAATTTGGTTCTTCCATGCTGTATAAATCGCGCATCGCATAACCACGTTTGTCCCTGGAGCTTACAAAATACTCTACTTCCAGACCTTTTTCATTCTCCGTCCACTCACGTGACAATGTCACTTCCCATTGACCTGTTTCTAAATTCAAACCGACAGGCAAGGTTGCGTACTTCTCTTCGACATTTTTTCGATAGGCAAGCATGATTTTATCAATATACTTTTTAGGATCTTCAAGCGTAAAACGAAACGTCAACGACTCTCCACCAACAATCTCTGTTGTCGTTTCGTCTGTCACCCGAATCTGGGCACGCATCTTTTCGAGATGTTTCTCAAAAAGTTTTTTTTGTGCCTCTGCAAATTCTAAAGAGACTTTAGAAAAGACCTGCAACAGTTTTAACGAGGAATCTTTCGGTAGTTTAAAATCAGGTTTTATCTTTAAAAGTGCATGGAAACTTTCTTCAGCATGAACGTCATCCCCCAAAAAAATCAGCGCATAAGCCTGTAATTCAAAAGCGCGGAGACGGTCTTCTTGCGTAGAACCCAGACTTTTTAAAACCGATTCTGTTGCCGCAATCACCTGCGGGTGATCCATAATATCAAGTGCTCTCTCGGCTTTCTGAATAAATGTTGCTCCTGCACTCGCAAAGCTCGAGGTCACCCAAAAGAGCACAAAAAGAAAACAGAGCCGATGCATCATCTTATTTTACCTTTATCGTAAAATGAGTCAAAATTGAATCACTGGCAATCAGCCGGGCATTCGTCACCACCAACCGTATTTCCATCATCACAAGCTTCCTCCGCATCCCTTATGCCATCACCACAAAACGCCAGCGCACAATTGCTGCGACACGCATCTACCTCGCTATCAGAATTGGCACTCCCTGTATCGCACTCTTCAACACCGCTATCGGGTCCGCTTGTACAAATACTTGCCGAACAAAGGATGCCATCACCACAACTTGCCGGTGCACAGGCTGCACTTTGACAATGTCCGGCGATCTCCGTACCTATAATGCAATCCTCTCCAGCGTCTAAAGTGCCCTGCTGCGTACAACGTTCCATTTCACATTCATGAGGCGAGCAGCCATGACCATTAACTTCCCCCACATCGCAATCGGCTTGTTCCTGGCAAGGCGCATACAAAGTGGCCGTAATTTTAAGGTTGTTTCGGTTCACGCCGCTTAGGTTATAGGAGCGTGCCAAAACATTCTTATCCGCATCCAGAGCTTCAACCCAAATATCTCGCTGCCCTGGGTTATCAACTCGAACGCTGAAAGAACAAGCGTTGTTGCGCAAATCACATTCATCGATAAAAAACTCTGTGCGTGTTTCTTCAGTTTTGCCGTCTTTTCGAACCCGTAGAGCAAAAGCACTATGGCTTTCCCCTAAAATTTCCCTACCATCGACAATCTCCACCCCAAGCTCAAATGGCTCCAACTCGCATCCCAAGAGGGCCAAGGCCAAACCAAGCGTGAAGAACAAAGTGGGGCAATGCAAACGCATCCAAACTCCTTGTGCAGATCTTTAAGTTTTAAAATTATAACGATAACCATTTGGAACGCACGAAAAAAATCTACCATATATCGAAGCGACAACCCAAAAAACAACGCATGGGATCATATAATACAAAAGTTGTACCTGGCGCCAAAGAACCGATCTTAAAAAAATAACCCAAAAATCAACGATGCTTGTAGATAAAATAAGGAAAAAGACCATGAAAGAGACAATCACTCAAAAGAATTTCTATTGTTTAGAATGCAACGAACAATTTAGCAAAGGCGGTGATTGCCCGCATTGTATTGATGAACCGCTTTTACCCCTGGACCGCACCCAAGTGCGCTCATTTATTGAGAATGTCGAGAAGGGCAAACGTTCAATAGGGCAGCAAATGGCTTATAACATAGCCATGAGCGTTCCAGTCCTGGGTTTTGTCGCCGGCTGTGGCTGGCTCATCTCCCAGCTTTTCTCCTAGCCCAAGGGCCTCAAAAGTATTGACGGAAATTTAGAGAAACGACTCCCCCACAACCTGTACCGCCGAAAATTTTGCCACCGCTATTGAAACAATTGCCGGTGGCATATCCATCGACAACAACGACGACATGGGAATTTGTGAATAAGAATCTTATTTAGCCGCAATTTAATGGGTTAAGCGTGCTGCCGATGCGTGACTAATTCCGCATACTGTGCAAGGGCGCCGGAATTCTTCCGCCCATGCGCATAAAATTATCAGCCGAAAACTGATTCACCGGCATGACAATCGCATCGCCGAGCAAGCCACCATAGGAATAGACATCCCCTGGCCCATAACCGGGGATAGGAATAAGTCGAGCGGCGGTGGTCTTACCGTTCATCACCCCGATCGCCATTTCGTCCGCAATAATCGCCGCGATGGTTTCTGCCGAAGTATCACCAGGGATGGCCACCATATCGAGGCCCACGGAACAGATGCTGGTCATGGCTTCGAGTTTTTCAATGCTCAAAGCACCGACCCTTACCGCTTCGACCATATGCGCATCTTCGCTCACCGGAATAAAGGCACCCGAAAGTCCGCCCACATAGGAGCTCGCCATAATGCCACCTTTTTTCACCGCATCGGTGAGCAATAAAAGGGCCGCTGTCGAACCGTGCGCCCCGGCCCGCTCTAAGCCCATGGCCTGTAAAATCTTCGCCACCGAATCACCTTCGGCAGGCGTCGGCGCCAAAGACAGATCGACCACCCCAAATTCCACCCGCTCGCCTAACCGGGCGGCCACCACCCGACCAATGACTTCGCCAGCGCGGGTCACCTTAAAAGCCATACGCTTGATGACTTCGGCCATATTGCCAAAGTTAAGACCACCTGGCGGTGGTTTTTCACGTAGACGCTCCAAGGCTGAGCAGACCACACCAGGTCCGGAAATACCGACGTTCAAACAGGCCTGCGCCTCGCCCACACCATGAAAAGCACCAGCGACAAAAGGATTGTCCTCAACCGCATTGGCAAAGACCACAAAGCGGGCACAGCCAATACCGCCCTCATCGGCGGTCACCTGCGCTAAATCTTTAATGGTGCGTCCCATTTGTCCAACCGCATCCATATTGATGCCGCTTTTGGTGCTGGCCACATTGACGCTGCCACAGAGGCGTGAATTTTTACCCAAGGCTTCAGGGATGACTTCGATCATCGCCCGATCGCCGGCGCTAAAACCTTTTTGCACCAGAGCAGAAAAGCCCGCCACATAATCGACCCCAATATCTTCGGCGGCGCGCTGCAATGCATTGGCCACTTCGATAAAACGCTGCGGGTTACCCTGGCCGACAATCAAAGATATCGGTGTCACCGCGATGCGCTTGTTGATGATCGGTACACCTAAGTCGGATCCAACCTCATCCGCAACCTGCACCAAATTCTGTCCCGCTTCGGTGATGCGCTGATAGACCCGATCGGCAACCCCCGCATCGGCGCCGGCAATATCCAAAAGAGAAAGGGAAAGCGTTGTGGTGCGAATGTCGAGGTGCTCGACCTCGATCATGCGTAGGGTTTCCTGAACTTCATCCGGCGAGGTATGGAAGGCAGAACGGACCATTAAATACCATGCATGGAAGAGAGAATATCATCGTGCAGCGCCACCACATGGATGCCCATATCTTCCGCAATCTGCAACAACCGTTGCTTGAGTTGGGCGAAGGTGGTGCCTTGTGATGTCGCATCAGAAATATCGACGACGATGATCATGGTAAAATAGTCCCCAACCACGGTCTGCGAGATATCCTGAATATCACCGGAAAACTCCGCAATCGCCGCAGACAAACGGGCGACAATGCCCACCGTATTGTGTCCGGTGGCGGAAATCACAATACGCTCATCATCACCGCTTGCAGCAGCAGACCTCTTGGGCACTGTGGCTTCTTTAAAGGTGCGATCGATTTCAGCCGCAATCATTTGCCGCAACTCGGGGTCGCTTTGACCAAGGCGCTGCGCCACCGCGTCAGCGACGGTTTGGCCCAATTCTTCTGTGGATAAACTTGCCATTTGCCCCATGCCTCTTAGCACAGAGGCAAATTCACTGTCGATGGCAATATTTAAAGATTCCGATCAATTTTTGAGCAGCCATTGACTTAGTGGCCCTGCGGTATTAGATCGGGTCCCGGCTCGGGGCGTAGCTCAGTCTGGCTAGAGCACCTGCTTTGGGAGCAGGGGGTCGCAAGTTCGAATCCTGTCGCCCCGACCATTAATCCTTTACCCCTTCATTCGCTGAAACCGCTCGAAGCTGGCGAGTTCGAATCCTTATCAACAAGAGGGCCATAGATTTCGAACTATTCTACTCCAAAACTTTCAGCCCAAAGCGACTGAGCAAAGACAGTAATCATTAAGACATTAAGAAAAGAGGCGTATGTAGATCCAAAACCTCCAGCCCAAAGCGGTTGAGCAATGGCAACAAACATGAATAAAAGAGAAGATAAAAGGAAAAACTTTTGGGTAAACATGGGGCCCTCCTTGGGGATTAAAGGTTCTTGTGCTTTGTGCAATGCAACCAGGATGCCAAAAAATAAGTGAAGTCTTTTTAAGGGGTTTGAGATCGGGGGGCGAAACAATAAGCAACTTGAAGTCTCGCTTCTGCAACTTCAAGTGTCGGCCGGGGGCGATGGCCGATACTTAAGAAAAGTACGCCCCCATCGGCGAGAAATAGAAGTCTGTCCAGCCTTGCAGATATTGCATACCGTGTTCGGGCAGCCCGCTGTGACAAATGGTCACTTCCGTCACCTCTCCGTC
>JASMKV010000038.1 GCA_030749035.1 Myxococcota bacterium | reverse complement strand
AGGCGAGTGACCGATGACCGATGACCCGATGGCCGATAACCCCTCAGGTTGCCTTTAGCGTGAGGGCTTTTTGTGGCGATCGGATTTTTGTTTTTGGATTTTTATCTTGTGCCCCAGAGCGCGCTCAAGTTTTCTAACGGTGTCGCTGTCGTCGGGTGTGACGAAGGTGATTGCCTTGCCCTTCCTTTTTGCTCGTGCGGTTCGGCCCACGCGATGAATGTAGTCGTCGGGATCGCGGGGCATATCGTAGTTGATGACATGTGAGACGTTGGCGATATCGAGCCCTCGTGAGACCACGTCGGTTGCCACCAGGAAATCGATATCCCCTCGTCGAAAATCCTCCAAGGCCACGACCCGCTCTTGCTGGGTGCGCTCGCCATGGATCGCATCGCAATAATAGCCGGCCTTGTGGAGAGTGCGGTCGAGTTGTTGAACGCCGCGTTTGGTGGCCACGAAAATAAGTGCCGATTCGACCGTTCTGTCGTCTAAGATGTCCATGATGAGGTCGAGCTTGCTTCTCTGGTTGACGGCAAGAAACCGTTGTTCGATGGCATCCACGGGGACCTGTCGACCAATTTGGACACTCATTGGATTTCGCAGATAATCCTTTGATAGACGTCGAACATCTTTACCGATGGTGGCTGAGAAGAGGAGGGTCTGACGCTCCTTGGGCAAGTGGTTGAGGATCCGGCGCAGGTCCGGCAAGAAGCCCATATCGAACATTCGGTCGGCCTCATCGAGCACCACATAGGAGATCGAGCCGAAGTCGACATTGCCAAAACGCATATGGTCCAACAAGCGGCCGGGGGTGGCGATGATCACATCGGTTTTTTCTACGAGGACCTCTGCCTGTGGAGCAAAGGGCATGCCCCCGACCACGCAGACCGAGCCCATGCCACTGTGGTAGCCCATGCCTGCGAAGTTTTCGTCGATTTGTATTGCCAACTCCCGGGTCGGTGTCAGCACCAAGGCGTGTGTCTTACCCCTCTCCTTATCTATCAGGCGCTCGAGCAGGGGGATCAGAAAGGCCGCCGTTTTGCCCGTTCCGGTTTGGGATGCAACAATGACGTCGTTGCCAGCGACGGCCAAGGGAATGACCTCGGCTTGAACAGGTGTCATTGTTTCATAACGCATGTCGCGGACGCCCTCACGGACGCGAGGATCTAAGTCCAATAGGTCGAAACTACCGGTCGTCAAGTCTGGTTCTTTAGAAATGTCTTGGCTCCTCTTAAAGGCATCCTGGTCACTTATCTTAGATATGAAATTTTAATCAAGCTAAACTTTGGTGTGGCGCCTTTTCATCAAGTCTTGCGCACACACAAACGGCTCCTAAGGCCACAGAGGGGCAATAATTTTTTTGTATGCACATGATTGTGGTCTTTAGTCCTGCCGTGGCCTGGCTTAAAATTGTTCAACATTAATAGGGCAGAGTGGGTGTAGACTCTTTCCTTTTGCTGGATAATTTGGCAAGAATGCTACCATGTCGCCATTGAATAGAGTGACCAGAAAGTTCTGAAGATGCCAAAGTCTAAATTACCCTGGCTGATTGCCTGTCTCACCATCTTGGCCCCAAATATTGCTTGGGCGGGTGGCGGCGAAGGCGGGCACGCAGTTATCACCAACATCGCCATGTGCATGGTTGCGGCCAGCGCTTTTGGGTTCCTGATGAAGATCACCAAGCAACCCCTTTTGCTCGGCTATATCCTGGCAGGTGTCTTGATCGGGCCGATCGGTCTGCAATTCATCACGGACGAAAGTGAAATTCTCACCGTGGCCGAGATTGGCTTGATCCTGCTGCTCTTTATGATTGGGCTGGAAATCGACCTCAAGAAAATGCTCTCTGCTGGAAGACTGGTCATTGTCACCGGCGCGGTTCAGTTTCCCATCTGCGTGGGGCTCGGCTACTTGATCTTCAACGGTGTGAGCAGCCTCGGCATCCAGGTTGGCTCCGGCACCTACGGAACCCTCTATGCAGCCCTGGCCATCGGTATCAGCAGCACCATGATTGTGGTTAAGCTGCTCTACGACAAGATGGAGCTCGACACCTTGCCTGGGCGAATCACCATCGGTATTCTGGTCTTTCAAGACCTCTGGGCCATTATCGTCCTGGCCATTCAACCCAATCTGAGCAATCCGGAGATTCTCGGCATTCTGGGCACCTTTGGCAAAGGTGCGCTGCTGGTCGGCCTGGCACTGGGCTGCACCAAGTACGTGCTCCCCAGGGTCTTTCGCAGCGTCGCAAAAATTCCCGAGTTGATGCTGGTCATCTCTTTGGGCTGGTGTTTTCTGGTCTGTCTGGTGGCGGCAAACCCAAAAGTGGGGCTTTCCATGGAAATGGGTGCTTTGATCGCTGGCATCACCATGGCGACCTTCCCCTACAATGTGGATGTTATCGCCAAAGTCATCAGCATTCGCGACTTCTTTATCACTCTCTTCTTTGTCGCCTTAGGGATGCAGATCCCGGTGCCAGAAGCCAGCATTTTGGGAATTGCTGGAATCATCGTGGTTTCCGCGCTTGCGGTGCGGACCATTGGTGTGTTCCTCGTGCTCTATGTGGTTAAGGCAGGACACAGGACCTCGTTGCTCACCACCATCAACCTTTGTCAGATCTCCGAATTTACCCTGGTTATTCTTTCTATTGGTGTGGGCTATGGCCATATTGAAAAGGAGACCATGACTTCGGTCATCTGGGCCTTTTCCGGTCTGGCGGTAGGTTCCACCTATTTGGTCAGCTTCAGCCATCAACTTCAGCGAGGTATCAGCAAGATTCTGACCAAGGTCGGACTCAAAGATCTAGCCGACACCAACGAAGAAGAGCGCAAGGAGAGGGAGCGACCGATTGTTCTCTTGGGTTTCTTCCGCGTAGCGAGTGCCTTCATGGACGAAGTCAGCCGCAAGTACCCGGCGCTTCTTGAGGACATTCTGGTCGTCGACTTCAATCCGGAAGTGCGGGCTCAGCTGCAAAAGATGGGCGTCCCTTGTGTCTATGGTGATTTGGGCTCGATTGACACGCTGCACCATGCGGAAATCGGCCATGCTGAAGTCGTCTTGTGCACCATTCCCGACGCCATGCTTAAGGGAATTTCCAACGAAAAGCTGGTGGGTATTGTCCACGAGTTGTGCCCTAACGCGCAGGTCATCACCATCGCCGAGAGCCCGAAGAAGACCGACGCACTCTATAAGTCCGGTGCGGACTTTGTCGTTCAACCCAACCTGGAAGCCGGCTCTTCTCTCGTTTCCGCCGTGCAGGCGGCTTTGATTGGCAACACGCAGGACATCAGAGAGCGAGCTCAGGAAGAGCTGGAAGAACGCAACGAAATCCTTGGCTAGTCCAAATTTTTTTGACGCTTAAGAAAACGGTGCCTACAGCTCTTAAAGTCCGACACTGATGGATATCATCGTGCGCATAAGACCCATGTTCATCGTCCCATAAAAGAAGGATTTTGCTTGCTTAAGTAGAACTTGTGAGCAGGAATAAGGTTAAATAGAGTCCTTACATTTTGACGGCGTGAAACCTTGAGTTTTGATCGCAAAATGTTAAAACAATACGATCCATGCTCAAGAAAGTCATTATTTTTACCGTTGGGTACCACGCCAGAGCTACATGGCGCGCTCTATCCAAAAGAACCGATGTGAAAATGATCGCTTTTGTCGATAACGCACCAGAAACTCAGGGGCACGAATTATTCGGATTGCCAGTACTCGCGCCGTCTGTAATTCCAGATCTAGAGTATGACTACATTGCTGTTCCGGGACGCTCTCAAACTGAAATTAGCGAGCAGTTGAAAAAAGAGTTCTCTGTCAGCTCTGAGTGCATCTGGTTCCTGACTCGAAATGAAATTCGACCGAGTGTTGCCGAAATCGCGCAACGAGGCGAACAAATCAGGTCGCTTCTTTCTTGCATTTTAAAAGATGTTTGCGCGGCAAATGTACAGTATTGGGCATTACATTCAACGCTTATCGGACTGCTAAGAGGAGATGACCTGGCTGTGTTTTCGGATATTGATCTCTGTTTTGATTCGACACAGGGCGAAACTCTAGCCACCATGCTAACCCGTGAATGGGAACATGATTTTTCAATTCGCTTGTCACGTCATGGCTCTGAAAAAGAAGAAACTATAAAACAGATAGTTATTTCAGCGAAAGGGGAAAACAATGACCTCTTCGAGCCGGGTATAATTGATTTTATTCCAATTCAGATTAGAGATGACTTCGCCACTTGGGAGAGTAATCATCAAACCCTTACACTACCACCTTCCCTCTTTTCTTCTTTTCTTGAATATGAATATCGCGGCATCCCCATAAGATGCCCCTTGAACGCTGAGATGATTGTAGAAAAACTGTATGGGCAGAGTTGGCGCAAACCTGTTGACACCTGGAACGGTACCTATGCTTGCCACATCAATGACCCGAAAGAGAAAGTTCTCTTCGTATGATAAACATGATGACAACTTCGAATATTAAATTATTCTCAAATGCGCATATGTCGCATCACTCTAACAAGTTATCCGAAGAGCTCCTCAACGAGTTCGAATTTTTTTATGCCGAGACCAGGGAGAAGCTCACCGAGATTAGAGGGTTTTGTCATGACTGCGTATAAGGCACAAAGATTCGACGACTATCGTGGATTTGAACGAGTGTCTGCTCGCAAAAAGAGCAATGATCTCTCCACTGCCACAAGCGACGTTTCGAGTGCAAAACAAAACAATTCAAGAAACGACTTTGTATTTGGCACCAAGGCTGAAACCCTATATCAGCTGCAGCCACTGCTGCATTTGTCCAGGGTGCTCGATTTGTTTTGGTTCACAGCTCGGGATTGGAGCGAT
Organism: Myxococcota bacterium; assembly: GCA_030749035.1. GTDB lineage: Bacteria > Myxococcota > XYA12-FULL-58-9 > XYA12-FULL-58-9 > JASMKV01 > JASMKV01. Next base: position 2,364 of record JASMKV010000038.1, on the reverse strand, counting down.
AAACGCAAAAGTTTACTCGATGCCATTAGGCTGAAATTCGACTTACAACCCGTTGTTGTCCGCAGCAGCGGCCAAAATGAGGATGACGCCACGAACTCGCAGGCCGGCATCTTTGCCTCCTGCCTTAATGTGAAGAGCGCCGATAATGTCGCGTTGGAAGATGCCGTAAACGTGGTGCTGGATTCGTTCGATACTGATACAGAAAATCAGGTACTCATCCAACCCATGCTCAAGGATGTTGTTCTCAGTGGTGTGATCATGACACGCGATCTGAATACCGGCGCGCCTTACTATATTTTAAATTACGACGATGAAAGCGGACGCACAGACACCATCACCAGTGGAAACGGCGTGAACAAAACCGTGTGCGTTCACCATGACAGCACCAACGACCACATGGATTCCCCACGCGTGGCCGCATTGATTGCCTTTACACGTGAACTGGAAACGATTTTGGGCTCAGACGTCCCGCTGGACATCGAGTTCGCAAGGACCGGTGATGGGGTGATCTACCTGCTGCAGGTGCGCCGTATCACTGTTCAGGAAAACTGGCGACCAGACATCATCAGCCACGTCCACAATGCACTCGGACATGCCAGCGACATCCTCACCGAACATTTAGGGCCACGTCCGCATCTTGGCGGCAGCCGTACCATCCTTGGCCAAATGTCTGACTGGAACCCGGCCGAAATTATTGGCCCCCATTCCCGCCCACTCGCAATTTCACTCTACCGCAACCTTATTACCGATTCCGTTTGGCAGGAAGCCCGCACGGAAATGGGCTATCAACCCGTACCGCAAACACCGTTGTTGCTCACTTTTGGCGACCAGCCGTACATTGATGTACGCGCAAGTTTTAATTCCTTCCTGCCCGCCGGTCTGCCCGCTGACACCCGTCAACGTCTTGTCGACGCCTGGCTTGATCGACTCGAACAACACCCTGAATACCACGACAAGGTCGAGTTTGAGATCGCGCAAACGATTGTAGATTTTACATTCGACACCGATCATCAAACACGCTACGCTGGCGTGTTGTCCTCCGAGGCCCTGTTTGAATACCGGGGGCTCCTGACCCGCCTCACCCGGCAGAATCTTGAATTGGCTCCGAAAGCATCGCTGCCCTCTGCCCTCGTTCAGATTGCGCGCCTGGAAGACATTCAGGGCCGCCGGTTAGAACAAGTGCGGTCTCTATCCGATCTCGGTCTGCTCCAGGCGTTGCTCGATGAATGTCGGCAACTCGGTACCAAACCATTCGCGGTCATTGCCCGCCACGCCTTTATAGCCGAAACTCTCCTGCGTTCGGCCACAGCCCGTGGCGCACTTAAACCGGAACGAGTGCAGGCATTCAAGTATTCGCTCCGTACCATCACCACAGATTTTGCCAAAGATTTTGTCGTTGCACTCGCGGATAAAGCTATCCAGAACCGTTTTCTTGCGCTCTACGGGCACCTTCGTCCAGGCACCTACGACATCATGTCCATGCGCTACGATCAGCGCGACGATCTCTTCGATGTGACTCCAACCGAGAGCGGATGGAAGGATAAAGAACCCTTTATACTTTCCCAAAAAGAAATTCAGGACTTACGAAGTCTCTTTGAGGAAAGTGGTCTCGATGGGATCGAGCCCACAGAATTCATCGACTATGCTCAACTTGCCATTGCCAATCGTGAACGTGCCAAGTTTATCTTTTCACGCCACCTTTCGGATACGCTCGAGTTGATAGCGCGCTGGGGCGGCGCCCTGGGCCTGGAGCGTGACGCCCTCTCGTATCTCTTTGTCCGCGATCTCCTCGACCAACAATCCATACCGACATCAAAAGATTCGGTACACCATTTCCAGTCTCTTGCGCAGCAAAACCGCCAAACCAGTGAATCCATGTCGAGTATTCGATTGGGCTATCTCATCCGCGACCAGCGTGATCTTTTCGTCGTACCTCTGCACCGAACGACACCCAACTTTGTCAACACACAGCGCATTGAAGGGCCACCCCTGCGCATCGACAATCATACTCAGGGGCATATCGATCTTGCCGGGCACATTATCTGTATCCAAAATGCGGATCCCGGGTTTGATTGGATTTTCACACGTAATATCATCGGCCTGGTCAGCCAGTATGGCGGTGCCAATTCGCACATGACCATCCGCTGCGCCGAACTTGGCCTCCCAGCTGCCATTGGCGTGGGCGAACAAACCTTTGAACGAATCGCGTCAGCCCACCTTGTCGAACTGGATCCGGGCGCCCACATCCTGCGGCCCATCCATGGTTGAACGTGTCGGCATCAGCATGCATGTGGCGGTTGATCGTCATGGCGAAACCCGTGACTGTTTAGCGCGCAACTGGTCGCATTATATGGCGGCTACCCT
>JASMKV010000037.1 GCA_030749035.1 Myxococcota bacterium | reverse complement strand
CAACATCCAGCAGGCTGCGCCGCCGCCCAAACTCGCAGAACTCGAACAGCGCCTGGCGGCCATGCATTGGCAAAACCTGCGCTATGTCAAAAGCCAGAGCTACACCCTGGAATGCAATTGGAAGGTTTTTGTCGACAACTATTTAGACGGCGGTTACCATGTCGGGCATCTACACAAAAACTTAGCTTCTAAAATTGATCTCGAGACTTACCACACAGAAACCTTTGACAACTTTTCCATTCAATCCGTAAGTGGCGGACATACAAACGACATTCGGCTGGGCGCTGATGCGCTTTATGCCTGGGTCTATCCGAACCTCATGATCAATCGCTATGGCCCGATGTTGGACATCAACACCGTCACCCCACTCACACCGACCACCTGCATAGTCGATTTTGATTGGTACTTCGATACAAGTTGCGAGAACGACTTTATTGCACAAGCCATTAAAGAAAGTCAGCAAGTTCAAGATGAAGATATTGCCATTTGCGAATCCCTGCAGGTGGGCATGGGCTCATCCCACTATCTCCCTGGCCCCTACGCGCCGAATATTGAGCACGCCAAATACCATTTTCATCAGCTTCTGGCTGCCGACTATACCGAGGCTTAAGCTATAATTCTTGCCGTTTTTTAACGAAAAGTTCTTGCGCCTTTGGGCCTAGCGCATTAAGCCCAAAAGACACCAAAGGAATAAAAGATGACCCAACGTTTATTGGTCTTGGCCGGAGGCCGCAGCGAAGAACATGAAATATCTATTATTTCAACGCGCTCTCTGCTCACCGCCCTGGAAAACACAGACATTGAAGCCCAAGCCTTGGTCATCACCAAAACCGGACATCTCTTAGATTTTACGGCCAGTCAAAAAGCACTTGAAGATGGCGTCGCCACAAGTGGTGGTGGCTCCCTGGCCGATTTAGCCGAACATGCTAAAAATGCAGATATGGTTTTTCCTCTTTTGCATGGGCCGCACGGCGAAGATGGGAAAATTCAAGGTTTCTTGGAAGAATTGCAAATTCCTTATATTGGCTGCGGTGTCCTGGCGAGTGCCGCTTGTATGGACAAAATCATCTTCAAACATATCTTAGCCTCCCAAGGCCTCGAACAAGTCGCCTACTGCCTCGTCACCGAGCACATGTATGCCAATAACCAAAACGAGACTCTGGCTAAGATTCAAGCCATCCCTGCCCCCTGGTTTATCAAACCGGCCAACCTTGGCTCTTCGGTCGGCATCTCCAAGGCCCGTACGGATCAGGAGTTAGAGGCCGCCCTCAAGGAAGCCTTCAAACATGACCGACGCGTGATTGTCGAAGCAGGTATCAATAACGTGCGCGAGCTTGAAGTGGCGCTGCTTGGCAATCAAGACCCAAAGGCAAGCGTGGTTGGTGAAATCACCTACGATGCGGACTTCTATGACTACGAAACCAAATACACCGACGGTCGAGCCCAACTCCACATCCCCGCAGACATCCCGGAAAAACTCGTAGGCACCATTCAGGAACTTGCCAAGGAAGCCTATACCTTGCTCGACTGTGCCGGCTTTGCCCGCGCCGATTTTTTCTACGATACCCAAACTGAAATGCTGTACCTCAACGAGATCAACACCATCCCTGGTTTCACCCCCTTCTCCATGTTCACCAAACTTTGGGAGGCGAGCGGGATCCCCTACGACAAACTCGTTACTAAGCTTATGGCCCTGGCAAAGGAAAACTTTTCTCTAGAAGACCGCGCCTAAAAACCATGGGCCGCTATGTACACAACATATGGAAAGAGTTTTCCCAAAACATCGACCGTCGCGGTTTCCTCGCGACCTTAAGCGCAGGATTCTTATCCCTTCTCTGGGGCTGTAATCTACCGGCTGCGGAGACCGCTGACGAAACCGCCGAAGAGACCACAAACACATCGGGCAATGACGAAACGCAGAATAACGACACGCCCCCCGGGAACGACGGCGAAGATGAACCCCTCGAACCAACCACCTGCGAACAAAGCGCAGAGAATACCCCAGGGCCATTTTATCGCCCCAATGCCCCTCTACGCTCTGATTTAACGACGGATGTTACCGGAACCCATGTGGAGGTTTCCGGTGCGGTGCTCGATACGGCGTGTCAGCCTATCACCAACGCCTTGATTGATGTTTGGCAGGCGGACAATGCGGGTGACTATGACGAGACAAGTGATGCCTATCTCTTACGCGGACGCCTCTATGCAGACGCCTCAGGTCAATA
>JASMKV010000036.1 GCA_030749035.1 Myxococcota bacterium | reverse complement strand
ATTACAAATTCATACACCGCGGAACGAAAGACTGAGCGCACTCCTGCCTGGGATGCAAAACACTTTAAGGCAACTTGTGGGTGAACCGGTGTGCAATAAAGAGAATGATTTAATGGCCTGTCATTTTGGTTTTCAGGCGCCTTTTTCCAACGAGCAGCTGGAATTTTCCAACGACAAGGTGGAAGAGGAGACGAGTGATCCCTATAAAAATCAGTGGCGAGTCTTCAAATCGAACATGGCATGCCGGTTTGGCTATCGCATGTTAGAATGCGTCACTGGCCAATTTGCCAGCAAGTGCACGATGACAGATAATGGTTTGGCCACCTGCCATCCCGACCAGATTTATAAGGACGGGAAAGGAAATATTATTCAAAAACATCGATGCTGGGCTTTCTGCGAAAGAATATGAGAGGACTCCGGCCTGGGCTCGGCCTGCATAAAAGCCCTCTGGAATTGCAGAAAAACACGCTCAACAATGCTGGAAACGCCTCTGGAAAAACCCACACCAGCACAAAACAAGCCCCACGCTTGAGAGCACGAAGGGCCTGCGTCCGAGAACACACAACCACGGGAGAGCTTATGCACAAGAGTAAAGGATTTAGCCTGCTTGAATTATCCATCGTCATCGCCGTCATCGCCATTCTGGCTGGCGTCGCCACGGCCAGCAAAGGTTTTATTGACGCGGCGAAAATCACAAAAGCCGCCAGCGCCATCGAAACCACCCGGGTTGCGGTCGAAACGCTCATCGCCCGTCGGGGTGGTCAATGGTATCATCGAGTCCAAGCCTATAACGTCTACAATGATGACCTGGTGACACGTCATTTGGTCCCGGAAATGCCCTGGCGCGTTGCTGATATCAACATTAGCGTGGCCGCCGTTGGCGATGACAGCGCTGATGCGGTGCATGATCGCAATCACGTTCCGATCTATATCGTGGCCAAGGGCCCCCTGGTCCAGCTTCGGGCTTTGTTTGAACGACTCGAAAATCATCATCTCTTTGCCAACGCCAGCGGCGCATCTAACACCCACTGCACCCCGGAGGACGAACCGTTTGCCCTGCCGCATGATATCTACCAACACAATTTTTGCTTTCAGCGCAGCCTTTAAATTCTCCTTGCACTTAGGCAGGTCTTCAAACTAAAAGGCCTGCAGCCCCGCAACGAAGGAGTACACCATGAATCGTCGCGAAGTTTTATCCTTAGGTACAGGCCTGCTCTTGGCCGAATTTATTCTGCCCAAAGAAGCCCTGGCCAGAAGTCGCTCTAAAAGCCGGGTCAAGGCCGCCAAAGCCAAAAAGCTCAAGCAAGAGCCCAGCGGCTATCCGGATTTTGTGACCGCCGCTCAAGGCTGCCAAAGGGCCGGCGAAATCTGCCTGCAGCACTGCCTCGATCTGCTTGGCCAAGGCAAGACCTCCATGCGTGAATGCGCTTTGGCGGTCAACGAAATGCTGGCGGTATGCGAAGCAGCCAGCGTTCTTGGCACCGCCTCGAGCAAGCATATCAAAAAGATGGCCGCCCTCTGTGAAGCGGTGTGCACAACTTGCGAAGCCGCCTGCAAAGCGCACGAAAACCATCACAAAGCCTGCCGCGAATGCGCCCAAAGCTGCCGCAAAGCCATCGCCGAAGCGAAAAAGCTGATTTAATCGCCGTCTGATGCGGCTGCGCTTGACAGCATCGAGGCCATCCGCTTATGAGGCGGCAAGTTGATATTGATTTTCAATGTCAATTTGAAGGCATGCGGGATGACCCTACTTGAACTCAACATTGGCCAGCGGGCCACCATCACAGATGTTCTCGGCACCGGACCGGTGCGCCAACGGCTTTTAGATATGGGCCTGCTTCCGGCCAGTGAAATCATCATGGAACGTATCGCCCCCACTGGTGCCCCGGTATGGATCCGCCTCGAGGCAATGCAGTTGGCGCTGCGCCGTAACGAAGCCACCTCGATTATGGTTGAACCACTTGCATCCAGCACTGAGGTGCAAGCATGAGCTCGGCGGCGCAACAAGAACCCGCCCCCTTGCAAGTTGCTCTGGCGGGGAATCCGAACGCAGGCAAAACTTCGATCTTTAATCAGCTCACCGGCGCAAACCAGCAAGTGGCCAACTATCCAGGCATCACGGTGGAAAAACGCTGGGGAAATTTTCAACTTGGCGAAACCCAGGTTGCTCTCCTCGATCTGCCGGGCACCTATTCCCTGACGCCTTTTTCGCCGGAAGAACGGGTTGCCCGCAATGCACTCCTCGAAGACAACCTTGATGTGGTCGTCGTCGTCGTCGATTCAACCCAATTGTATCGCTCCCTCGTCTTGCTTGCGCAAATGATGCAATGCGGAGTCAAGGTGGTGCTGGCGATGAATATGGCCGACGAAGCACAAAAAGCGGGTCAAAAGATTTCCCTGCAAGCGCTCGAGAAACACCTTGGCTGCCCGGTGGTAGAAACGGTCGGCTCCAAGGGCCAGGGCATCGACAACTTAAGTCAGGCTATTGCCAAGGCGGCGGCAAGCAATAACCATCCCATCCTAAACCTCGACCAAGGGCTTGGTGCTGCCATCGATAGGATTGGCTCACTCTTGCCTGAAGAGATGGCAAAGAGCCCCGCCAAAGATTGGCTGGCCACACGTGTGCTCGTTGGTGACACCAATATTGAAGAACGCCTCAAAGAAAAGAACGGGAGCCCCACACTTTTTGAGCAAGCCAAGCAAGCACGACAGGCCTTAGAAGAAGAACGTGGCAAAGATATCGATCTGACTTTAAGCAGTGCCTATTTTAAATTTGCCGGCGATGTGCTGGCGAAAAATCTCGAACAAAAACCACGTGCCGATGCGCGGGCTTTTTCCGATAACATCGATCGTATTTTGGTCCACAAGTTTTTGGGCCTGCCTATCTTCGCCGCCATGATGTATGGCATTTTCTATCTGACCTTTACCTTAGGCGAAGCGCCAATGAATTGGATAGACACGGGCTTTTCCGCTTTAGGCACCTGGATCACCGGCCTCTGGCCTACAGGCTCTGAGTCGGCCCTGCAATCGCTCCTGGTCGATGGCATCATTGGTGGTGTCGGCGGCGTGGTGATTTTCCTGCCCAACATCCTCTTGCTTTTCTTAGGCCTCGCCTTCTTAGAAGACTCTGGCTATATGGCACGGGCCGCATTTTTGATGGATCGGGTGATGCACCGCTTTGGCTTACACGGCAAAAGCTTTGTGCCGATGATGACCGGCTTTGGCTGCTCTATCCCCGGCATCATGGCGACGCGCACCTTAGAAAACGAACGTGACCGACTCACCACCATGCTGGTCTTGCCACTGATGTCCTGCGGCGCGCGGCTGACGGTGTGGATGCTGCTGATCCCGGCTTTTTTTGCACCGGCCTGGCGCGCCCCCATGCTCGGCTTCATTTATGCCGCCGGAATATTGCTGGCGATGATTTTAGCCCGGCTCCTGCGGGTCTCACTCCTTGCCGGCGCCGAAGCCCCTTTTGTTATGGAACTTCCCCCCTACCGCATGCCGGTGGGCAAACAAATTTTCAAAAAGATATCAGAGCGGGCCTGGATTTATTTACGCAAGGCAGGCACCGTTATTTTAAGTATCTCCATTCTTCTTTGGTTTATGACCGCCTATCCGAAAAAGGAGTTCTATGAGGTCGACCATAAAGTTGCCCAGGGACAGCTGAGTTTAAGCGCAGAAGAAATTGCAGGTCAGCGCGCCTATGAGGGCTTACGTTATTCTATCGCCGGCCGGATTGGCCAAGCCATGGAACCTGTCATTAAACCGATGGGGTTTGACTGGAAGCTCGGCACCGCCATGATTGGCGCCTTTGCCGCCAAAGAAGTTTTTGTCGCCCAAGTCGGCATCGTCTACGCCATGAGCGATGTGGACGAGGAAAACAGCGATCTGCGCAGCCAACTGGCCAGGGATTACTCGCCCTTGGTGGCCCTCTCCCTGATGCTCTTCTTGCTCATCTCGACCCCCTGCATGGCCACCATTGCCCTCACCGCCCGGGAATCAGGCTCCTGGAAATGGGCTATGCTCCAGCTCGGTGGCCTGACCGGGATTGCTTATCTTATCTCTGTTGTCGTGTATAATGTGGGTAAGTTGTTTGTCTAAAGCCGGAGTCGTTTAACCGTGGTCATTGAAAATCTCATCGTCGGAATTCTGGTTGCGCTCTCGGCCTGGGTTGTGGGTAAGAAGCTTCGCGCTTCTTTAGGCTTTGGTGCAAGCAAAGAAAACGATGCGGGCTGTGCCAGCGATTGTGGCAGCGCCCCCAAAGAAGCGGTTTACGGCGAAAAACTCATCACCTTGCCGAGTAAGAAGAAGTAGCCTGGCTCAACCACACAAAGCAAAGACAGTCTTAATGTTCAGATACAGGTGGAGCCGAGCTTCGTGTGCAGGTAAAAGATGTTGTCCAACCGGGATTCGGATAATCAATATAATCCTTCCACCATTCATCGCTACCATCATTCGCCGACCGCAGCACGCTGGCTGTATAAAAAGGCTCTACGGACGCACCAAAATCACCACGCACACGATAAGTGTCCCCGACATCGACACTGTAGTCGGTGAAGACTTCGCATAAGCGATCGACAGTCACAGTATCGCGGTACAGCCCGTTCCACAAACATGGACTCGATGGCCCCGGCCCAATACAATCATCATAGGCTTCAAAGCTGTCGTTGCTAAAGCCATTGCACCGTACCTCATTCGCACCTAAAACTGTCCAACTCGAACACCAAAAACTCGTATCATAAAAGGTCCACTCCCATGACCCACCATCCGAAAAACCTGAATCCGCATAGGGAATATTCTTTAAGTCGGTGCTAAACCATCGTAGGTCACAATGACTCAAACAAGCATCCGTATTATCCGCATTGCCATCGTCACACTCTTCGCCGGTTTCGACGATGCCATTTCCACATTCCGGTTCAGCGCAGGAAGAGCCATCACCG
>JASMKV010000035.1 GCA_030749035.1 Myxococcota bacterium | reverse complement strand
ATCCCCTATATTAGAGCGAAGGGAGAGTCGGTTGGTGTGCCTGTAAAAATAGGCCTGATGCAAAGGGCAGAACGCATTGTCTATTTGGCGGCCTCGGTGACCCTGAGCCCAATTCTTGAGGTTATCCTGGACCCAACGAATCCTAAACCAAGTCATCGTATGGCGATTGTGGGGATTGTTCTCCTGGCTGTCTCCACCCAGGTGACCGCTTTGCAGCGCCTTGTCTACTTGCTGAATCAGCTGCGCGGTGGTGAAAATGACCGTTGGTTCGAGCGTCATAAAGGTGTGCTCTTTAAAAATACGGTTTCGGCATGTACGGCGACGGGGGCTGATTTCCTGACCATGAACTTCTTGGTCGTGTCCGTTCTTGTCGCACCAGCATGGGCCACATTGGTAGGCTGTTTGGTGGGGGGCATCATCAATTTTTATATGAATCGATTATGGACTTTTGCGATTAAAGAAAGAGTGCTCTTACAGGCCGGGCGTTATACATTTGTCTCGCTGACCAGTGCACTTTTGAACGCCGGGGGTGTGGCGGTCTTGCTCTTGTTGCCATCGTTTCACTATACCCTGGTTTGGATCTTGGTGCGGGTGGCGATTTATTTTACCTGGAATTTCCCATTACAGCGGGATTATGTTTTTGCTGCCCAACAGGGGCCCGTATCCGCCTGAATTATCGAGCCTCACAAGGTTCGCATCGGAGATGCCCTATCATGGTTTTTTGGCGTCACCAGGTTTTCGATACGGTGTCTTCAATAATGCCGAAAGATTGTCGATTTTAAAGGCTTTTTCTCTCTTGACCATCGCTTGCTTTAAGCTTATTTCGATTGCAGGTCTAACCTTAAGTGCAAGAGGAGCAAGTTCATGTCACGTATGATTAAGGGCGGTTTAATTCAATGTCACAATCCGATTAATGATAATGAAACACCGGTTTCTGAAGTTAAAAAGGCTGCATTTGAGGCCCATATCCCTTTTATTGAGGAAGCGGGCGAAAAGGGTGTGCAGGTTTTATGTTTGCAGGAAATTTTTGACGGTCCTTATTTTTGCCCTTCCCAAGACAAGCGCTGGTATGATTCGGCTGAATCTTGTCCTGGACCCACTGTGGAGGCCCTGCAGCCCTACGCGAAAAAGTATGGGATGGTGATTGTGGTGCCTATCTATGAGCGTGCGATGGCCGGGGTCTACTACAATACGGCGGCAGTGATTGATGCAGATGGCAGCTATCTGGGAAAATATCGAAAAAACCATATCCCACAAACTTCAGGATTTTGGGAGAAGTACTACTTTAAGCCTGGAAATCTCGGATATCCGGTTTTTGACACAGCCCATTGTAAAGTGGGCGTCTATATTTGTTACGACCGACATTTCCCTGAAGGCGCGCGTCTTTTGGGGCTCAATGGTGCCGAAATTGTGTTTAATCCCTCTGCCACCGTGGCCGGGCTTTCACAGTATCTTTGGAAGCTCGAGCAGCCAGCGCATGCGGTTGCCAATGGCTATTATATGGGCTGCATCAACCGGGTTGGCACGGAAGCGCCGTGGAATTTAGGCAAGTTCTATGGCTCGTCCTATTTCGTGAATCCACGTGGTGAGTTTATTGCTGAGGCCTCTGAAGACGATAGCGAGTTGATTGTAGCGGATATGGATCTGGCGATGATCGATGAGGTGCGCAATGTATGGCAATTCTACCGCGACAGGCGTCCAGACTCCTACGAAAACATGGTTAAGCAACTGCCTTAAAGAAAAGAAGGACTACACTAAAAGATAAAGGCTTTTTCTCCTCTTGCACGTCCACGTGCAGGCTTCTGCATTATTTTAAATATATTGCTCTGTCAAAAAATACGATACATGCGCTGATGTAGGATCTTGGATCCCTTGTACGACATAAAGTACATTTTTTGATTTTAAAGTTTGATGTCAACGATCGTTCTCTTGACGATCGTTCTAAAGCATTATAGCGAATATACATGGCGATCTTTAAAGCAGCAGAACTCAAAAAAATTGAGAAAAAGTATCAAGATGGCATCAGCTCAGCGGCGCTTGTCGATATTTTTGCACGAAAAAAGGAGCGCTTTTCTGAGCCGACCTTGCGTAAGTATGTGCAGCTAGGGCTTTTACCTAAATCCAAACGTATTGGTAGTCGGGGACGCCATCGGGGTTCGGCAGGACTATACCCCGTCACCGTGGTTCGTCAGATTGCGAAGATCAAAAAAGAACTCGATAAAGGCGCGACGCTTGAGGAAATCCGTCTGGGGACGGTAGGGCTTGTGGGTGAAATTGCCACTTTAGAGCGGGTCTATAGGAATGTGCAATCACGCTTCAATGAGGCGATCAAGGTACAGCGTGTTGGCCAACAAAGTTTTCGTAAAAGTTTAGGCCAGGATAAAAAGCGCATGCAAAAGCAGTTGATGTCACTTAAGGGTTTAGCGGTAAAACTCGATACGCCACGCATTTACGATTGAGTGAGACGAACAACAGGGAACTTTATAGAGGAGAAAAAAATCATGGGATTAAGAGCTTCGAACAACGGGACATCGCACGAGGCAGAAGCATTGCCTGAGAGCCCAGTCAAAGGGGTAAAGCGGCCTAAAACAATGTCTCGTCGTGAAATGACCCGTGAAAAGCGTCGTCGCGAACGTGCCGGAGAGATGATCGAGATTCTTGATTATGAGCGGCCCATGAACCGTTCCGAATGTGTGAATGGCCCTCGCCCTTGTTTGTACGTTTCCTGTAAATATCATTTATTTTTAGATGTGAACCCAGAAACGGGCTCTGTGAAGCTTAATTTTCCGGACAAAGAGGTATGGGAACTCGAAGAAACCTGCGCTTTGGATGTGGCCGAACGTGGTGGCATCACCCTCGAAGAGGTCGGGGATATCCTGAATTTAACCCGGGAACGCATTCGCCAAGTTGAGGTATCGGGGCTTGAGAAGTTGCGCACCGATTCGGACAAGTATGAACTCGATGACTTTATTGGTTGGGATCCACACCCTGCGGATGATTTTTAGAGCAGTTTTGTCATCGTTTCATCGTATTCGTGATGTTTGGAGCAATTTTCAAAAACGTTGACCGCACATCGCTTATGCAAATAGCCTGCATATTGGTTTTTTTAGCTCTGCAACACAGTGCCGCATCACCTTTAGCGCTTGTGGCGCTGGTTTGTGCTTTAGGGGTTGCCTTTGGAGTGCGCTCCAAAGGCTTATTGACACTCCTGAACTTCTTTTTGGCATTGCCGCTTTGGGTTTTGGCGTTGCATGTGCAGTGGAGCGTTTTGTATTGGCTTTTAGGTGGTTGCCTGCTGGTGTTGAGCCTCCTGAAGTTAAAGTCTTACCCTATGCTTGCCTTAAGCTTGGTGATGACGGTTGTCGGGTTTCTTGTTTTAGGGATGCTCCTGGCGATCACAGGGCAGGATGGAGACTCGACGCATTTGTTTCGCTTTGCTTTTGGGGTGAGCGTCGTTTTTGCTCTCTTGAGCCTCTTTGTCGATAAAATGTGGT
>JASMKV010000034.1 GCA_030749035.1 Myxococcota bacterium | reverse complement strand
CCAATATCGTTCAGGCAAGTGCAGGGAAAAGCTTAAAGACCAACATGGCGCTGGCTTTAAACAATGTGGAACTGGCCACAAAGATTGCGTGTAGCCTAGCGCAAAAGAGTTAAGGCCATCGCCGGTATTTGATTGGCCTGGGCCAAGACCGACGCGCCGGCCTGCAAGAGTATTTGATTGCGCGCAAGCAGGGTTGTTTCTTCGGCCACATCCGTATCCATCATGCGAGAACGCGCTCTCGTGGTATTCTCGTAGATGCTTTCCACCACCGCAATCGTTGTCGACAATCTGTTTTGAGCCGCGCCTAAAGTGCTGCGCCTTTCGGAGACTTTTGAGATGGCCGCATCGACACGTGTGATCGCCAGGGCGGCCTGAGTCGCTGTCGTGACCGATGCGCTGCTCGTGCCAATCACCGAGGTGTAAGCACTCGAAAGCGTTAAGCTCACCCTGTCACTGGTCGAATTCATCATGCCAACTTGAAAGCTCACCCCAGAACTCAAAGAACCATTGAGCAAGATTCTATCATTATACTGCGTCACATTCGTGATGCGATCGATTTCTGACTCCAAAGCTTGAAACTCAACATTAAGACTGGACCGATCTGCTGTCGTGAGGGTCCCACTGGTTGAAGCCTGCACACTCAGTTCGCGCATACGATTAAGCAAGCCTGCAACTTCTGTTAATGCGCCTTCAGCAGTCTGGATCAGACTCACCGCATCGTTCGAATTGAGCTTTGCCCGGTTAAGCGAACGAATATGCGCTTTGAGTTTTGTCCCAATGGCCAAACCGGCCGCATCATCGGATGCACGATTAATGCGCAAGCCTGAAGATAAGCGCTCAATACTTTCGCTGAGCTTCACTGTTGTCTTGTCTAAATTACGACGCGCCACAAGAGACGAAATGTTCGTGATCATAGAAAAAGCCATGGCAGACCTCATGTCTTAAAGTGTGTGTGTACCTACCCATTGAGAGTCCTGCCCCCTCAAAAAGTAGAATGCTTCGCCACGCGCAGCAAACGCACCAAGACCAAGGAGACGCACAAATCCCACAAGCCAGGCGCACTTCACCATGCAATCGCAAAAGCACAAATGTCGCACCCTCATCGTCGTCTTTTGGGAAAACTTTAAAAAAAGGTGAAAAAAAAGTGAACTTTGTTGGCCCTTGAGGCACCAGGGCAATCAGCTTTAATATTAAACACTTAGGAGCTGTCCCCTGAGCTGCATCAACGGACTTTGCGCATGGAAAAATTCCTGATAGATCTCAAAAGACCATGCTCTTTCGACAACTCATCGACTCGACCACTTCGACATTCACCTATGTGCTTGCCGACAGCCAAACCAGAGAAGCCGTGTTGATCGATCCGGTCCGAGAGCAACATCACAGAGACATGCAAATCATTGAGGAGCTTCAGCTCAAGCTGCGCTTTATCCTCGAGACACATATCCACGCCGATCATATCACCGGCGCCCATGAACTTGCCCAGGAAACATCTGCGCTTTGTGCCGTCGCCGCATGCTCTGGTGCTCAAGGCGCCGACCAATGGCTTGAAGAGGGCGACACCATATGCTTTGGCCAACATCACCTTGAGGCGCGTTGCACTCCAGGTCATACTGCCGGGTGCCTCACCTATGTGCTGGACAATCAGCGCATGGCTTTTACAGGAGACACCTTGATGGTCAGAGGCTGTGGCAGAACAGACTTCCAGGAAGGCTCTGCTGCACAACTTTACGACTCTGTGCACAAGAAGATTTTCCCCCTCCCCGATGATTGCCTTATCTACCCTGCCCATGACTATCAAGGGCGTACGGCCTCCACCGTCGGCGAAGAAAAGAAACACAACCCCAGACTTGCTGAGCATATTGATGCAGATGCGTTCATTCAAATTATGGAAGGCCTTGACCTCAAGTATCCTGCGAAAATCGATGTCGCCTTACCGATCAATATGCGCTGTGGAAAACCAAACAACGAAAGTGTTTAGTGATTTAGAGAGCTTCATCCGCGAACACCGATAAAGGGCAAACCTCACATTGATGATGCGCGCATTCCCCCAGAGCCCGCTCAACCGCATCGCTCATGTCCGCAAAAAATC
>JASMKV010000033.1 GCA_030749035.1 Myxococcota bacterium | reverse complement strand
GGGTTGGACTGGTGACATTAACCTCGATGAGGTAGTCGCCAAGGATGTCGATTCCGGCAAAGAAGAGCCCATCTGCTTGGAGTTTGGGGCGCATGGCGGCGCAGATTTCTAGATCTCTGGGGTTAAGTTCACAAGCTTTGGCTTGCGCACCCACATGTAAATTACCGCGGTGGTCATCTGCACCCGGTACGCGCAGGACTGCGCCGCGTGGTTGCCCATCCACGAGGATGATGCGTTTATCGCCTTCTTCGGCTTCTGGAATATAGGTCTGAACAATGATCGGAGTTTGACCTTCTGCAGTTAAGACTTCGACGATGGCGGGTAAATTTGAATCGCCAATTTGCAGTTTAAGGACACCAAAACCCGCATGCCCATCAATGGGTTTGGCAATGGCCATACCCCCGACCTCTTCCACGAATGCCCTGATTTTATCACCCTGATTGGTGACCAGGGTGGGCGGTGCATATTCGGCAAATTCTAAGCCGTAGAGGTGTTCGTTGGCGTTGCGCAGGCCTCTGGGGGAGTTGATGATGCGGACCCCTTGGTCTTCGGCAAAAGATAATATCCAAGTGAGATTGAGATAGGCTTCGTCAAAAGGGGGATTGCTGCGGATAAAAATAGCTTGGCATTCAGCGGCCTCGAGCTGAACTTTTTTGAGAACCTGAAAATGTTTGTCTTTCTCGTCAAAGACTTCGACTCTTTCGCCGTGCAAGTAGACCTTAGCATTTTTGTAGGTCACATTCTGTGGCAGAACATGAACCACATGATGGCCCTTGGCGGCAGCGGCCAGCATAAAGGCAAAGGTCGTGTCCTCGGCCGGGATCATCTTCTCCATGGGATCGACAATAAAGGCGAATTGTTTCGGCATAAAACCCTCAGTAATTTATGTGACTTAAGTCTTGAATGCTTGTTTATAGCATAGCTTTTAGGCAGGACACAAAAATATGCTGGACAATGTCTGGATTTCCTCGGCTTTACAAGTTAAGCGACCAGGGTGTAGCCTAAAGGATAGGCTTTTTAAGCAGGGGGTAGCGCAAAATTCGTCATGTCAGTGGTCATATTGAAGGGCTCAAGGCCGCCGAGAAAAAGGCGCTGGAGCGCACTTACCGACGCAAGAGTCGACCCGACGAGCTTATTTCAGCAGATCTACTCAAGCATTTAAGTGATGTTTCGGCCCAGATTGGTCGCCAGGTTGGTGTCCTTATTAATCGACGTGGTCAGGTTGAATACACCTTTGTCGGCGATGCCCATCGTATTTATTTACCGGATTTTGGTCGTCAGCGCGCTGGCTTAGGGCGTTTTCGCGGGCTTCGTCATATTCACACGGTGCTTGGTGACGCGAAGCTTGAGTCCGAAGATATTGTTGATTTAGAAAAACTGCGCCTTGATTTGGTCTGCACGGTACAGGTTGGTGGAAGTCAATCCGGGGCGTTACATTATGCTCACCTCAATCTCGGAGAAGCTGAGCAAAAAGGTTATATCGAAGAACAAGCCCGTTCGATTCACGATTTAGATTTAGATTTTGCGGCACTTATTGCGGCTCTGGAAAAAGAAGCGGGGCGGCAAAAGGTTATCCAAAAAGCAGAAGGCCAGTTACGGGCGTTGGTGGTAGGGGTGTACCGAGATCGTAGATTGAGTCAGTGGCGATTGGCGGAAATTGTTGAATTGGCCAATACTGCAGGGGTTCACGTTTTGGACACGATTATTCAAATGAAGCGCAAGGTCGACCCACGTTTTGTTGTCGGTAAAGGCAAGCTTGAAGAAGTTGAGCTGCGTTGTTTGAATGAAGAGGTTGAATTTATCATTTTCGATCATGACTTGATGCCCGCGCAGGCCAGGGCCATTGCAGCGGCCACAGATTTAAAGGTCATCGATCGCACACAACTTATTTTAGATATTTTTGCCCAACGTGCCCAGAGTGCGGATGGAAAGTTACAGGTGGAATTGGCCCAGCTCAAATATAACCTGCCGCGCTTGACAGATCTCGACGCCGGCCTTTCGCGCCTGACCGGAGGCATTGGTGGAAGAGGTCCGGGGGAAACCAAACTGGAAATCAATCGTCGTCGCGCGCGCGATCGTATTTCCCGGCTTGAAAAGGAAATCGATAAGCTCTCAAAAGGACGAGGCATGCGACGCTCTCGTCGGCAGGAAAGTGAAATACCGATTATTTCGATTATTGGTTATACCAACGCAGGTAAATCGACGCTTTTGAATATGTTGACCCAAAGCAAAGTCTTTGCCGAAGACAAACTTTTTGCGACTCTCGATCCAACAAGTCGCCGTTTGCGTTTTCCTTTAGAGCGTGAGGCGATCATCACCGACACGGTTGGCTTTATTCGAGATTTGCCGCCGGATTTGTTGCGTGCTTTTCGTGCGACGCTTGAAGAACTCGAAGGTGCCGACCTTTTGTTGCATGTCTTAGATATTTCCGATCCCATGGTGAAGCAAAAACAAGAAACGGTGGATGCTTTACTTGAGGAGCTTCAACTCTCACGAATCCCACAACTCATAGTGTATAATAAGTCCGACTTGGTTGATCCTGATTTGATTAAGCTGACACGCCAAAGCACAGATACATTTTGTGTCTCTGCGTTGCAAAAAACCGGACTGAGGGAACTGGTTAAAGGGGTTGGGCACTATTTGTGGCCAGAAGAAGAGCCCATTTATCTCCCCGGGGAAACAGCTGCAGATGAAGACCTTGCTGCCGATCCATCAGAGCCTATTAGTGCTTAGCGCCTATAAGCGTTTCAATTTCTTGTTTTAGATTGTGCATTGAGGTGTTGCCGGTATGGATATATTGCAGCATGCCTTTGTGGTCATAAATTAAAACCGTTGGAAATGTTTCTATTCTGTAATGGGTTTGAACCTGACCGTTGTCGACAAAGACGGGAAAGTCGAGTGCTTGGGCTTGGATGAATTCTTTGACCTCAGCGATGTTATCGGGTTCGGTATTGATTGAGACGAGAACAAAGTCTTGCTCTCTAAAGTCTTGATTTAGTTTTTTGATATGTGGCATGGCGGCGACACATGGTGGGCACCAGGTGGCCCAAAAATCCAGCATGACAATTTTACCGGTTAAATCCTGACGCGTTAAAACAGATCCATCAAGAGCCTTCTGCGGGATCACACCTAAAGCATCATCGGGCATCGGCGGCCGGACTTTTTGCCAGTTGTCCTTGATGTATTGACCGCTCATGAAGAGTGCAATCGATAAGATCGTCACACACAAGAGAGTCAGCGGCGCCGGGGTGGGTTGAGGTGTGAACGGTTTTTCGGGAGCGTTGGTTAGGAGGCTATGGGTGCCGATGATGACCAGTGCAGCGCTCGGAGCGAAATAGAGGATAAGATGTACGGCTTGAGTTAAAGAAGAATGATGTTGCAGCGAGACATAAGGCGTAAAGCTTAAAGGATAAGGTAAGCCAAACTTACCTAAGATAAAGCCGGCGCAAAGCATAAGAATAAAAGCAAAGTAACTATAGGCCAGGAGCGCAACAAAGCTGCCTATATCATGACGCTCAAATCGAGATTGTCTGCTGAGATAATGTAAGCCTGCCGCAAGGAGATAAATCATGACGACAGAATTGAATGCAAAACGGAAGTAGTGATTCCATAAAAGGACAAGGCCTTGAGGCAGTGAGTAGGTAAATCGCATTGCATCAGAGGCGATATCCAGGGGCATGCTAAGGCACCACTCCACGGCCAGAAAAAGCAAGAGCGTTCCAAAACCTTGATTGCGTGCCGCAATTTGTCGTGCCGCATTTTTAGGCTGATGCAGTTGATGAATATAGAGCGGGGTTAATGCCATGTGTTCCTTTAATGTGATGACATGCGCCAAAGTTCAAAATAAAAGCCATCGCCATCGCTGGCAATCGTTTTAAGGTGCGCCTTTAAAGCCTCTGTTGGCAAAGAAGTATAGTACGCTAAGGTTGTATTCTCTATAGGTATACGTTTAATTCTTTGTGCATGTTCAGGCAGGGGTTCGGTGTTGAGCTTAAATGGTACATTTGGCGAGGAAGTATCTGGAATCAGATTGGTGCGCAAGAGAAGTCCGGAGGGCCTGGCACCGACATGATAAGGGCGCACCAGCGAATCAAAACCGCTTTTTTGATAGTCTAAAGGAGAAATGTTTGTGTGGAAGAGAATGTGTGCGTAGATGTGCGGCTTAAATTGGCTGTCAGAAAAAGGAAAGACAGAGCGGGAAATATAAAGAATCTCATTGGGCTTTTGCTCTTTTAAGGATTCTTTAAGTGCTGTGTTGATATGCGCATGCATATAAGGCGCCAGTGCTTTTTGATAGTGCGTTCCAAAATAATCTTTGAGGTAAAGCCCGCTTTCAAATGAAAAGAGCATGAGTGCCAAAAGGCCTATCGAGCGCTTGCTTTTGATTTGGTTAAAGAGTGCTTCTGCGCCGTAGAGGCTGAGCAGAATATAGAATGTGCCCATATGCATGGTACGTGGGCCATGCATGACATCGATGGTCAAAGCTGCAGGTAAAGGGGCCAGCAGGAGTCCGCAGAGCACGAAACGGGCTGTCGGGCTTGTTCTTAGCGAGCTTATATTGCGGTAAAGACCAATCATGAGCAGTGGCGCCATAAAAAGAAAAAGCTGGCCGCCAAACCCTGTATGGTGACGCAGATTAAAGTCGCCATACATAAAAAGAAAACGGGGGTCGAAATAACTTAGATATCCGGTGATGAAATTTTTACCAAAGGCTTGTGTGGTTGCTGAATGGTGCCAGAGTGAAATGTCGCTAAAGCGTGCGGTCAAAGATGTGGTTTGGTCCATCAGGCTAAAGAGCAGTGGAAGCGATGTGCACAAGAGGGTGCCCGTAAAACAAAGGATTTCTTTTTTGTATTTGCGCCAATGTGACGCCATACAAAAGATGAGCGCGATGAAAAAGAGCGCATAAAATGGGCGGGCAATGTGGTAGGCATAAAGGCCAAGCCCAAAGCTTAAAGCAGAGAAGCATGCGTTTTTGACGGAGTGATTCTGATAGGCGAGAAGAAAAAATAAGAATCCTAAATTAAGGCTTAAAAGAAAATAGTTGTTTCCGCCTAAGGCGATACGACTCATGGGAAAGGTCCAGGGTAAAAGACTGTAAATGAAAAATCCTAAAGCCGCCCAGCGTGGTTGTGGGAAAAGTGTCATGCAAATCAATCCGAAAACCATGCTGGCGAACAAAAAGATCAAGGCATTAAGTAGTCTTAAGGGGGGTAAACTTAAATCGCCGATTAAGAACCAGGGTGAGAGATTATAAATGATCAAAGGGTCAAAATAATTGTCAAAGGCGCGAAAAAAAAGCGGATAACTTCTACCGTATTCATCCACACCGTGCTGGGCAATCGCATAGGCATTGTAGGCCAGAGAACTTTCGTCGTGGTATTGTCCGCTGGGTAGATCGCCGATTTGGTAAAAGTGTGCAAAGAGCAAGGTCAAGAGACCAAGAATGAGGCTTAAGCGAACAATCATTTTTTGCGGTGTTTGCATTTGAAAGGTGGGTATGGCTCGACTCTGGATTTTTCTCAATAGACGGGCAAAAAAAAAGCGGTGAGAACACCGCTTTTTTTGGTAGCGGGGGGTGGATTTGAACCACCGACCTTCGGGTTATGAGCCCGACGAGCTACCAAGCTGCTCCACCCCGCACCAATCAGGGTGACTCTATTAATCACCCGTGGTTCGGAAGTCAAGTAAGTTTATTTGCTCGACAAAACCGCGTCGAAACAATGTTAAAGGCTGTTGTCTGTCAGCAGATAAGCGACGCTCTTTAATTTCGTGCTTGTTATCTCGTTTTGTAGGGCCCATTGAGATTCGTTAAGAAGCAGACTGATTTGCCAGCACCGCAAGAGTTCGAGGCTAAGGTTGCGAATCGTACTTAAGGCGTAGCTTTCATCCTGCATGGCACGATCGAATTTAATGCGTAACGTTTTGAGTCGAGCGTCCAAGCTTTGGGCATCATTTTTTAAAGGTTCGGTTTTGATTTGATGGATTTGGCCGCTAATCTGTTCAAAAACCGCCTTATGAAGTTCTTGTTTCTGACAGTCTTTAAAGATCTGCATGGCCAACACGTTATGGGTGCCCTCCCAGTTTTCGAAAACGATATTGTCACGCAAGAGTCGCGGTAGCACACAAAAATCTTCGATTGTACCGTTACCACCAAGAATTTCGATGGCGGTGCGGATCACTTCTGTGCCATTTAAAGCGCTGCTTATTTTATTGGCATTGACCAAAAAACGGTAGAGCATTTGTTTGTGTGCGTCGGGCTTGGTTTTTAGTTCGCTCACCAGTTTGGTTAAATAGAGTGTGGAGCTTAAAGCCGCTTGCTCTTCAGCACGCATTTTGAGGAGAAGGTTTTGCATTAAGGGGAAGTGCCCAATCTTTTGGCCAAAGGCTTCGCGGGTTTGCGCGTAGGTTGAGGCTTCGATGTAGGCCCGACGCATGGCTCCGGTCGATCCGAGTGCATTAATCCAGCGTGAGGTGTTAAGGACCAGACCGACTGCGATCTTGATACCATCTTCAAGATGACCAATAGGGTAGGCGAGTGCGTTCTCAAACTCGATTTCTCCGGTCGCCATGGCCCTGGAACCAAATTTGTCTTTGAGTTTGACGGTGTGAAAATTATTTAAAGTGCCGTCACTTAAATGCCGCGGAATAAGAAAAGCCCCTAAACCTTTGGTGCCAGGTTTATCTCCAACACGGGCGGTGACAAAAAATTGTTCCGCATTGGCCACCGAGCAAAACCATTTTTCGCCGCTAATACGCCAGGCGCCATCTTCACTTTGTGTTGCGCAGGTGCGGTTTGCACCGACATCAGAACCGCCCTGGATTTCGGTCAGAAACTGAGCCCCCATATGTGCGCTTTCATAGCGGTCGTCGAGTAGAGGGGCTAAAAATTGTTCTTTTAAGTCATCACTGCCGTGGGTGTTAAGGGCATGGATGAGTCCGGAAGTACAGGCGATGGGGCAGCAGTGGCCGCCTTCGCCTTGATGGGCGAGCAGGTAAAAAAGAATCGCTTGTTTTGGCGTGTGCCCCTCTTGTAGAGAGTTAGAGAGTATTCCACTTTCCCAGATAAGGTTGCCGGCCTTGGCGTAGGATGGATGAAAGCGTATTACGTTGTTGTCCGAATCAAGCTTGGGCCCATGTTCGATAAAATCACAGTCGGCGATAAGTTCTTCGAGTTCTCCGGCACAGACAGCACCAAAAGTGTCGAAATCGGCCTTGTTGTTGTCGAAAAATTCCTGCCCGAAATAGAAGCGAATAGAGTGATGCAATTCATCATGGATGGAGAAAAAGTTTTGCCGCCGCAATTCATGCCAAGCGCTAAATTCGGGTCTTTTCATGACTCTCTTCCGTTTGCAGGTGAGTCTTACATAAAGTTCAGAAAAGAAAAAGCCTTATTGAGGCAGAACCGGTGGTGGTCCTTGGTTGGCCAGGAAATTCGCCAATTGGCTGTAGAAGGTTAGATAATCGAAGGCGACAACAGGGGTGGCTGGGAACATCCCGATTTCGTCAAGATGATCGGCGGGCGCGGTTCCTAAATAAGTGCCCCATTGCGCACTTGTGATAGAGACCAGCCCGTCGTTTTCCCCTTCCAGTACGGTTCCTAATAAAAAGGTGCCAATAAAGAGCGGATTGATGACGTCGGTGATGCTTGTATCAACGTTGGGTGAAGCCTGTGTTCTGCCGCCAATGGAATAATATTGAACATTGGGTGCGTCTGGATTGTTGGGGTTAAATGTATTTTGCACATGCTCAACACTCATGTCTTCGAGTTGGGCGAGAAGATCTGAGTCGTAGTCGGTTATGGTTTCGGCGATGGCGTCAAAGATAGCTGCAATCGCTTCTTCCGTGAAGTCGGGTAGGAGCCCCAGAGCTGCATCAATCGTACTTACGCCTTGGTGTGGTGAGGCGATGGTGGTTAAGGAGGCAACTTGGTCCGCATAACCCAGCGTGCTGATGATATAGCGTCCATCGAGCCCACCTTGACTGTGTCCAAGTAAGTGGACTTTTTGCGCGCCGGTGCTTTCCAGGATTTCATCAATTTGTTGGGCCGCATTTTGCGCACGGATGGCCATGGTCGCAAAGGGCTCTACTGCCAAAGGATAGGCATCATGACCTTGGGTGTTTAAGAGATTGATAATGTCGGCCCAATACTCGAGGGGACCTAATTCAATGAAGCCGGCCATGCCATGGAGGAAAACAAAAGGGTAGGGGATTGGGGATTCCAGTGCTGGCTCGACCCACGGAGCACCATTAGGTGCGGATGGGGCATCGGGAAGAGACTCGTTTTGCGCCTCGGGAGTTGGCGGAAGTGGTCCGCGTTCGGCGAGATGTTCCTGGGCGCAGCCGGCCAAGAGCAGGGAAAACAGCAGTCTTATTGTACCAAAGTTCATGGTTGCTCATCAAAAGCATACTTCTTGTAGGGCGTAGAAGTGCAAACCAATATTTTGGCTTAAAATCAAGAGTAATTTGCCTCAATTATTCGCCGCAATCAGGATTTGGGCTTTCCGTGGTACAGCTGCCTGCGCCGTCACACACCTCATCGGTGCAGGGGTCTTCATCGGCGGGACAGAGGCCGGCGGCACCAGCGGGGAGATTGGTGTTGATACAGCGGCTACCCGTCTCACTGGCATTCATATCGCAGTAATCCAAGGTGCAGACGTTATCGTCATCGCAGTCGACACTCTCACCCAGCCCACAAGTATAGACAACGTCTGTGTTGTTATAAATGGACGCTGGACATGTGGTTTGAACGCCATCTTGATCAAGGCAGATGCACTTGGTGTCTGTGGTGCAAAAATTGCCATCATCGCAGGCAGTATTTTCTTGAAACTCGTAGACGCAATTGCCGCTGACACAGCTTGCGCCGGTTCCAGGGATGGCCCAGCACTCCGCAAAAGGCGCGAGTTCAGGGACGCTGCTGCAGTCTTTGCTCTCACAAGGATCGGTACCAGGACATTGATGAGCATCATTATCGCCACACTGATTTTCACATGTGGTTTCATCGGCACTGTATTGGCACATCTCAGATGCTTCGCTGCAGGTACCAAAAAACGCGACATCGAGAGCGGAGTTGCAATTTGGAGTCGTACAACCCAGTGGCTGACAACTGTCCGCAGCACCCGTGGTGCAGGAGCTTAGGGCGGCCCGTTCGCATCGCCCAATTTCATTACAAATTTCATCTCCCGTACAAAAGAGTCCATCATCGCAGGATTCACCAGTGCAAAGACACGCGCCGGTCGAGGTATCACAGCTTGGTCTGCTTGTAGGGCATGTGATGGCGGTGCCGTCAATGGCGGCACAAGTCCCAGCGGTACATATTTCTCTACCGTCACAAAGCGTATCGTTATCACAGGATGTGCCGTTGCTTTTTTCCGGATAAGTACATTCAGCAACATTTTCGTTCATGGCGCAGGTCGCCCCAGTACTTGTGTGGCATATTGAAGGTGGTGTGTTGCAGCTTAGCGCTGTGCTTTCAACCTCAACGCAAGCCCCGACATCATCACATTGTTCATCGCCATCACAGAGGTTCGTATCAGAGCAATCTGTTCCAATTGCTTTTTGTACATAGTGACATGCACCATTGGTGCAGACGGCAGGTGCGACGAAGCATGTCTCATGACCAGGTGGTGTGTCGCAAGTGATGGCACCACCAGCGACACAGGCTCCGGTGCAGTTGTCATTATCATCACAAACCATAGCACATTGGTCGGGCTCCAGATCGGTACCCGTGCAGGCGTCGTTGTCGTCACATTCTTCATCCGCTAAAAAATCATAAACGCAATCCCCTGCCTCACAGGTGCCTTCACTGGCGTAGCAGGAGTTTGGCGGTGTATTGCATTCCCTTGCTGCACCAGCGCATGTGCCGTCTTCAAGGCAAACATCGTTAGTGGTGCAGCCGTTGCCGTCGTCACAAGCTTTACCAATTTGTTCCGCTCCTAAGGAGCAAATGACCAGGGTATAGGAGCAGTCATTTTCACAGCCGTCCCCGTTGGTTGTGTTGCCATCGTCGCATTCTTCCAGGGAGTTGTTGGGGCCCGTATTGCATGGTTCGACGTTACATAAAATACCGTCCCCGCATTGGCTTTCCTGGCACTCGGCATCAATACAATGTCCAACGGTGTTGTCCTCTGCTGCACAAATGTCGTTTTGTTGAGGAACCTCGGAAACGATACAGATTTCAAAAGTACATGCATCAACTCCTGTACAATAATTTCCATCGTCACAGTCGTCGGAATTTGAACAGGGAGTTGTTAGCTCTGCTTCGATATTGCCCACTTTGTCGAGAGCGTTGTAGCTGCGGGCAAGCACGACATTATCCTTATCCAGCGTTTCTACCCAGATTTTGTTGATGGCTTGGTCGCTTTTGCTGATTTGAATATTTAAAGTGCACTTCTCACCTAAATCGCATTGCTCTGCGGAATAATACTCGATGCGCTCGTTTTGGGAGCGTAGGCGCACACGGATTTGGCTAAAGCCTTCGCTTAAGGATTGAGGATCTTTTAGGGTGATAGAGAATTGTTCAAGATTAAAACTCTCACAGGAAACAAGGAGCTGGAAAAAGAGCCAAAAATAGATAAATTTTGATTTGAAGGTGCTCATGATGTGAAATCAATTGTTCTGAAATGTAGCAGATATGCTCGGCTCTGGCGAATTTCTGCAGGGGCATAGGGTTTGTTTTTAGTCTTCCCCGCGTAGCAATAAATCGCATTATTTTCAGTGCGTTGCAGAGATTTTTTGCAAAAAATCATGTAAATAGCCAGTCATTTGTGCTATTTAGACCAGTATGGGCGAGTCGGAATCGCAAAATATCCCGGAAAATAATGCGGATGTATTCTGGGGAGTGATCACGAAGAGGGGCCGCCGGACGGCTCCGCTGAGAATTCGGAGTTTATAAACCTAACTCGTTTGGCACAGATTCAGCGGGGTCTTAAATTAAGTGCCAATTTGTCCTGGCTGAACACAGTACGTGCGGACTGGCAGGAGCCCCTTGGGGGTGCCAGGATTGGAAAGGTTCTTCTGAATGCGATAGAGAAGAATCTAAGCGGTTATTTGGTTTGCAAAACAGACTCTAGCCTTAAGATCATTGTTTTGGCTCGAGGGGTTATTCATAGCGTCCGTTCAAATGTAGCGAGTGAACAACTCCCAAATTTTCTTGTGGACACCGGCGCGATTAATGGGAAGCAATCGTCCGCAGCTCAGAGCTTAGCCAAGGATTCCCAAAAACCCTTTACCTAGGCCCTTTTGGAAATGAATGCCATACAATCGGATCGACTTTTAGAAGGCATTGAGAAGAATAAACGAGCCATCACAGCGGAAATCTTTTCCTGGAAGAGCGGAGATTGCTTCTTTTATTCGAAAGAGGATTTACGTGCGGATAAGTCGGCGCTGGGAATTTCACTTCTGGAAATATCTCGGATGGGAATCAGGGCAAGCAAAGGCACATCGAGTTTGTTCTTTAGACAACTTGAAATGAACTTATTGGTAGTGTCCGAAACTTACCGTGTGATGGAATCCCTGGCCTTTGTCGCCAGAGAGCTTTCTCCGGCAGAAAATGAAGTGGTGCGCCGTATTGCTCAAGGAAGCAAAGCATCAAGCTTTGTTAAAGACTTGGAGATTGATGATCCGCAGGAGCGAGAAGAAATTTTCTGTGCATCTTACCGCCTTGAGGAGCTTGGGATTATTTCAAAGGAGAGCTCACCCTCTTTTGATCGATCTGGCGGAAGAGACGCTCAAGGTGGGAACTCCAGTGAGCAATTGTACAAAAAATAGTAAAGGACTTTAATACGAAGGAGAGTGTTGCCCAGGATATTGAATCGAATGGCTCAGAGGTCGAGCTTTCTTCTCAAGGAAGTCAGAGCGAAGCTTTCAAGGATAAAAATGACGAGCAAGATTTTACCGCCGCATTAATAGCAGTCGTTTTAGCTGTGCTCGGTTGCCTTTTCTTTAAATCGTTTTCTGGCGATATGATTTACGCCGGAGACTGCCCGGCCTTTTATATGCGTCGGCTTTTATTGTGTGCGTGTGGGATTATGGGAATTGTGGCCTGGGAAAAGAGTGATGGTTCAAGTTTATGGGAAGATGTCTTTAGGGCTGTCTCTGGCTTGGGTTGGAAAATATCATGGCCGAAAATAGGGGCGGAAATAAATAATCTTTTTACCCATTGAGGGTTCATTTGAGAAAGAGAAAATGAGGTCAACATATTGAAAATAACCCAAAGCTGCTATCGCTTGAGCTCAACAAAGTAGGGCATGATTTGATGAAGAGGGCGTTCAATGAAGATAGTGCTACGGCCTGTAAACATGATATATTGGGGTTTGCTCGCAGTGTCGCTTAGCGGAAACATAAATGCAATACGAGAATCTTTTGTCGAGTGTACTTAGCGTAGATATCCATTCATGATTCTTAAAAAAACTGTTTAATTCCAGTGAGATCAGTGATAGAAGGGGCCATGGCAAAGGAACAGGATAGCCCCCTTCTGCGCGTATTGCCGAGCTCTATTGCAAGCTACTGGCTTCAGAAGAAATTGAACCGGACCTTGCTGCCCTTCCGGAGTTCGATGATGTCAAGCAGCTGGTCCATCTCCAGCAAGCATTGCAGCTCAGTGCGAATATTTCATGGCTCAACAGCACTGTACCAGAGTGGAAAGAGACACTTCCAACCGTAAAGATTCAGGATATCCTTATGGAGCTTTGGCTGCATGGGCGCAGTGGCTATTTGCTCTGCAAGGCTGAAGGGCGGATGAAAATATTGCTTTTTAGTAAAGGAAGTTTTCACAGCGCCCGCTCCAACGTTCAAGAAGAGCAGGTGCTGGCAGGCTTATTAAAGGCGGGAGGCTTAAGTGAGGAGGCGATAGGTCGAGCCCAGGAAAATGCTAAAAGTTCCGGCTTGCCCCTTTATGCAGTTTTGATGATGGAGGGCTCGATTCAGGCTGGCCAGCTCTTAGGCGCGGCAGAAAATAATTTTCAGGATATCGCTTTTGAGCTTTTAAGCTGGGACGAGGGTGAAGTTTCTTTTTATTCGAAAGATGAGCTAGAGGATGTTTTTGTCCCGTTAGAAAGCAACCTTTTGGATTTGGCGCGTTATGGGCAACGAAAATTGTTGCGCGAACAATCTTTTCTCTTAAAGCAGCTTGAGATGGATCTATTGGTGAAGAATGGTTTTCTTGAGCTCTCGGCCGATGTTGAAAATATTATGTTCTACATCAAAGGTAGAGAGCTGGAAGTTCTTAAGGCGGTCGGCAAAGGTGTGGGCTGTAAAGATTTTCTAAGCTTGGCGCCGGCGGATAATGCCCAGGAGCGGGAGCAGTTTTTTGCCGCCTTTGCTGCTTTACGAGCTTTAAATTTAATCCAGGAAGTCGACGCGCTGAGTAAACGCAAGGTGAAGTTTCTTGCCGAAGAGTTTTCAGATGCGGAAGTTCACGACATGTATGACGACCTCTTGGGGACGGCAAAGCGGGACGAGATTCTTAAGAGTGCGGTTGAGGCAACAAGAGTAGATGAAACATCAGGCGTTACGGCGGAGCCTATGACAGAGGAAACAAGCCAGGTTGTGTCTTTTTCTTTTGATTTTCGTTTAACCTTAATGGCTTTGGCCGGACTTATACTCTGTCTTATTCAAAGCAAGTTTCCCGGAGATATGGTTTATGGTGGAGCAGATGTTTCCTTTGTCGTGCGTCGTGTGTTTCTCGCGATTTTTGGCTTTATTGGTTTCTTTCTGTGCAGCGAAGGGGCTTTTGACGGCTTCTGGAAGGCGTTTAAAGGACTCGGCTGGAAAGCGAAGCCCTTTGATTTGATTTTAGCTGTTGCTTTGGGCGCCGGTTGCTCATGGTATACCTTTAACGCTTATGCGGTGGACTTTCCCTGGTTTGCCATTGCTTGGGTGCCCTTGGTTGTTTTGGGAGAGGAACTTTTCTTTCGTTCCTATCTTTTTTCGATGTTTGAAAAGTTGACCGAATCACCGCTGGCAGCCTGCTTTTTTTGCGCGGTCTTAAACAGTTTCTATTTTCTTTCCTTTTATTTTATTACAGAGCAGGATCTCATGCGGCAACTTTTTCGCTTCGGGGTGAGCTTCATCACCTTAAGTTTGCCGGTCTCGCTTTGCTATCTGAAGTCTCGGAGCATTCTGGTGTCGAGCTTTTTTCATGCGACACTACGGGTTGTCGTGCTCTCGCGAAACTTTTAATGACATTTAGTCTGTGTTTGAAAAATGCGAGCTACCGCTTGCGTTGGGGTCCAAAGAGGGCATGTCCAAGGCCCAAAAGAAAAGTGCTAAAGAGCAAAAAGAGGATTGGCGCATTGGCGCTGTAGGATGCGGCGCTGGCACCAACCCCGCCTGAACTCGTACTTGTCGAACTTGAACTGCTGCTGCTCTGCGCTTCTTGTTGTACCTGCGCTTCTTGTTGTACCGGCCCTGCTTCTTGTTCCGGCTCTGCTTTTTTGCTCGGCTCGGCTTTTGAGGCACCAAAAGCCTTTTTTTGGGCATAGGCTTCGTCCGCAATGCCGACGACGAGAAACAAAGCCAATAAACTGTAGCATAGGGTTTTCATCAAGTATTCTGCCTTCCCCAGAGCCATCGACGGTGATGGATACGGGCTTTACTGCATTTTAAGCGCAAATTGTGTTTTTGTCATGGTTTTTGTTGGGCAATCGGTCAGCATTTGCTCCGGAGGGGCTTCCTCTGGCAAGATTTCCCATAAAAATCTATTGATCACAGATGGTTGGTCAAAAATATGCGATAATGGACGTTTCGCCGATGAGTGCCAAGGGCTGCCTTAACGTGTCGATGGTGCACCAAAAAGCATAATCATATGGTCGGCCACCTGCAGAAGCTTGACGCTGGTTTCATCGTCGATATCTTCTTTTTTAAGCAAATCATCAATTTCTTCGGGACAATAGTGCCATTGACTCTGACCTGAAACGACCTCAATTTGCCCTCTATTGGCTGGTAGGCGGGGAGGGTGATTGCTTAATCGCCGGCGTAGGTCGGCGCAGGGTTCCTGAAATGTCGGTTTGAGTTTGGCTATCATTGTTGTCTCTCAAATTTCCGGGCGCAATCATTCTCTCTTATAGGGACCTTAGCGTCACCTTCCCTTTTGGGCTTAAAAATCCCCGAAAAAAGCGATCGTAAGGTAACTATTGAAGAGTAAAGGTACTTTCAGGCATTTTGTGGTCTTTTTAAGGCTTTTCGAGGCCTTTTGGGCTGTTTTTTAGCGCTTTGGGACCCTCTCAAGGAAAGGGCTAGGGCGTTGAGGCTTGGCGCTGTGTGCGGATTTTTTTCTCTTTAGCGATGGCGATTTCAAGGAGTTCCTGGTTGCTTAAGTGCTGGGTTCTGATTTTCCAAAGCTTAAAATTAAAGCCCGCATCCGTATCCAGCGCCAGCAAAAGTGTGCCAACCGCATGGGTGATGGGTACGCCGATGCGTTGTAAGAAATCGCCTAAAGGGTTGTCCTTTTCAAGAGCACCTTCAAGATGGGCCATATGTTCGGCCCAGCCGCGGATAAAAGGGGCGGCGATATCGTGCAGTGCGGAGAGTATCAGATCTTTGGGTTCACCGGCACGATGGTCATAGTATCTTTCAAGCATCATAGAGAGTTTGCGGACAACTTTGGTGAGCATTGTTTTGTCCATCGGCGGTTGACGATGCATTATAAGAAGCAACAAATAGGGGAGGGCGACGTCCTCGCCTACAACCTTTTTTGCAGCTCTTCGATGGCCTTTCTGGCAACTTGGCCGGCAGGGCTTTGAAATTCGGAACTGTGTAGGAGTTTTTGTACTTGAGTTTTTATGGCTCGCTTCTTTTCCTTGGCACTTGGTAAGTTTTCAAAAAGCGTATGGGAAAGATCTTGCAGTTTTGCCTTAAGGGGGTTTTCGTTATGACTCCGGGCAAAGTTTATAAGGCTGCTCCGGCTCCTGATGGTTTTTTTTTAGACTCAGGCAGTAGGTTTGATTTAAGCCACTGGGCTTCTGTAGTCCTTTAAGGATGCTTTTGTTGGCACCGTTGTGGTCGGTGAGGGCTTGCAGAAGAAGTTTTTCCTGATAGCTGATGCTCCCATCGCGCTCCGCAATGCCTTGCAGCTCTTTGCGGCGATTCTTCTTTGGTTTTTTTTGAATATCTGCAGGTACGGTTTCTAAGAGTAGTTCCTGCAGAACCGTACTTGGCTTGGTGATACAATTTTTTTTTGACATGGGGCCTCCCTGGGCAGAAAGAGGTTTGCTCTGCGTTAGCGCCATCAGACTTTAGGATCTCGTTGCCCCCAAGAAATTTACCTAAAGTCTGATGGCTAAAATCAATTTTATCGATTATTTGCCGGGGGCATCGTTTGTTCTTGTTTTCTAAGTAAAGCAAGGGCGATGCCAAATTTGCGAAATTCTTTTAACTTCTTGTTTTTACAAACGAAGTTCTTTTTTTGGCGCCAAACCGCTTAAAAACGGCAACATAAAACGACACTTAAAGCACACAATGCGTGACAATTTGTTTCGATTGTCACAGGGACAAGTCTGGCTTTGGTAAAGCGAATTTGGCAGCTCTAAAAAGATGGGCCGGGCATTGTGCCAGATGACACAACTTTTGTGCCAAGCAAGCCTTGGTGTGTTGTCACAACTTGTGTCAGCGTTTGCGGGCAGCGGGTCTTTCTTGTGAGGAAAGGCAATCAAGCTGCTGAAAACAAAGGATCTTTTTCTCGTGCGGGCCATATTAAAAGTTGGCCTGCAAGTTGCTTTAGACAAGACCAACAACTCAAACAAAGGACCCCACAATGAAAACATCAAGACAACATAAAATCATGAAAACATCCTGCAGGCTCTTTTTGTCCGCCGCCGTGGCTTTACTCAGCAGCGCTTGCGGTCAGGAAACGAGCCTACATGCTATAGAGGAAAACGGCTTGTTCGAGGCCGAAGCTTCACAGAGCGCTACCTCGGAGCAAAATGCGGTGCCGCAAGATATACAGTATACGTTGGCTACCGGGCTGGGCGATTTCAATCAGGATGCCCGCATCAATGGTTTGGATTTTGACGCGCTGATGGGCTGCTATACGCAAACCATTCTTACACCAGCATGCATGCCTGGTGATATGAATCAGGACCGTCGTTTAGACCAAACGGATTTTGCACTTTTCATCGGACTTCTTTCAAGTTCTCTCATGGAGATAGAGCACGGCACGCCAGGGCGTATCGATCGACTTCCTTGTCCTCTTGAAGATCAAAATTGCCGTGAGCGTGTGAAACAAACATCTGAGGCCTTAGAACTGGCGCCTATCACGTATATCGAGATTGATCTTGTTGATGATATTGCAGGTAAGGCTTCTGGCATCGCAGTGACGCGAGTTGCCATGAGTGCAATTTTAGGCAGCATTGAGCCGATTATTGAATCAGGGGTTGGTGGCGTTAACGGATTAGAACAATAATGTTCTGGTTTAATGTCGTGGGGGCATTTCGCCCCAGCCCTTAAGTGACATGCCGGATAATTGAAGGGGGCTTTTAATTATTCGGCATGCACTATTTTTCGAACACCATAGACCCAAAAGAAAGGAGGCCATTGATAGAAGATATTTTATACCCATCATACCAAGCTCTTGAAAAAAGAGTGCCTCGCGATAAAGGACAAGAGCTGCCGTCCTTTAAATAAATGCCGAATGACTCAAGGTTCCTCGCCCGAAAGTCATTCGGCATTTTTATTTTCAAGTTGAAGCAAAACGTCTTTCGCTAGCCTTTGAATATACTTAAGCAACAAATCGACACTGCCCAGTGTGTTGCACCTGCATCATTTGTTTGATGTCCCCGAGTTTTTGTCTGCCGCCGGTCATACGAGCGATTTCTATTTGAAAATGTTTAATCGTGCGATTGTAGTCTTTGCGCGTGATATGTCCTTCGCGCACCGCGCAGAGCATGGCCAACTGAATGGCTTGCAGTTCATTTTGTGTGGCGTGCCCATCGCGCAAAACCTGGTTGACCAGAGCCCCGCGTTCAGCACGGGAGACATGGTTGTCTTTGGTGATCATTTTAACTTGATCTTGAAGTTTCTGCGGCTCGCGAAAATTAAAGCGGGTAAAACCACATTTACCTTTTTGGTAAGGCTCAGCGCCAAGCGTTTTATTGACAAACTTTTCTGCTTCAGGACCGAGTTTATTGGCAAAGTGACCCTGTCGACGGCGGCAATGTCCTTTGCGGGTACCGGCCTGTTCGGTGAGTTCCCTATCGAGCTCCTGGATGGCCTTATCGCGGCTTTGCGCGGAAATCTGTCCATCGCGAAAAGCATCGTGGATGCCTTTGTACATTGAATTGATTTCATTCAGGGTGATGGTGCCATCTTTGGCCGCCTTTTTAAGCATCAGGTTGACTTCGGTTTTGCTGACCTGCTGATTGGGATTTTTTCGTCGAAAGTAGGAATGAGAATAGATTTCAGCGGTACGTGCCGCATTCTGAGCCATAGCGCGTATGCTGTCATTTTTTTGCTTTCCACCGAACTTAAACCACTGCACCGAACGTTTGTCCGCATGCAGGGTGTTGTTGGCGACGGCTTTTTCGACGGCGGTACCAATTTGATTTTTGATGGCGAGAGATTTTTGTGGAGAAATTTTCCCAGATTTGGTGAGGTTATCTAATGTTTTGTTGATTTGAGAAAGCTTTTCTACACTGGGATGACCACGGCGCTCACTTTGCTGCATTTCGATGATGATCTTTTGTAAATCACCTAAATCTAAAGTTGATGTTGTGCGTAAAACAGCTTGCGTTAGATTTGCTTTAAATGATGTTTTTGGAACA
The DNA here is from genome assembly GCA_030749035.1 of Myxococcota bacterium. GTDB lineage: Bacteria > Myxococcota > XYA12-FULL-58-9 > XYA12-FULL-58-9 > JASMKV01 > JASMKV01. The sequence continues at coordinate 4,405 of JASMKV010000033.1, read as the reverse complement.
CGGTGTGAACAAGATTGAGCAGATGACATGAAGAACCCTCCAAAAAAAAGTATTATGGTTAAGTTCTTGGAGGCGTGTGTTTATACATACACGGCCGGTTTGTTGGTGGGTTAGTTTGATCTAAAAGTCTTTTGCCTTTGAGGAGTTAAAAAAAGGTACGATGCATAAGCATCGCACCTTTTCTCTTTATACACTCATTACCCGCCAATCTTACGGATAACAGCCATGGCCGTATCATGCAGCATCTTGCCTATATTGGACATCATCTGCAGAGTTTGTTGTTGTTTCTGCAGCATGTTTTGTAGATCAACATTGGCCAACTGGGTATCGTCACCAACAGAGTTGAGTTTTTCTTCCAGCCCCTGAATGGCCGTATCTAACCCGCCTTTGGTCGCACAGACATTGGGATCGCCCTGGAGTGCTAAGGTTATATTGGAGTTTACAAGGATGGCCTTATCCGTGGTCGAAACATCACCACTGGATTTATAATCGCTCCAGCTTTCATCCAGTACCACATGGAATTGGCCATCGTTAAGCATGGCCCATTCATTGTGATCTGCCGACCAGGTGAAAACACCAGCATTGCTGTCGTCGGAGGCATCTATATGGCTTTTATCCCAGGCAAGCCCATCTTGTGTAAGCTGCGGAGTTCGGTATTCTTCTGCACCGTTAACTTCATCCGGATTGAGACCTATGCCAAGATGCTGATTACCTGAAATGATATCGACACCATGGGAAACCCAGATATCATCACATTCTTCGTCGCCGGCGATAATGCCATCCCCACAATCGGTCGCGCACGACAAGGGCTCAACTTGCGTACAGGTCCAACCTGTTTCAATTTCACAGCCAAGACTACATCCATCTGGACCACTGGTGCAGCCATCGTCGCATGTTTCTGCGCCGGCGGTCATACCGTCTCCACAAAGGGTCGTGCATAGAGAGAGCTCTTGCGTACAGCTCCAACCTTCTTCGATTTGACACTCGAGGCTACATCCATCAGCATTTGCGGTGTTACCATCGTCACATTCCTCTGGGCCACCATCTGGACCACTGGTGCAGCCATCGACAGTACAAGGATTAGCATCACGACAAGTCGATTCGATACAGAGGCCAGGAATGTTACAATAGCCAAATTTGCCATCGCCGGTTGTGCAGGCACTAAAGGGCTGCGGTTCTTCTCCAGCCTTACATGAATGCTGGTAGCAGGTTTCGCTGCCATTGCATGCATTGTTGTCATCGCAAGTGGAATTTTCTTCACAAGCCAAACTTAAGATGGCGTTGACGGTGCTGCCCTTGTGTAAAAAATTGGCGCGATTATAAGAACGGGCCAGGACAGTGTCTTGAGTATCGAGCGCGTCGATCCAAACATCCTGCCCCCCTTGTCGTTGGAGGTGAGTGTGACGCTGCAGCTTTTTATGTTTTCCTTATCACTCAAATCACAATTGCTGACGGTTTGGATTTGACATGCGGTGGATGTGGCGCAGGTTGAACGAAAGGCGCTCAAGTGAAAAGCAAAGCGCGTGGTGTTGGCAGCTAAATTTTGTGGATCTTGAATTTGAAAATTGGCGTGTAGGGGTTTTTAAAAGTCGCAGGAAGACAGATCGACAAAAAACACCAGCCATAGCCCAAGCAAGAGCTTCTTAAAGGACTGACAGGTCATGCTTTTAGTTTTCATTAAAGACGACCTGCCCGTTGCTCATATTGTTGGCACCTTTTCTCGCCCACCAGCCTCGCTCTGGTTGTGGGGTAAGTCCACCGCCTTCAAAACTATAGATGGCGCCATAGGTGGTCACAAGATAAATCATATTTTGTACGATGACAGGGCTTCCTACAACAGAGCCATAGAGTTCCGGTGTACACCAGATTTCTTCTCCGGTGCTAAAGAGTAGCTTACAGAGAACACTCGTTTCGTTGTTGTTGAAGGCCACATAAACATTGCGTTGAGAGTCAAGGGCAGGGGTGGCTTCTACTGCGCCTTCGATGTCATCAAAAGTGCTTTGCCAAACAAGTTCTGGGGGTATCGCACCATCGGCACAAGCGCCGGCATTTTGGGCACTGCAGGTGGCATCGTTAAGACAGGCAAGCGTCGTGTCATTGGCACAGGAGCGATAAATGCTGGAGTCCAGACGATAAACGCTGCCCGCTGTATCACCAATAAAAAGATGCAGGGCACCATTGCCGGTGTTTTCCGGAGCATTGGACCAAGCCAGCGCGGGCGCCGCTTTAACATTGGCATTAAAGGCATAGGACCAGTCGAGTTTGAGGCTTTCATCTTGAGCCCAACTATGGTCGAAGTTTTCAAAGCATGCGTTGCCGAAGGTGATGCGGCGTTGATGCAACACATTATCCGCCCGAAGATCAAATAAGCGTACTTTATAGGAGGCATCCTGGGCAGTGGGGGAGCCGATGAGGGAAGCATCAAGAAGAACGCTGTTGCTGGAAAGATAATTTTGTCCGCAGGCATGGGGAAGGTCTCCGCCACCAGGGCCAGTGGTAAGAGCATGGTACCCCGCGATCAGGCTTCGGTGTACGTCGTTTGCCGCACCGGGCATAAAAAAACCTTTGAGGCCTGCATTTGGAGGAGCTGCCAGAATAGGCCTGTTCAAGCCGGGATTTTCTTCGGTTAAGGTCATCTCTGGGCCATAACGAAAGAGATAATCTCCTTGATCTTCGACGCCAATTTGGAATCTATAATTAATAAATTCTCCACAGTGGTTGATATGGTAGAGTGTACCTTTGTCATCGAGGGGTACGACCGAAGGCAGCAGAGCTGCAGCCTCCTGATTCAAGCCCAGGAGCCCAGGGCGGTCCAAAGCCGAAATCCCGCTCAAGGCGGCAGTGCGTATTTCGGAGCTTTGGTCCTCCGGGGGACTGGCATTGGTTTCAAGTTGAACCGGCCAGTGGTATGCATCGCATCCGGTTGAATCCTTTCTTTTCTTGCAGCCTGGAGCTGCTGTTAGAACGCATTCCCCATAGTCCCAGCCGGGGTCGTCGAATCCCGGCTGCCCGGCAAAAAAACAAGGCTCGGAGAAGCCTTCCACCGCAACACCTTCAAAGCAGGCCATGGATGGATTCCCCGAACAACTTCCGGGAGTCCGGCATTGACTGGTGCCATCTGGGTTCCACCAGTCACAGTCCGTATCGGTTAAACATGTCGCATTGTATGCCTGGCCATTGTCTGGATGATAGCAGCGGCCGTAGGGGTCGATACAGTGGACAAGCCCATCGGCACTCATGGCGTAGAGTTGCTTGCCATTATTGCCTAAAACAGGGTCAGTGCGAAACCTGGCGTCGTTTTGCGTGGATTGGTGTTGGAAGATCTGCCAGGGTAAGCCATAAGTACTGTGAGTTTGCCCATGGATTGTTTTTCTCGGCTTGCCATCGGCAGTCTGCAGTGTATAGATGCTGCCGGTGGTGGTGGTGTTGTCAAAAGATTGCGTGGCAACATAAAGCATCTCCCGGCCATAGGTCAGATTACTTTCTTTAGAGACAAACCCGTCCGTTCCGTACGTCCCGTCCATCCCGTCAAAAAGGAGGTGCGATCTCCAGATGTGGTCTCTGCAAGTTTCGCTACAGCCATCATGGCTTAGGGTATTGCCATCATCGCAGTGTTCGCTGATGCGGAGACACTCTCCGCCCACAGCATGACATGTGTTCGAAGTCGCCTCACTATCGCAGAGGCCTCCTAATAGATTTGTGTTGATATGGTGGCAGATGGGTACAATTTCCGTCGAGTTTTGGCAGTCCCTGGTGCAGACAAAACCATCCCCGCAGCGCGCCAAGAGACAGGCATTGGTACAGGCATCGTTGTTGCTGGTGTTGCCATCATCGCATTCTTCACCTGTATCGACTTGTCCGTTCCCACAGGAGGTGGGACGACAATCGTTGTCGCAGCCATCCCCGTCGCTCTGATTGCCGTCATCACAACTTTCAAAAATGTTTAAAACGCCATTGCCACAACCGGTGTGGCTGGCGAAATCCTCGATGCTTGTGAGTGCGGCCATGTCGCCGCTCGCCGCGCCAACATTAGCGGTAGAATCCTGGCCGAGTTGTCCCGAAGTATTGAGTCCCCAGCATTTTACATTGCCGCCGTTTGAAAGGGCACAGGCGTGGTCAGTACCGGCAACAATTTGCGTGGCGGTGAAGCCTAAGTTGATAGGGCTTAAAGTGGCCATTTCCCCAGCTTCATCGCCAAGATTTTCATTCGTGTCCTGGCCGATGCTGCCATTTGCACCATTCCCCCAGCAATAGACCGAGCCATCGATCAAGATACCACAGCTAAAAACACCGCCGGCAGCAATGCGATAGAATTCAGGATTGCCGTCTAAAGCGATGGGCTGCAAAGCGCTCATTTCGCCGACATCGTCGCCGATGTGATCAGTGCTGTTCTGTCCCAGCTGTC
>JASMKV010000032.1 GCA_030749035.1 Myxococcota bacterium | reverse complement strand
TAATACATAAGAAATATCCACAGCTTAAAAAGTGTGCCCAAAGCCTACGCTGGGCCCAAAATTTTGAATTCGTCATAGACGATTGTGAATTAAAATCCCAAGACGAAATTGCTCTTATTCCCCCCGTCGCCGGCGGCTCTGCCTTGGCCCATGTGAGTGAAAGTCCTCTTTCTTTGGACGAAATTCTCACTAAAATAAGAGATTCCAATAACGGTGCTGCGGTCTTCTTTCTCGGCTCTGTGCGACGCCATGCTCAGGGAAAAACTGTGACAAAATTGAGTTATGAAGCATACGAGCCTATGGCCTCCCAGGAACTCGATCGGATTGCCCATGCCTGTGGTAAAAGCGAGGAGGCCAAGGTTTATATTGCACATCGAAGTGGAACCTTAAAGATTGGCGATATCGCGGTAATTATTGCCGCAGCTGCTCCACATCGAGATGCGGCCTTCAAAGCCTGCAGAAATGCTCTTGAAGCTCTCAAAAAAGATGTGCCTATTTGGAAAAAAGAATTTTATGAGGATGGTGAAAGCTGGATTGGTTGGGGTGGTGGATAAAATCTAATTTGTACCCTCGCCCAAATGTAATTTCGCTAGTCGTTTATATACACCACCTAAATGTAAAAGTTCTTCATGGGTACCACTCTCAACAACCTGTCCCCCCTGTAACACAAAAATACGATCAACCATTTTAATAGTGGACAAACGATGCGCAACAACAATGGCGCTTCGGTCTTGCAACAAAATCTCTAATGCCTTTTGAATACGCGCTTCGGTTTCTGAATCAATAGAGCTTGTTGCTTCATCTAAAAGTAAAATCTGTGGATCAATAGCTAGAGCACGTGCAAATGCCAACAGTTGACGCTCACCAGCAGAAAAGTTTGCTCCTAAATGTTGTATTGTTGTCTCGTAACCCTCAGGCAACTTATTAATAAGATCATCGACCTGGACTGCTTTAGCTGCCCGTGTGAGCGCCGCTGGGCTAATCCCGTCAACAAAATGTAAATTATCTCGAACAGAGCCAGAAAACAGATATACATCCTGCAAAACAACGGCAAATAACTTACGCAGTGACGAAAGCTCTAAGGTGCGAAGATCTACATCATCAATTTTTATAGCCCCTTTCTGAATATCATAAAAACGATTTAAGAGTTTTAAAAGTGTTGTTTTGCCGGAGCCTGTGGTCCCGACCAAAGCTATCTTTTCACCACGTTTCATTTCCAAATTAAGATCTTTGAGAATCCAATCAGGTTTGCCATCTATATCTCGATAAGCAAACGAAACATTTTCAAGTGACAACCCTTGTGAAAAGTTTTCAATCTTTTGGGGTTGCGATGGACTCTTTATTGTTATTTTTTCATCTAAGAGTTCAAAGCAGCGCTCTGCTGCAGCAAATGCCGATTGAAGTACGGCAAATTTTTGAGAAAGATCTCTTACGGGCACAAAGAACCGACGAATATACTGCATAAAGGCTACAAAAGTTCCAGCCCCAACAATCCCGGCACTCAAATCCACTGCTCCATACCAAATCATCGCAGCAATTGCGACAACACCAATAGCTTCAACCAACGCATAGAGAAGTGCATCAAATAAAATCGCTCTACGTGTAACCTTACGGTAGTCATTATTCAGCGCTGTAAATTCACGTACGCTTCTGTTTTCTTGACCAAAAACCTGTACAATATCCATGCCCGTAATATGTTCTACTAAAAAAGCATTGATACGCGATAAAAAGACCCGAATACGCCTAAAAG
>JASMKV010000031.1 GCA_030749035.1 Myxococcota bacterium | reverse complement strand
ACAAAAAACTTCTGCATGAACATGGGCGTTCCTAAAGCCGCCCTCAATCTACAATATTTTTTCACTATGCAAGGTATGCTGACCTTCCTCAAGCTCTAAAACAAGATGTCGCTCTACCCCCGCAACTGGATTAATCAGATCTAATTCAATTTTGCCCGCTGGCAAAGCGACTTTTTTTAAAGGTGTAATGCCCAAACGCTTGCCTTTAAAATAGACCTCTGCCCAACCACCTTGCGTGCGTAAGCTTAAAAATCCTTGTGGCGTATCCGTAACCGATGTCTTTTTCATGGCATTCTTCTTCGGTACAGCATTTTGTGGCTTCGCCAATGCTGGTTTTAAAGCCTCAAGCGTCACAGAAAGATGCATCTTGGCCGTATCAAAACTTGACCAACGGGTATGGCTGACAAAGCCCTCTCGTCGAAATTCGACAAGACGCTTAACCGGGCTCAAAGGCAACATCAGCACTCCTGGCGTGCGGACCTGCATCGGTGCGCCATCGACAAAGATCTCGACACCGGCTGGAACACTCTCAAAATGGACCTCACTTAAAGGCATTGTCGCTTGAGGCTTTTCGTTCGGCCACCAAACCCCAACGAGACCTAAGAGCAGCAAAACGCCGGCAAGCGATGTCCACAAAAGACCTCTGTTCTTTGCTGGTCCAGGGCTGGGCAAATGATGCGTGCTTCGCACTTCTGCATTTATTTCAGTCGCGGCCGTCTGTTCCTGCGCAAGGGGGGTTGTCGCCCAGGGGTTTGCGGCGTCACATTCAAGGGTCTCTTCATCCACGCCTTTTCTGCGCATAAGTGCCTCAACCTTCACGCCGGCGCCACCATCCTGCTGCAAACGAAAACAACGCAAAGCTTCGGCCAATTCGCTGCAGTTATCATAGCGGTCCTGCGCCTCGGGCTGGAGTGCCCTGGTCAATATGCCCAAGAGCTGACCCGCCGCTGAATCAACATCATAGACCGGAAGCGTGATCTCGCCGGCAAGCGCCAGCGCCAACATTTCTGCTTCACTCTGAGCCTGATAAACCTTTTCTCCTGCAAGACACTCGAGCAGAACCAAGCCTAAGGCAAACTGGTCACTGCGGCCATCAAGGGGCTCGGCTCTGGCCTGTTCGGGTGAAAGATAGGCAAGCTTGCCCTTCACCACACCCGAGCTTGTCAGTGCCTGTCTGGCGGCACAACGGGCAATACCAAAATCCATGAGCTTAAGCTGGCCTTGTGTGCTCAGCATTAAATTGGCTGGCGAAACATCACGGTGCACGATACGCAAAGATTGCCCTCGATCATCCTTGAATGCATGCACATAGGCTAAAGCATCCGCACAAAGTTCACCCAGATAGGCGACTTCACTGGGGTGTAGTCGCTGCCCTGTTTTGGCATACGCTTTAAGCAACTCCCTTAAATCACAGCCCTCGACATATTCCATCGCGATAAAGTAAGCGCCATCAATTTGCCCGAAATCGTAAATCTGCACCACATGCGGATGATTAAAACGTGCCGCCAAGACGGCCTCGTAGATAAACATCTGCACAAAAGCACTGTCGGCGCTGAATTGTGGTAAAATTCGCTTGATGACGACTTTCTTGCGAAAATCCTCTTCGAGGCAGAGATCTCCCAGGAATATCTCTGCCATACCGCCATAGGCCAATCGACGCTTCAGCTGATATTTACCAAATTCTTCCATCTGCACATTTTTTGACGCCTGAGCGATTAGGCTCTACCATCAACGTCATCACATTACTTTTAGTGCGGGGAGTAAAGGCAAATGAAGAATATCTTTTATGCGGCCATAGCAGCCTCTTTGATGTGTCTTCTGACCGGAGGCATCATTACCCTTGCGACAGCAGCCCCCGCCGAAGATGTGCCCCCTGCGACGCTGGGCACGGCACCGAATCTTGAAGCTGAACTGGCGGCGCATCTCGACGCCGTCATCGCCACGCAACTCCAATCGATCCAACAACGCAGCGGCATAAAACTCCGCTAAATCAACCCTTTAAGACAATAGGTTCGTCGCTATCGGCGCTCCGACCAAAACTGGAGCGCTGCGAAGGATGCAAAAGCGATGGGCGCGGGCCCTTTTTGGGTTTTGTCTCTTCTTCCGCCTCGTTCGCGTTTTCTTCTTTGTTTTCAGTGTCTTGCTCTGAGTGCCCTCTTCTCAAAACCTTGGCAAAAGCTTCTTTGGGCGGTGCTTTTTGACTTTTTTCGAGATCACGGGCGCGACGCTGAAGATTGTCAATATCTTCAGGCGAGGGCCCCAAAGAACGCCCAACCAGGAGGCGTGGCCCATCTACTCTTCGATCATCTTCTGCCATGTCAATTTACCTTTAAATTATAATCTGTTATCGTTTCAGCGTGCAAGCCATGTATGAAACTATTTCCAAAACCACACCTCTTGCGACCGTGCTTCTTCTTGTTCTAACGATGATTGGTGCTGGCTGCACTGAATCACAGAACCCCACGCACCAACAAACAAAAGCCTTGGAATTTAAGACAAAAAACCATCGCTTACGCTTTCGACTGCCCAAGGCTTGGCAAGCGACACAACAAGGTACAGCCCAAATTTATGCCGGGCCAAAAAATACAAGCGACTATTATACGACCTTGGGGTTTCAGCCATTTGCCTCTTCCGATCTAAGCCTGAGGGAATCTCTGGAAGCGGCATACGAAAAGGAAAAAGAATTTCAATCCATTCTCTGGCACCAACGCGAAACAACGCAGCAAAACACATTACCTGCCCTGCGTTATAAAGTTGAGTTCCTATTCTATGAAATGCCTCGGCTGCGCACAGGAATTTTGCTTGATTTAGGTCAACAACTGCTCGATATAAGCTATACGGCGCCCAAAGATATGTTTGAAAGCAATCAGAACATTTTCGAACAAGTACTCAAAGAATTAGAGGTGGCCAAAAGGGATACCGACGCTAAATCGTAATGGCGAGAGCAAGTCGAAGGTCGTGGAGGAAAGATGGGCAAAAAACAATTTGAAGAACATTTGTTATGGCTGCTTAGAGTGAGTCGGGGTTTTTTCACCAAGCGTGAAATGCAACCCCTCCTCGAAGAGATTCTTGAAGCCTTCATCGATCTAAGCGGCTACCCGGAGGCCTATGTCTTTTTGCTCGACCGCAACACCGAAGAGCTTGTCTTTCGCTATGGACAACAAAATGATGGCGAAACCCTCAAGTTTTCAGATGCGAAAAAGATAGCACCATTGCGTCGTGTCATGAAAAAGGGACTTTGCCAATACAGTGATCCTGATACGAAAAAAGGGCCGGCCAACATCGCCATTCCCTTGATGAGTGAGACTGAAAGCCAAGGGATTGTCTACTTAAATGCGCCAGGCAGCGGCAAACTCCAACCCATCAACAATCACCTGCAACGCGCATTTGAGATACTCGCCGAAAATGCCGGTGCTTCAATCGAAAATGTGAGGATGTTTGAGAGAGCCACCAACGATCCCTTAACGGGACTCCCAAACAGTTCTTACTTTCTTATCCACTTGGCCAAAATCATGCGTGAAGCGAATGAAGATTCGGTTGCCGGGATTTTACTTCTCGACATGGACCACTTCAAACGTATTAATCATGCCGCAGGTGCCGAAGTTGGCGACAAAGCACTTATCGATGTCGGCGAAACCCTGCAGGACATTGCTCGCGCCGACGGTCTTGTCGCACGCTATGGTTCGGATAAGTTTGCGATTCTGCTCCCGCCTGAAGATGAAACCCCCATAGGAATTCGCGTGCGTGATGTTGCCGAGCGTGCCAGAGCTGCTGTTGCCGCCAAGAGTTATCACGGCATCAATTTAAGCGCTTCCATTGGTGGCCTCACCTATCCCGGCAAACAAAATGTGGAGAGCGCCCCTGATCTTATTGCTTGGGCCGACGATGTCTTGAGCCGCGCACGTGCAAAAGGGCCAGGTGGGGTCGAGATCGAGTCCACTTAAAAAGGCCGCATCTAACCTAAGCCCAAACGGACCTTGGCTTTGGAGACACCACTGAGTCGAACGGTTTTACGCCTGCCCGTTTCACCACTGATGACTTGGATTTGGGCCTTCGCAATGCCGATTTCTTTCGCCAAAAACCTTTGCAATTCCACATTGGCTTGCCCTTTTACGGGCAACGCCTTGAGTTGTATTTTTAAACGCTGATCCTGGCACCCCATAATACGGGTTCGCGATGAACGAGGTACCACAAGGACATCAAGATACACATCACCACCACGCTCGGAAATCCAAGGCGATGGCAATTCTGTTTCTAAAGACAAAAGGCCGTGGTCCTTTAGTTGCTCTTAAGCCCACCGCCCAAAGATCCGCTTGGGTTCTGTGTCGACTGTGTTGGTCGGCGCCGGCTGGCCAGAGTGGTCACGCTTGCCTCAAGCTGCGCGCCCAAACCTTCTTCGGTGTGAATATCAAGAATCTTATTGTGGGTTTCAAGAACGTTGCGCATATCCTCTATCAAGCGCGCTCTTTGAATACGCAACTCGCGCATTTCATCGGAGAGTGCGTTCACTTTACTTTGCGTACTTTGAATAATTTGTTCAGCCTGGACTTCAGCTTCAGCAACAATGACCTCGGCCTCTTTACGCGCCTGATCCCTTACATCATCCATCGCACGCTGGGTGGTGAGCACGGCTTCTCTCAGCATTTCATCGCGTCCGCGGTGGTCCGCGAGCTCGCGTTCAAGATGCTCAATGGACGTCTTATGTTCAGTTTGCTGGCGCTGCATCTCAACCATACGCTGGCCAACTTGATCTAGAAACACACGTACTTCCTCAGACTCGTATCCGCGCCATACGGTCTTAAATTGCTGCTGCTGAATATCGACAGGTGTGATGCTCATCTTTCCCTTTCTTTTTTAGGCCCTTGGCCCAAAAATTCCCTCGCCGATTCGTACCATATTTGCACCTTCTTGAATAGCATCTTCGAAGTCATTTGACATGCCCATCGACAAAAGCGTACATTTGGGATCGACCTGCGTGGCCAGCATTTCCTGTATCTTTTTTAACGTGGCAAAAAACGATCGAGGCGCATCTGATCGTGGCGGAATGCCCATCACGCCTCGCAGCTTAAGAGATTTGAACGCGCTCAAGTGCTGACAAAAATCCACCGCATCAGCGGGACACACGCCGCCTTTTTGGCTTTCCATCCCAAGATTCACCTGCACAAGAACGTCTAAAGATTCGCCTCCCAGTTCTTTTTCCAGCGACTCGGCCAGAGATATTTTGTCCAGCGATTGTAAAAGGTCTATCCAGGGAACAACCTTTCGAACCTTGTTGCGCTGCAAACGTCCAACAAAATGCCATTGCACATCCAAACGCCCACTGGCTTTGAATGCCTCGGCTTTAGGCAGCAGTTCTTGTGCCGTGTTTTCAGCAAAGACCCGTTGACCGGCGTCATAAGCGGCAAAACATTTGTCGATGGGTTGACGTTTGGATACGGCCACTAAAGTGATCTCATGGCTGCTCCGTCCCGCCTTTGCCGCAGCTTTTTCGATATGCGCATGTGTCTCTTCCAAAGCCCCCAAAAGACGCTTCATGTTAAGCTCTCGATAATCGCAACAACCTCCGCAAGTGGCAAGCCAATCACATTGGTGTAGGAACCTTTGATTTGGTCCACAAAAAGACCACCTTTGCCCTGGATGGCGTAGGCACCCGCTTTGTCACGACCTTCCCCCGAAGCGACATAACGATTGATCTCAAGTTCCGAAAGCTTTCTAAAACAAACTTCCGTATCCACAACTTGGGTGCGCTTGACCCCTAAACGTCCGACACAAAAACTTGTCAGCACACGGTGGGGAACCCCGGAGAGAGAACGCAACATCCGGCCCGCATCTTCATCACTCGCGGGTTTACCCAATTCCTTATCGCCCAGAACCACCATCGTATCCGCCGCAACCGCAATCTGCTCACTCAGATAATATTTCCCCATTTTGCGTTCAGCCACTTCGACCAAAGCTCTTTCAACAGCAAGCCCCGAGGTTAACGTCTCATCCACCTCATTCATCTTCACTTCCACAGTATAACCCACGGCTTCAAGAAGCATGCGCCGTCGTTCAGACTGGGAAACCAAGTATATTGTCAACATAGATAAATTTAGAGGGAATTCCGGTCGAAAAGCAAGCTCAGTCTAGAATGTATTGATCTGGATCTTGCGGCACACCGTTAAAACGCACTTCATAATGCAAATGATTGCCCGTAGAACGCCCTGTATTGCCCACACGCGCAATCACCTGGCCGCGCTCAACGTCCTGCCCCATTTCAACGTGATATTTTGAAAGATGCGCATAGTGGGTCTGAAATCCGAAGCCATGATCCACAACCACGGTTTTGCCATAGCCACCACGGTCGCCCACAAAGACCACAATACCTTTTGCCCCGGCAAACACCTCTGAACCATGATCTGCAGCATAATCCATGCCTTTGTGCATGACATGCTGATTCGTATAGGGATCTGTTCTGGTGCCAAAACCGCTGCTGAGTAACTTCGAACGCACGGGCCTAATCGATGGGGTTGAACTTAAAAGTGTGCCATGGTCACCAAAATACTCATAAAGTTCACGCAGCTTGCGTTCCTGACGCAACGCTTCTTCGTCGGTGGTTTCCAATTTAGAATCCAATAAACGTAACGCCAATTTCGAATCGATAAGTTCATCCGCAAAATCGATACGCTCGCCTTCAGCAAAAAGCACAGAACGCAGCTGCGCTTCTTCAGGCATCAACGGGCCCATGGCCAGATTGCGCTCGGGATCATGTAAGGCCGTAATGTTTCGCACCCGATCCGCAAAGTGATCGATTTTAGCTAAAGTTCGATCGATACGCTGAACCTCGTCTTGCACCAAGTGTAATTTCGCGCGCAAGACAACATTTTCTTCCTGTAATTCCCGCTGCTGCGATGCTTGATCGAGCACATAAAAATAGTGCACAACCATAAAGCTGGCCACACTCAAAACCGCAAACGCGCCCAAAAGAAGCTGATAGACACGCTTTTCAAAAACCTTATAACGGCGCACCTTGGCCGAGCCCTCAGGCACAATCAATACTGTGTAAGATTTCTTTTTCACAAAGTCCCTTTAGCCACAAATTGGGGTTTTGGTCAATTCTATCAAGCGATTTAACCTTTTCATATAAATCGGCGAAACCGGTCGGATGTTCCGTCTAAGTGACTGAAAACAGTCCATTCTCTTTAACATAACGATCCCTGCAAACCTATACCTCCTGAAACAGATAGGGCCGCAAACAATCTATGCGCGTATCCATGGTTTCAGGATCTAAATACCATAATGTTGCCGCCACCGAGGACAAGAGTGAATTACCATCCTGCGGCGTAAAGCAAAAACCCACAACCTCGTTTTCATTACGCACCGCCAAGGTTGGGGTACTCACCACCGTTTGACTCAAAATGCGCCCATAATGCCCATGTTCGCGACCAAATGAGAAAACCGAATTGGCACTGCCCTTCTCGGTAATCGCCACGCGTCTGTTGTCGTGCATACGGGCCAACACACCATCCATGTCCAGCTTGAATTTGGTCTTCACCGAGAAATGCAGCGCATGCATATATTGCGAGTTTGTCTTACAGGCACTGGAAAATAAATTTAAGTCATACCCCAATGTCTGAAAAAGATGATAAGCGTCGCGCGCATGGTGGGTTCCAAATTGCGGGTCTGAATGACCACCAAGCTGTGGCGCGGGGATAAAACTGCCGTCCTGTGAAATATCATTGGCACGACGCAAACAGAGAAAACGCGCCTCTTCAAGGGCCAAAGCCCCCTGCCCATCGTCAGCCAAGGTGTGCAGCAGGACAGAAATATTATGGGTATTACAGGAAACAACTTGAATAAATTGGTCTTTATCCTTGTCGAGGACATCATCATTGATCCCTCGGGCATACATTTTACCGAATCCAAATTCGCTGCCTTGGGCAATAAAACCTCTGACTTTATCGGCATAGCGCTCATAGTACTGATGCTTGTTTTCACGCCCAACACCACTTGGGGTACAATCAATCACCACAGTCGCACGCGCAATCGCTTCTTCTGATTCAAAGGCGACTTCAAGCCCCATGGCTTTAAACGCCTCAACATGCTCTTTACCCGAACACATCAACGCCCCACGGCGTATCATTTGCTCGAGCTTGGGGCGGTCACCGCTTAAGGGTCGATTTTTGTTAAAGGTGACCTCGTCGATACCAAAGTCTTCTTTATGGTCGCTTAAAATCCCCGTTAACGGCTCACCAATGGTTCCGGTTCCAATCACATGCACAATGACTTTAGACATAGCTCTTCCTCGATGTTCAATGGCTTTTCAACCAAGATTAACGTGCAGGGCTGAGGCCGATTATCGCTATTGAAGCCACTCCGCAACAAGAATAATAGCCTATTTTGATTTTTTTCCTGGCCTTTTATCCTTTCATCAACATGGCCAGAAAGCGGCCGAGCCACGCCTTAAAAGCTGCTCAAGACCATCCGCCGCACTGTTGAAGCGCTCCTCAGGCACCCAAATCATTTTGCCCTCTTTTTCTGCCCAACGCGCCGTGCCGAGACTACCGGATCTCAAACCTGCACTCACAATCATAAGATTTTGCGCTTGTCCGGCGATAAATCGATTTCGTTGCGCATGCGCACTCGGCCAGGATTTAACCAAAGGCGGAATTTCACTCACCAAAGCACCCCCTTGCGCAAGTATTGACAAAAATAACCCGCGATGCGCGGCCGGATAAATGCGATCGGCTGCCACACCTAACCAAGCAATGGTTTGGCCACACCCGGCCAGAGCGCCACAATGGCCAGCACCATCCACACCACAAGCACCTCCAGAAATGATCAAGTGGCCCTGCTCCGAGAGCGCTTTGGCAAAACGGTAGGCCCACGCTTTGGCTGCCGCTGGGGCGCGTCGACTTCCAATGACTGCCCAACCCTCTTCGTAAACCAACTCCGTCTGGCCACGGACAAAAAGTAACGCCGGGGGATTTAGAGAATCGCCAAGCCATGCAGGCAATTGCCAATAGGTCAGCACCGAGATCTGCAAGGCTTCAAGAATGGCCATTTGTTTGTCGGCCTGCGCCAACGCATCTCGAGGTAAGCCGGCCTGAATTTCGACAAGCACCGGTGGGCCACCTGCCGCCAGTTTCCCCTGTAATTTTTTAGACCAAGCCCCAAAGAAATTATAATGGGCCAATAGAGTATGCACCGCTTCGCTCATAAGCGAACGCATCTTGCAGCTTATATGCCGAAATCATATTCCGTAAAAGGAGGGTCAGAGCAGTTCGTATAGTTCTTGGGTATCGTCCATGTCACAAAATGGAACAACAATTTTATCGCTAGTTCTCTTTGGAAATAACTTCCTTAGAACGATAAAAACCACAGCTGCCACAAACCTGATGCAGCGCGGTTAACTCACCACATTGCGCACAAGTCACCCAGCCATTGACTTTAAGGGCCTGATGCGAACGTTGCATACGAACTCTGGAATGGGATTTTCGTTTTTTTGGTACCGCCATAACACTTCTCCTCGTAATCACTAATTAATTGATCGAAATATCTTTTAATGCGCTCCAACGCATGTCTATCGCTTTGGGACATTGACATGGTTCAGCATTTAAATTCACGCCACAATGCGTACAAAGTCCGGCACAGTCTTCACTGCACAAGGCACTCATCGGCAGTTCTAAATAGATCTCATCCCGAATCACACCGGCCAAATTAATTTCCATATTGTCATAAAGGGCCACACCCATATCATCGGCCGAGATTTCGCCATCAATGGCAGCTTTGGGCTCATCACCTCTGGGAAAAAGCGCAACCTCAAGTGGAACGTCCATGCCCAGCTCAACCGCTTCGAGACAACGTGCGCACTTCGCACTCACCTGAATATCCAGTCGACCACACAAATAGACCACATCACCAGCGCGGCTCAAGTGCAGGTTCAATGACCCCGGCCCCGTTGCCGCGAACGGCGCCTCCGCACCCAGAACCTCATTAATCCATGCGGATTGAAGCTTCTGATCGACATCCAACCCGTCTGGGCCTATTTTATCCAGCTGTATTTGCATTGCATTCACTCTAAGGTCGGCCTTATTAGATTCGCCACCCGCTCTTGTCAAGGGAAGTCATTAATTTTATTCAAGTAATTGTTTACCCCACGCTTTTCACCAGAAAGCAGAAAAACGGCCTATTTTAAGGGGGTTATTTTTATCCCTCAAGCCATTAACCCACCCTTAAGCAGGAGAAATCTTGGTTATTCGGTGATCGCCTCAAGTTGTTTCGCCTGGTCAGCCATCTTCTCTTCCAGGACTGCTTTTTGTTCCTTAACCTTATCAAGGACTTCTGAAGCGTCTGGGATGTCAACTTGCGGCACTTTGTCCAGTAAATCCTGTGTCGAAATATCCGCGCTGAAGAGGTAGACCACTGCCGAGATCACCACCGCGCTTAAGGCCCCCTTGATAATAAATTTACCGCCCCCCATAAGCATAGAAAGTACAATGAAGCCACCTAGACCGACCCCTAAACCGAGCACGAGAGAAAAGGTATCCAAACCCGCAATCGTCGGCACATCGGCCAACCACGGCATACATGCGGCCCGTAATTCCTGCAACCATTGCTCCATCCCTACTCCTCCTCCTGCCAGGCATAAAGTACCCCAGCCTTTGCATCCCCCCAATAGAGGGTATCGCTGGTCGATGTCATGCCACTTGGCTCAGTCCAGGACCCAATATTGACATAAGAACCACTTTCATCTTGATGCAGGCGTGAAAGGGTTGTCCAGGAGCCCCAATAAATATGCTCACCCCATAGGGTTAAAGGCCCGATGCCTGGCGCGCTGTGCACGATTTTTTTCTTTGCAGACGTACTCAGATCATAACGATACACAAAACCAGAACTCGGCCAATTGATATAACGTAACGTCACATAAATTTTTCCATCCGCATGCCCTAAACCATAAGGCAAGACCACATCACCAAGGTTACCTAAGGTGTTGGCGTTAAAAAGTTCTGTCAAGGTGTTCGATGCACGGTCATCGCTATAAATACGCCAATCGCTGGCACTTAACGCCGCCGCCACCAAGAGATAGTCTGTATCCAAAGAAAGACCTTTGATGTCGTTTAAACCATCCCAATAGGGCTGACTCGTTTCTGTACTCAGATCATAGTGGGTCATGCTGTCGGCATCCGCCCAAAAGACCTCACCATCACCGGCAACCACGTGCACAACCCCTGTTTGCTCAGTCGCCAGCGTACTCACCGCCCCCCCGGGCGTAAAACGCCAGACCTGCCCTATGTCATCGGCATCATCGCCGACAAAAAACAAGTCGACACCGTCGCTGGCAAGCTGTCCGATACGATTCAAATCCCCCAACACCACCGCTTCACTTTGGGCCACTGGATCATAGGCCACCACGTTGCCATTTAAAGTGTCGGCAAAATAAATTTGTTCCCCTAAAGCGACAAGGCTCCCGATCGACGTGGTGCTTAATGCATGCCGCACTGGTAAGTTGCTGGCCAAAGCGGCTGGCGCATAAGGCCACGGATGCCCGCCACCAGCGGCGCTCGCGGACGTAAAACCACTTAAGTCCGGTGGCGTATCCATCGTATCGTCCCACGCGCAACGAAACCCTATGGTGTCAGCTGCTTTATCCGCCGGCACCGCAACCCGGGCATAGGTGCGTACCCAATAGGGACCATCGGCATAAGAACCGCCGCGGGTGACTTTGTAATCGCCACTTGCAGGGCCCGTCGGATCGTATTGTGTATCGCTCGAATAGTCGCCATACCAATCGCTCACCCACTCAGCCACATTGCCGGCCAAGTCATAGATGGCGTCTGGTGTTTTGCCATCCTCATAGGAGCCCACATCAATGGGTCCCTCTGCGCAAAAAACGCGGCCCGTGAAGTGATTGATGTTCGCGCACGTCGCACCACCACTTTCCTGCCAGGGGTAGCCCCAACCATCATCAGCACCCGCAGCAGCCCGCTCCCACTGTGCTTCGGTCGGCAAAGTTTTATTGCGCCAGGCACAATACGCATTCGCCGCCGCCCAGGTCACTTGACGCATGGGTTCATCATCCATGCCGCTTACCGGCACATAGCCATCAGCGCTTTGCTCGATAGGTTGTTGTGCATGAAAGTATGGCGCCGCATCCGTCGCATTGGTCAAAAAGAGCGCAAAGTTGGCAACACTTACTTCATATTTATCCATATAATACTGGCCTAAGTAAACCGTGTGCTCTGGAGTCTGGTCGACAAACCAAGGGTCACCATAAGGCCCCAAAGTGTCGGCCGGATGGCCCATCTCAAAAGAGGACTCAGTGATGCGAACCATATTCGTAGGCACCGGTAAATCCGCACGGGCAGGTAATGCAAACGCAACAAGAAGGATTTGTGCAACAAAGAGATCCCTTAGACGCATATCTACTGTTCTCCTTGTGGCCGCAGATTCAGCCAATCGAACCAGTGCTGATTGAGTTGCGGTTGCCAGCGGTGGGCGACATTGTTTAAGCGGTAATACTTCAAGAGATCATCGCCCCATCCATGCCCACTTAAACGTTCCACCAAAGCATCTGAAGCCAGAAGGCCTGAACCACAATCCCAACCTGTCACACTGCACGTGCCGCCCGGAACACAATCAATGCAGACATCTGGGTCTTGAATGCCATGAATAAAAACCAAGGGCATCGGGCACTGACCTTCTCTGGGAATCCGTTGATGATAAGAAAATTCGGTAAAACCCGACTGCACGACAGCTCCAGCAAACACCTCAGGCAACTCTAAGGCGGCAATAAGCGCCATCGAGGCACCGCGCGAATGCCCCACCGCGAACACCCGGGATGTATCCACATTCCACCCTGTTTTCACTGTGGTCACCAATTGACTTAAAAAAGTAAGATCCGGATTCGTGTCCGTTGTTTCCACAGCCCATTGCCAATCGGTCCACCAGGCCCAGCGAAAAGCGCCCCAACGCCACTCCTGTTCGGCATAGACCAAAATAAAATTATTGATATCGGCGGTACGCTGTAATTGTGTGTATTGTGCTAAAGAGTCGATATCCACACGATGTCCCGGCAACATGATCACTAAAGGCGCCGGCGTTGCAGGATTATATTTGGGTGGCACATAGATGCGATAATGGCGCGGTGTCGTCGCGCTTGAGCTTGGCGCATAACCGCTGGCCACATTGATGTAGCCATCGGTATAACCCAAGACGTGGGAGTCACCACCGCTGCCCGTCCCCGGTGTTGCCGTGCTCACCACCCGGCTCGCACATTGTGTGCAAGTTTCGCCTGTGCAAACCCAATTTGCCTCACGTGTACACGTCGCCGAACAGCCATCGCCAGCATCCGTATTGCCATCGTCACAAACCTCAGTGCCGACAATGGTGCTATCACCACAAACTTCAACACACCCCGAGGCATCACATGCCCAACCCGATTCCACTTCGCATGCATTCGTACAACCATCACCCGTCAACGCATTGCCGTCGTCACAAGGCTCATTCCCCAAAGCTTGCCCGTCACCGCAAACACCATCGCACACGCTTATGGTTGAACCACTGCAGGAAAAACCTTCCTCGATAAGACAAAGGGCCGAGCAACCATCCCCATCATTTAAATTGCCATCGTCACAAACTTCAACACCTTCTTTGGCACCGTTACCACATTGCCGACAAAGTCCATTAAAGTCACAGATCCAATCGGTCTCTGCCTCGCACAGCTTGGAACAGCCATCGCCATCGGTGTTGTTGCCGTCATCGCAATCTTCACCTTCTTGCCATACGCCATTACCGCAAGGCTCGTCGGTTTTCGTGCAGGACGTTAAAGTCACGAAGAATCCGAGAAGGACCATCGCCAAAAACTTCAAACTGCATTTCTTGGTCATCATGTGCATACGAAGAGCCATTTATGGTGAAATGCCCGAGAAGACAAATACCTATTTTTTCTTTTTTT
>JASMKV010000030.1 GCA_030749035.1 Myxococcota bacterium | reverse complement strand
TCAAGCCCCAGAAATCCAACAACGCGGTTCACGTATTCACCATTGTTGAGACTCACCAAAGCCCTCTTGTAGGTTGTTGAACCTTCATGCTTGGCATTCAGCGCGCTTTTGGCAGCCACCGCATAGATGAGCGTTCCAAAGGCCAGGGCCGCTTCGTTCGAACCGCGGAAATCTGAATAATCACGTGCAGTGCTAAGTTCGCTCCAGCTTAACTTAATCTCTTTGTTGTTATGCAGCTTGACTTGAATGCCGTCATCATCGCTTTTGATCTTCTTGAAAACATTTTTGCCGTAAGCATCACAAGCGGCTTTTGCAATACCCACCGTCACACAGTTGCCCTCGGTGGTTTGTCGCCAAGCGCCGATCAAATCTTCCATATCACCTTTCTTTACTTTTAATCCGAGCTCATAAAACTCCCGGTCGTTTTCGGTTGTTTGTGGCGCCGCCAGGGCGTGCGCCAGGTTGACCGGAGCATTGTTTTCGTTTGCTGCGGCGAGGGAAGGCCGGGTGGATACACCACTGTTTTCATTGGGCTGAAAAGCAGCTGCCAGTCCATTGTTTTTAGAAGGTGAAAATTCAACAAAAATACGTTTATCTTCTTTACCATCGATAAGAGGTATTTCTACCGGATTGGGCATCAGTTTTCTTATCTCTCGAAATGTTTCGAGTTGTGGATCATTTTGTTGTACGCTTTTGTTGGTTTGATCTGGGGATTGCGCAGAAATTGGCTTAGACATGCTATTCTCCTTAGTTATTATAATGTTAGTGGAGCCAATACCTTTTTAGCCTGCATTTTCCCTGCTGTGTGTTGTGTTGATATTCGATTCGCTTAGGGGTTTTAGGGTATAGGCTGTGTGAATTCTGTTGCGCCTGCGACGGGCGTGTTTCCAGGTGTCGGTGCCGCTGTATTTGACCGCTTCCCCATAATGGTCCGCAATATGTTCCCCATCATTTGTTTTGTCGACATAGATGGCGTGTTGATCGCTACAAGCCAGAACCGCGTCTCTGTTGCTGAGTGAAGCTGGATTGACGCTGACAAGTTGATTGGAAAGCCCTAAGAATTTAATGCTGTTGTGCAACATTTCTCCGTTATTAAGAGCGTTGAGTGCTTGGTTAAAGCTCCTGGCGCCTTCATGACGTTGCATTTGCGCACGTTTGGCGGCGGCGGCATACATGATGGTCGCATAGGCAAGCAGCTTTTCGTTGCTGCCGGCAAAATCACTTTCACTGCGAGCTTTTTCGAGTTCCTTAGCGCTCACTTTTATTTTTTTGTTATCACGCATGGTGATTGTCAGACCATTGGTATCGGCTTTAATTTCTTTGAAAGCATGGGTGCCGTAAGCATCCATTGCCGCTTTAGCTCCGGCCACGAAAACGCAGTTGCCCTCACTTGTTTGATGCCATCCGTCGATAAGATCATCTCGAAAGTCAGATTCATTGGATTCAAAAGCTTGTGTATAAAATGCACGCTTTTCTGCGGAAAGTGACCAATTGTCGATGGCGCTTTTGTTGACCCCAAAATCCCCATTGGGTTGCTCAATGGCATCAAGATGTCTTGTTGTCGAGACGAAGGCGGTGTTGCTTGGCTCTGCTGAATGAATGGCAGGATCGTTATTGGCCTCTGGCGTTGGAGGTGTGTCCGATGTATTGCATGGTTTAGGTGTGGGAACAAAAATGAGACGTAGAATTCGTCCAAGCAACGATTGTCTTCGTTCTTTTCTTGCGTGCAGATTAATACCTCCACGCAGAGGGTCTGTTAAACCATCGAGATGCGGATTTTGAGAGGCATTTGTGCGGGGCGAAGACACTGTTAATGCACATGATTGCATCGCATCGCATTGTGAAGCGGTGGCTTGAGAAGGCGCTGTGGTTAAACCATTGTCGGTCAACTGCGTAAACCCCGATTGTTTGGATGTCGATACTCTGAACATAATCCAATCCTTTTTAATAAGTTATGTGGGGTTTTAGGTTGTGCGATGAAGGGCCTAAAAATAGGGTCACACAGCCGTGGCAACGTTCTGTTTTGTCGCCTTATGTGGAGACATACACATGGCCTTCAAAAAATGGTTGAGATTGCGTGGTTTTCTTTTTTTACTCGATCGAATTCTTGTTTGCTTTTGTCTCTGGGGCAAAGAGCATTCTTCGAAAGAAATTGCGCGTCTCTCGCCAACGAAAGAAATATCGGTTTCGACGTCGATTAAATATTCCACGCTTTTCATCTTGTTCTTCCCGTCGATTTTGTGCGCTCCCACCCAGAAATTTGTCGTCGGCAAAAGGCTTAGAAGTTGTAGACAAAGAGACAATTTGTGTCTCGCATGGGCGACGTTGCGCAGCTAATGGTGCGGAAATTGGTGGTATGGAGGACCTCGTGATTGCTTCTGACATATTCTATTCTCCTCATTTGATGAGCAGAGGTTGTTTCTGCTCTTTAACTTAAGCTGAGGCCTTATGACTTAAGTTTAATGCCAACTTCGGCAAGTATGGGGCCATACACAGCTGCTGCGGCACAGGGTTGGTTTTTTATAAGTTATCTGTCACGACCTGAGAGGTGACAAAAAGTTTTCATAAAATCATTCCAGCGCATCACAAAGACCCCATCGTTGGTTCCATCGTGATTTAAACGCGGCTCTCCGCTGCCCCAAGGATTTCGTAGTTGTACAAACCGATCACCATTACGAGTGAATGTTTTTAAGACGGTGTAAACATGCTTTCCAATGAGGCCAGCGCAAAGTTTCTTGTGTGGATTTTCGCTAAAATCACCGGTTCCTGCAACAATTGGATGACCACGATTTACGCCACAGGCGTAATTCCAAAGATCATCCTGGCGACTGGGTCGCAAAAGAGAATTAACAATCGGTGGCAGTGATTTATCCAACTTGTCGACGAGTTCGACACGCTTGCCTTTGAGTCCGGTGAGAGCCTCGTAAGCGATGTGGGCGTGTCCGAAATGCATCGCCTGGTAACCTTGACGATCTTCTTTTCCTGGCAGGGGATATTTTTCACGAAATCTCGCGTATGCTTTTTCAATAAGCGGTGCCCAAATTTCCGGTCGTCCGTCCTTATCGCTGTCTGAAGTTTGTGCATAAAGTGGTTTAGAAGTGTTAAGTTTTTGTGGCAAGTCACCATCCACCTTGATCCACCTGGGTTTTCCCTCATGAAAAAAGCAAACAGCATATTTATTATCGCCGATTTCTTTGATCATCTCTCGGATGAAGGTTGGTTTTTTTTCTGCAAGAGCGGCCAAGGTAGAGATGAAGTAGCAATTGGCCAATGAGCCTTGGACGACATCGCCGGCACGTACGTGCTTAGCGCTAAAGAGTTCACAATTTTCAGGAAGTTTATAGCCGCTGGTGGGTTTCGGGGATGCGGGATCGGACCATGAATCTTTTTTATGCAGGTGAACGCCATTACCTTGATTGTCTTTAGGTGCGAGAGGATTGCTCTTGTCGGCACCCGCTTCGCTGAAAGCCCAAGCCTTGGATGGGGCTGACTCGAATCCGTCAAAGACTTTTTTGGTTTGGTCAGAAAGCGCTGGTTACTCGTGGTGTTGTACGGATTGTCCGTCCAGCATTGGCGCTGTGCGGCGCGCTTTGATTGGGGGTTCGGGCTGTTTGTTTAGTGCTTGCATGGGGCTTCTCCTGCGATGTAGCAGAGCAAAGCCTGTGCCAGATTCGAGCAAATCAGGTTCTTTGTCCGTAAGGTTTTAAAAATAAAGGTGTTTTAGCGTTTTTCCGAGATTGCAAGAAGTCCGCATGGAAGTCTTGCGGGACGTCTTGGGGATTCAGGATGTGCCGATTCGGCACATCTTGTGCAGAATGGTCAGACTTTTTTTGTGGGTTTAGGGGTCAGGTTTTGGGGCGTATTCGTCTTTAAGTTCTAAACTTTCTTCGTACATGCGTATGGCTTCTTCGGAAAGTTCGACAGTGTCTTGGGCGTATTGTTTTTCGAGCGCACGATTGTGTTCGTTACGTATTTTAGCGTCATATTGGATGTTCTCAATTGAGGTTTGACTCAAGGGTTGAACAGAACTCATTGTGGACTCCTTGCCATAGTCGTCTTGACCATTCTAACAATTTATTTTGTGCTTGGGAATGCGTTAAATAGAACTTTGCTTTTTTAGTGTGTTGATGCCATGAATCAGGGGAAATTTTGGGGAGCGATGGCGTGCAAAACAAAGACATGAAGCGCGAATGGGTTTGGGTTTGGACGACTTTGGCTGCCTGTTTGTGCTTTTATGCGTGGATTTATGGCCGATTTATACCTTTGGATGGGAATAAGCTTGGCCATGACTATGCCTTACATTTCCCCAATCTCCTGGCGGGGCATTTTTGGGTTTTGCAAAATGGTTTCTTTAGTGTGCCCTGGTTCACACCAGCCCAGTGTGGCGGCTTACCATTTTACGCGGACTTAAATGTCGGTTATCACGCTTTACCCCAGTTTTTGACCCTTTGGGTCTCGCCCTTGACCGCCATAAAAATAACCTTTTATGTTTTTGCCGGTCTTGGTTTTTTAGGGACGTATGCGTTTTTACGTAAAACCATGCAGCTTTCTTTATGCGCAGCGCTTGTGGGCTCCATACTTTTTTTCTGGAATGGGTTTTATGTGTATCGTATGTTGGTGGGGCATCTTGTTGACCATGGTTTCATGCTTTTGCCCTGGATTCTTTACTTTCTCAATCAAGAATGCCCAGACGGCACTAAGTTTTGGCGGCGATTAGCGTATGGTTTACCTTCGGGGATTTTATGGGCTTATATTTTTCATTCCGGGGGAACCTCACATGTTATTTTTCCAGGTGCCCTTGCGGTTGTTTGTGTGGGTTTACTCTTACGCCTAGCAAACTGTTTAAGTCATGCTTATCTGTTTAATTTCATAAGTGGTGTGCTTTGGGCGTGTTGTCTCTCCGTCGCCAAATTAAATGTGGCACTTGCATTTCTCAGTCATTTCCCAAGAGATTTTTATGGTTTTATTGGTCTTGATGACATTAAAGAATTGCTTCGTTTGGCTTTTGAGAGTGTCTTCTTTTATGTTCCATCAGATCACCTCTACGAAAGTTTGAAGAATAGTCTCTTTAGAGTCGATCCGCACGAATTGGAGTACGGTCTTTCACCTTTACCTATGGTGATTTTAGCACTTTATATTGGGTTTGCGCGTAAAGGCTGGTTTCGAGAACTTCTACGCAAGCCGCTCTTTTGGCTTTTGTTGACGATGTCTCTCATCCCCGTGATTTTCAACTTCAATTCTTCTTTTGTGCACTTTCTCCTGCACGCATCTTGGTTTTTAGGTTCTCAGGTTAATTTGTTTCGCTGGTTTATTGTCTATACGCTTCTTTTTGTTCCCCTCTCGGTATTAGCGCTTGAAGCATGGCCCTTTCGAGCCAAGTGGCAAGTCCATATCCTGGGTGGTTTGTTTATTACCCTGGTTGGTTTTAATGCTTTACGAGACAAAACATTTTATGAGGAGGCTAGGGGATCGGCTTTTTATGAACCCCAGACTATTGAAAAAGCTTATGCGCAGTCGCTGACCCAGGGCGTTGTCACTGTCACTGCCACTGCTGTTTTTAAGGATAAAGACAAAAAGCCCCTTTTTCTTTTGGCGCGCAATGATGTGATGACACAAGGGTATTCACAGATGGTCTGTTATCAGCCCCTTTTTGGCTATCGGCAAGAAAAATTTCCAGGGCAAGGTTTGCAACCAGGACCGATCGATTTGATTAAAAATGGTCTCTTAAATTTTAAAAATCCAGCATGCTATCTTTTTCCGCAAGAAAACGGTTGTGTTCCCGGAGATCATTTTACTGTCGATCAAAAACCTTCACTCGAGCTTTTAGCGCAATATAAGCCTTTTGATTTTCAAGTGAGTGTGCGGCAAAGAGTCGCCAATGTGGTCAACGGTTTTGCGCTTGTTTTGGCCCTCTTTGTTCTCTTGTCCTTCTTAAGAAAAAAACTTGAGGGATTTGCAGGTCGAAATCCTGAAGGTTCGGAGCACGATCATGCATAATGGGCTTTTGACACAGACCTATAAAGCGCAAGCTTTTTTAGGCCAAGGAAAAGAACAAAAGAAAATTCAGGGTGAATTAAGTTTTTCGCCAATGGGGTTACGTTTTGTTTCCGAAGGCAATGAGGTGACATTGCCTTTTTCGGGTATGGAGGTTGTTTTTGGTGGGGCGGCAGACAAGCTT
>JASMKV010000029.1 GCA_030749035.1 Myxococcota bacterium | reverse complement strand
TTTTGAGCTGTCGACGCCGCTGCTGCCTGAACCGCCGCAGCTTGTCAGGCCTATAAAGAGTGCGCATAAAGATACGATTAATTTCTTGTCCATTTTTTAACTCCTTGTTTTTGAAAATATGTGTGTGTGGCGTGCTGACTTATGACGCCAGGGCGCGCTGATGTCGACCAGCGCGTGATGCATCAACCAATCCCAGGATTTCATCCCAAAGCCCAACACGGGCTTTAAGAGCTTGCAGGGCACCCCAGCTGGCCTGAGTATCTTTGCGTGCATAGCGTTCAAGCATCTGCAAAGCAAAGGGACCATGCGCATCACCATCGATTTCAATATGTTGTTCGAGATAATAACGTAAACCGCCAAAGCGACTGTGTTCCAGAAGTTTGGGGAACATGTCGGGAATGAGTTTTTCCCGTCCCAGCGCAAATGCAGCAATGCGGGTGGCGGGAGATCCGGCACATAACATCAAAGTTTGTTTGACAAATTTAGCTGCCGCTGGCGGGGCAAAACGTTCTAAG
The DNA here is from genome assembly GCA_030749035.1 of Myxococcota bacterium. Classification (GTDB taxonomy): domain Bacteria; phylum Myxococcota; class XYA12-FULL-58-9; order XYA12-FULL-58-9; family JASMKV01; genus JASMKV01. Next base: position 6,078 of record JASMKV010000029.1, on the reverse strand, counting down.
CCTTCGTAGGCATCACCCTTATTCTCAAGATGATGCATAAAGCCTTCGATTTGCGTGGTGTTGGCACCGGCCTCACGCATTGCTTCAAGGTACCATTCAAAGTGTGAAAGATAGCGGCCATCATGCCATTGTCCGGACTCTTCCTCTTGCATGATTTCATGCATGGTCCGTGCTAAATCAGGATGCTGCGCAGGTTGCCATGGAGACTTTTGGCTGCAGAGGACTTGCTGAACAGATTTCGTCAGGCACATAAAATCCCAGACGGCCCAAATATGGTGTTCCATAAAGAGATGCAGTGATTCTATTTCATGCAGCTGTCCAAACACAGAGTGTGTGGCGCAGCGTGTATAAAGATAGCGCATACGAGCACTGAGTTCTGGTGGCCAATCCAGTTGACGCAGAACATTGTGCAGTTCGTCAGTGATGGGTTTGTTCATATTGCAAGGACTTATAGCTTGAGATGTTGTGTTTTTCAATGTGGTGATGGCGGGTTTTTACCTCTAAATATGCGTTGTTTTTTGCTTTAAAGTTCAAGTTTTAATCGCGCAAAAGGCAAAGAGGAGCGAATTCCATGCGGGTGAAGATTGGGTAGGGGTAAAATGGCCAGAATAATGCGAGCCAACTTGAGACTTGGGCTTTTCAGGGTAATGGTTTTTGTGGTACAGGTTCGAAAAACCATTTTGACAAGAAGGAAGTATACGATGCGTAAAGAAAGAACGACAATCTTGAGTTCAGGTGCCTGCTTAACGATGTTTTTGCTATGCGGTGTCGCTTCAGCCAGCGACAAGAAAGCCGAGTCGCCTTACGCACCGATTGCGGGTCAATGCGTTGCTGTCGTGCAGGTTAAGGGAATGGCCTGTGGTATGAATTGTCCATCTCGCGTTTCTATGGCGCTAAAAGGGGTCAAGGGTGTAAATAAAGTTCGTGTTAATTATGAGACCAAACGTGCAGACATTTTGGCGGTTGCCAAAACCTGTGAAAAGAAAGCGCTCGAGCAATTCCCCAAGGCACTTAAAGAAGCCGGCTATGATGGAAAAGTGACCGAGGTCATTAAAGGTGATAAGGCTGGATAGAGAGGGAATCTCTGCTCATTGCTTGCACTTGTCTCTCTGACCGCGCTATTGAATAAGTGTGATGTCCTTGCAGAACAACGGTTGGCGTCCCCTTGTCTTTCTGCTTCTTTTGGTTGCAGGAACATTGTTTTTGACTCTGCCACGAGAGGTTTATCGGGGTGATGCAGTTGCCATTCGGGGTGCGACTTTAAGTTTATTGCAAAGTGGTGATTTGGCAATAACCAAAGAGCTTTTCGAAAAAAATAAGGAAATACTTATAGGCCAAGATCAGGCGTATTTTGTTCGCAATAGTCATGATGGGCGGTATTTTTCGAAGTGGGGTTTTCTAAATACTTTACTTTATATTCCTCCGGTGAGTCTGGAATTATTAGGCGAGCCAGAGATGCCGTTGATGGCGTGGCGTGGTGGCTTTGGTGCTATTTTAAGTGCGTATAATATTCTTTGGGCACTCGGATTAACTTTTTATTTGTGGCTTTTACTGGGACTTTTTACCAGAGAGTCGGTCGTAAAAATCGTATATATTTTGGGCTGTCTTTTCGCTTCATTCCTGTGGAATTATTTGCGAGCTCAAACCACAGAGATTTTTCAGGTTTTCTTCTTTGTGGCTTGCACATATCATTATTTTGTATGGCTTGGCGAAAACAGGGGGCCGATTGAAAAATCGTCTCCGAAACATCTTTATGTGGCTCTTGTTTATGCTGTGTGCCTGTCTTGGTTGAAGCCCTACTTTGTTTTGCTCCTGGGCGCATTGGGGCTGCATGCTCTATGGTTTATTCTGCGGCTTAAGAGGCGAAAGAGTATATTGAGTGTGGCCACAGGTATTGTCGCATTTGGTTTGTTTGTGCTTTTACTCTCACATGCATATAAGTTCGGCTCTCCGTTTGCGACTGGTTACGGCCGTACCATCCACACCGATTTGGGGAATAGGTTTGTCGGTAATGTTTTTGACGGCCTGGGGGGACTTTTGTTCTCTGGGAATTACAGTGTTTTTCTCCATTTCCCGATGCTTCTTTTCGCTGTTTTTGGCGCGAAGAAATTTTGGTCAGATTTCCGAAACCATTATAGTTTTATGCTCTTGGTTGCATTGGTGTTCTTTTTGTTTATTGGGAAAATGGAGAATTGGGCAGGGCATTGGAGTTATGGCCCGCGTTATCTTTTGTTCCTCTTACCCGTTTTAAGCTTGCCGGCGTTGTCTTTTTTCTCTGATGTGATGACGTTCTCTAAAAACCGACGTTTGTTGAGCGCAACAGGTATTTTATCCGCTCTGTTTTTTTGTGTCTGGTTACAGTGTCAGGTCAACACGTTGAACTTTTTTATCCGCTATGAACTTTATTATGAGATTTTCAAGATTTGGGCGCCTGAGGAAAAAGCATTGGCGTACTTTGATGTGAATAATTTTGCACGCATCAATTATGATTTGTTGGCGTTTCGGTCCGGAGAGAAGTCTTTCTTTCCTTTAGAAGCTGTGAAGCCGATGCTTTCGCAAGAGCAAATGGACTTTCTTGCACACAAAATACGGTCAAAACTCTGGATAAATTACTATTGGTTCAGCGATTAGATTTAGCCTCTCTCTCAAGGTAGGGAGGCACTCTCCGGAAGGTTTTTTAATACATAGTCCGTGATGGATTTTGTCATTTCGAGATTTCCTTTGGGGGAAAGATGACAACAGTTATCGATATAGTAGCTGTCGAAGGGGGTGGGAAATAATTCACTGAGATCTTTAAAAAGGACCGCGTTACTTTTTAATTCTTCCCCGGTTTTACGCAGCAGCGGATAGCCAAGCGTAACTTTCTCCCGGTAGGGAGAGTCTTTTGAGTAAATGGCTTGCGAGGGATATGTCTCATGGTTTTGAGGTAAATCATACTGATTGGGTTGTAGGAAATGCATATAGAGTGCTTTGTTGCGCTCAGAGATGTCCTTCATCAAAACGGAATTCTTAAACCAAAATTGTGTTATCTTTTGCATGGCGTCTTCCAGGTTTTTTGATGTGCTTGGGCTGATGCTGGTCAATTTTGTGAAATCATGTTTGGCCAAATTGCCCTCAAGTTTTTGACTTAAATGATAGTGTTTCCAGGTCAGGTAATTCTCATAAAGGCTGTTCAGGAAATAGATGCCCGCAGAGTGACTTTGACGTAGGCACTCTTTGGTTTTCGAGAGCGTATGGCGAATACGATGTATTTTGGCAAAGTCTTCAATGTCGTAAATATCGCTACGTTCAAGCCCCAGGCGTCCAAGCAGTGGAATAAGATGAGACATGCTGGGCATTGCAATATGACGACCCAGGAGATTATTGACACCCGAGAGGGCAACTTCATTAAAGCCGTCGAGGTTGATGACCATGTCAAATGATTGTCCCAACGCGAAAAAATACGTGAGTGTGAGCAGTTGTTGAGGTTGTTTGTAGCCTGGTTGTGAAAAGTTAAGAATGCGAATGTTTTTGTCGGTAAAAAAGGGGCTCTTCTGGAGGGCTTCACTAAGCATTTTTCCTGAAGTAAGAACAAACGCATTGGCAACAGAGCCACCAAAGATACCAATAAAATAATCTTTTTCTTCATTCTTTAGCGGATAATCTTCAGGCTGCTGGTAGCCGTAATTGTTACGTCTTAACTTTTTTGGATTTAGGCGAGTGTATTCTGCTTCTGTCCCGCCATAGTAGTTTTTCCAGGAGTTTTTGGAGATCAACGTATCTGGTTTAAGGACAAAACCAAAATAAGGATGCATCAGTATGTCATCCGTAAAGATATTGGCTTCTTGCGGTTTTTGCGTCGTGGTTTTCGTTCTGCTGTAGAAGAAACCACCTTCATAGAATGAAAACCAGAAGAGCCCTAAAACTTCAATGCTCAGACAAATACTTCCTGCGACAAGAAGGTATGGAGCGAATTTCCTGAAGTTCATTTGCGGCATATTGTCTGTTTTTTACGCCTGCTGGTCTGGAGAAGCAAGCCCCTGCGATCAAGTGAGTCGAAGTTCAGAACTGCGCATCAAGTGCGTTCAAAGGTCCAGTGTTCAAGATTGGCAAAGCCTTTTGGAAACCCTTGCAGGCACTTGCCCGAATCAGAGATATTGAGTTCGATGCTGTTGTCTGTGCTTTGATTCGATTCCAGTTCAAAGGCATAATTGCCAATCAGAGCCGATTCTTGCAGGCGGAGCTTGAGGAAGAGTTGCTCTTGGTGCTCAATGGCGAGAATAAGTAAATCACCCTCGACAAGACCTTTGGCGTTGACCGTTTGGCGGCCTCCGAGTCCAGGTCTTGAAAAGGTCCATGTGCCGGTAAAGTTTTCGAGTTTCATCGTCTTCTCCGCTATTGCTCTAAGCTATGCTCACTATCGACTTTAGCACGACAATTGATGCCACCACTAAGAGAAAGACTCTTCTTAGAGGCCTCCTCATTCAAAAAATGAATGCGCGGCATTTTAACTCCGGATTCTTTGAGCGCATTTAAGAAAGCAAGCTTGTAGCGGGCGTTTCCACCTTGTGTGATGAAGAACATCTTGCCATTCGGGTTTGTGCCGCCTTCCCCATTCAGGAAATTTGCGGTCTCACGAAACTCGCCAAAACGTCCGGGAACACGGATAACTTCCAGACCTTGTGCTTCAAGTTGTTTGGCGGCTAAATCCTCGGCCGCCGCAAGGTTTTCAGTGTGGGCCTTAATGAGATTGAATTCGCCTTGGCTGTAGGACAGGAGGCGCCCTAAATCACGCATATAGTCCGAGCCATCTCTGAGTTGTTTTGAGAATTTTTCTATGCCCATGGGGTTTTCGCTGATCAATTTCTTGGCTTGCGCCAGAGCGGCCTTGTCTTCTGCGCTTGCGTCCTCCGGCAGGGTGGGGAGTTCGGCGATTAAATCTGCTTTCGCTTCCTGGAAACGAATTTCGCCAACAGCCCGTGCATCGTTGACCAGTATCGTGCCCGGCGTCCAAACACACATCGACATATCCACATGGAAGTCCCCAGGTTGCTCGACAAGAATAAGATTTTCTGGGTCCACACCCAGGTCTTTGGCCATCAGAAGTTTAATTTGCTCCTGGCTAAAGGTTTCGGCTTTGCCTGAAATTGCACTGGCGTCGTTTTCGATAACCGCTTTGCTCAATGCATAGGAATCTTTGCCGACAACGGCGTACGGTTCTCCCGACGGGAGTGTCCCGGTAAGGACGTTTCCGCCCTCAATATAGCCGAGACTCATATCGGCATCGAGTTCGGCAGAAAGTGCGTAGGCAACCTTAGCGCTTTGTTCTCTCCTGCTGGCGACGGCGCCTTGCATCGTGTAGTCGGTTTCGAGCTCTTCACCACCAGCGGCCACATTTGCATCCGAGCGATCCTTGCGGCCGTCCATAATGGCTTCGCGCAGTATATCAATGTCTGAAACGAGTGGTGGCACGCCCATGGTACCGTCACGGCTGACATTGCCGTTGTCTTCTACCCATGGCGTTTCGTTACCCGGCAAATCGATAAAGGTCACATGTTCGAGTTCTTTTTCTGTCAGGCTTTCGCGTAGATTTTGAGTATTACCACGCACAGTCACTTGAAAACCTTCTTTCACGCCAATGCGAATCATGTCTTTGGCCAGCAGCATATCTGTATTGTGATTCACGGTCATATGGTAAGTGTGCGGTCGTACGCTTAAGTCTTCGGGCATCGGCGGGGGAGCACTTTCTATCTTATCGAGATCACCTTTGATTAAATTCTCCAGATCCGTGTTGCGCTCCTTAACCAGCTTGTCCATGTTGCGTTCAAGCTTTCCATCACTGACTTGATCGTAATCTCTAACTTGAATGTTGGAATCTTTCTGGCTTGAAGATGCGGCGTTGTTGCGGATATTGATGCCGTCAGAAGTGCCAGGCTCGATGGTTGGTCCTGCGGGCGTGGAGTGAAGACCACTGCTTGGCGTTGTCGATTGTTCTACGCCATCGTTGATGGTGTGTTTCGAAGAATTGCTTCGCAGTGTTTGTGTTTGCGTTTGCAGTGCATAGTTTTTGACCGTGTTTTGGGCATCCGCACCACTGAG
>JASMKV010000028.1 GCA_030749035.1 Myxococcota bacterium | reverse complement strand
ACCGACAACGAGTTGCGTTGGACCAGGGATTGGCGCGTGCTCGAAGATGAGCTTTTTGATGACTATATGGCATTGGAAAAAGAAGCGCCGGGCAAAGTGGCTCTGATGGACTTTTTGCGGCAGCGCTATGACGACGATATTGGCGCTTTGAATCTTATATGGGACACAGAATTTGAAAGTTTTACGGCGCTCGAAGCGTTAAGCAAAACATCAGCCGGTGACAAGGATGCGCTCTTGCTCGATAAGCGCGCCTTTTTAAAAGTGGTGGCCGCGCGTTACTTTTCGTTTACGGATGATGCCATCAAGGCGGTCGATCCGAACCATTTAAATCTAGGCTGTCGTTTTGTCTCCGCCTTAAGTGCGATTGAAGTCATTGAGGCGGCCGGTGAATATCTGGATGTCATGAGCGTGAACAACTATGTCTTTAAAGAAGGGGTCACCGAGATTACCGAAGACCTCTTTGGTCCGCTTTTAGAGAGCACAGATTTTTTGCAAAAGTTTGCCGATGTTGCAAAGCTGCCCATCCTGGTTTCAGAATATGGTTTTCGCGCTGCCGATTCAGGATTGCCCAACACCTATCCACTGATTTATCCGACCTATGATACTCAGACAGACAGGGCCGATGCGTTTGAAAGCTATGCGCGGGAAGGTTTTGCCAAGTCTTATCTGGTCGGTTTGCATTGGTTTCGTTTTGTCGACCAGCCCGCCAGCGGCCGCTTTGATGGTGAGGATAATAATTTTGGTTTGGTTGATATTACCGATGAACCTTATGACATTGTCACCACGCGCATGCGCATGACTTTTGATGCGCTCTATATGGAAGCGGTGAAGTCCGATAAGTGATATTCGATAACCGATGCCCGATTTCCGATTACCGACTGCCGACTACCGACTGCCGACTACCGACCTCCGACGACCTATAACCGAAACCCTATAACCAATTCCTCTCTTGCACCCCAATGCGTAGAGCATTAGTTTAGAATGCAATGATGTGGTCTCGTGTGCTTCTTTTGTTTGTTGCTCTGCAACTCTCCTGTGCGCCCAGCGCCTATGAAGCGTTGCTTGCCCATCAATTAAGCCCCGATAAACCTTTTTGTGAGGGTGCAGAGGAGCCGCCTCCATCACGGTTGCAGGAGGTTTGGGCCCGTTTCACTGAACCTTTGGCCCAAGGTCTCAACGGCATCCATGTTTTGGACGATGGCGCAGGGGCATTGAGTGCGCGAGGTTGGCTTAGCGATAATGCGACAACAAGCATCGACATTCAGTACTTTATCTTCTCAGCGGACAATGTGGGCTTGATTGCGGTTGAACGTCTGCTCGCGGCGGCGGAGCGAGGGGTGCAGGTTCGCTTACTTGTCGATGATTTACTTGTGGATGGGGACAGTCTTCTCTTGCTGGCGCTCAATGCCCATCCGAATGTGGCGATTCGTATTTATAATCCGTCCATCAATATAGGCAAAAACATGGCGGGCAAACTTACAAGCATGGCGGCTAATTTTCGCCGCGTCAATCAGCGCATGCACAACAAAACGTTTATCGTCGATAAGCGAGTGGCGATTACGGGTGGACGCAATGTGGCGGATGAGTATTTTGATTTTAATCGCGAGTTTCTTTTTCGGGATAGGGATGTGTTGGTCTTTGGGCCTGAAGTTGTGCAAGTGTCTTCTTCCTTTGATGCGTTTTGGACATCGGATTTAAGTTGGCCACTTGAACTGGTCCTCGAGAAGCCTGATGATTTTGACCCGCCTTTGGTTTGGGATAAGCTGCACCGTTATGCCTGTGATCCGGCCCGTTTTGTCCCAGCTTTTCGGGAGCGGATAGAGCGTGTGCCTGAAACCTGGGCCGTTTTGAGTCGGGAAGGGCATTTGGTGTGGAGTGATAAGGTGCGTTTTGTCTCCGACTTGCCTGGCAAGAATATGCAGAAACGATCCTTAAAAGGTGGCGGCGCCTCGACGGACGCCATGATTCATCTTCTAGAAGGTGCCAAAGAAAGTATCCTTATCCAATCGCCCTACGTGGTGCTTACCAAACTTGGCTTAGGTTTGTTGCGTTCGGCCATAGAGCGGGGGGTAAAGGTGCATATCTTAACCAACTCCCTGGCCTCCACGGACAATTATCCGGCTTTTAGTGGTTATAAACGCGTGCGTAAAAAACTTTTAAAACTAGGCGTTGAACTGTTTGAGTTTCGTCCCGACGCGGACCTTCGTCGTACGCTGGTGACCGCACCTGTCTTGGCTGACGCGTCGATGGGGTTGCACGCCAAATCCATGGTGGTCGATGAGCAAAGGGTTGTGATTGGGACTTTTAATATGGACCCAAGAAGTGCGAATTTAAATACAGAATGTGTTGTCATCATTGATTCGAACAAGCTTGGAAAACGTCTGGCAAAACAAATGCGATATGAGATGCGTGCGGAAAATGCATGGCAGGTCTCGTTGGTGGAAAATCCAGACAGTAAAGCGGGGTTTTGGAAATCATTCCAGGTGATGTGGTCGAGACTCATCCCCAGAAGCTTACTTTAAGCTTTTAGAAAAGCAGGTGCGCCTCTACGGTTGAGCGCCAGTCGAAACGTTTCCTGGCGCTGATCGGGATTTGTGTGTCCAGGCGTAGATGCAAGGCATCGAAGAGGGGAAGGACAGCGGCGAAACCGCTGCTCAAATAGACATCGCCTTTGTCTTCTTCTGCCATGACAATTTGCCCATCCGTGTAGATTAAGGTGGAGAAAAGATGGTCGAACCAGGCGTAGCCGATGCTTGCTCGGTAAATGAACTCTTGATCGCTGTGCGGGCTGACCACGAGTGAGACGTGCTCGTCTTCGTCGCCATGAGTGTGGCTATGCCCGTCATGGGTCTCAGCTTTTGCATCATCGTGTGGGCTGGGGCTGAAGCGGCCGCCAAAACGAATGTCGCCAAAAAGGTTGTCGGCTGTCCAAAGGATTCGGCC
>JASMKV010000027.1 GCA_030749035.1 Myxococcota bacterium | reverse complement strand
CAGACAACGAAAAAAGTATCTAACTCGGAACCATTTTGTGGATTTTCACAAGATTGTCCTCTCGCGCTTGCCTGCATTCGAAGAGTTCAATGACAAGGATTACCAAGCCTTGATGCGTAATGTCCTAAATCAAGCAAAGGCGCACGGGCGAGAAAAACATGGGCATAAAAATGTCTTCGGAAAACAGAGAATTCTAAATCAGCATCCGCACACAAGACCAAAGAACGTAAAGCGCTCAAATCGCCCTGCATGCCATACAACTTGCCCTATGATTCGTCGGCAATTCAAAGAAAGCTACAAAGCCTTTAAACAAGCATACGAGCAGACCTCGATAGCCTTTCGTAGTGGAGAATGGGATATTGTGTTTCCGGCATTTTCTTTTAAACCGCCCATACCTTATTATTTGCTTGTGCCTGAGCCGATATAGCCCCGACATAATCTCCAGGTCTAATCAGAGTATCTCTTAAGACAAAGCAGGACTGGTGCGGGCCTAAGCGCCCTCTTTTCTACTAATCACGTCATCAGCTGTTAATTTCAGACTTAAACCGGTGTCCTTTGTTCTGAGTGAATTAGATTAACGCCGAAATTACAGGGAAAACGGACTTGGTTGTTAATTTGGGTGAGACCTTATTGGGAGCCATTATTGTCTCCACCACAGCTTACAACATCGGCATAATAATCTATCTGTGAAGAGGCCGAGCAATCATTACAACCGGAAACAGCTTGACCACTTTCATCCAGACATTGCACGCAAACCGACTCCGACTCCGCTTGATTCTCCTTCTTAGCCAAGCTTACACAAAGCCCACTATTCAACTGTGAACCCGGATACATACAGGTTTCTGAGGACGAGTTGCATTTCTGCTCACAGCGACCCGTATTTTGCTCATCAGCCTTGATGCAAACAAATGCATTGCTCGAGTCACATTCGCAGTCGGCGAGACACGGCTTGCCCGTGTCTAAAGTCTTGTTACAATCAACGTCATCATCGTCATCATCATCGTCATCGTCGTCGTCGTCACCCGGACAATTGGAATCGCCGTCCATATCACCAGGGTTACAGCAATCATCGCTTCCTGAGCTACCATCGGCGCAGCAAGTGGCGTCAGCAAAGCGCATATCGTTATCGGTTGACAGCCCACAGGTTTCGGATCCATTACAGGTCGGACACGGCGCACAAGCATGGTCTGAAATGCCATTCTCAAACTCTACGGGCACACAAATTCCAGAATCACCAGAAACCCCATTCCACTCTGCCTGGCATTGTGCACCGACATTCGTGTTACCACCTTCACAAGACCCTTCATCCTCTAAATTTCCTCCGGGTGCGCAGACGAAATTTGCTGTCGAATCATACTTCACACAGGGTTCGTCCGTGCATCCACCGCTATTGCAACCTTGCAAACTCACACAAGCCTGGTCCAGACAAATCGGATGCGGATACTGGTTATTATCGCAACCAGCAGTCTCCGTACATGAATCGTCATCGTCATCATCATCATCACCACCGCCCCCATGCTCACAATCTGGATCCTCCTCATCATCTGGATTGCAACAACTGTCGTTATTTCGCTCGGGCAACTCGATTTCAGCACAGCACGTTAAGGTACTATAGTTGTCCATCTTATCAATCGTAGAGCCGCCGCAATGGCAGGAACTTGGTGGACATGGCGCACAAACGGTTGTTTCATTTCCGTCATTATCATGCATCGGTACACACAGTCCATTACCGCTTTGTACATCACTATCACCCCATTTAGCCGAGCAGCCTTGGCCAGGGAAGCTGCAGTTACCCTTAGGCACACAGTGATGGCCATCATCCATAGGCACACAGACTTCATCCCCGGAACAGTTACCGGCGCCAGGATTGCAATTGTTTAGCGAATGACAATATCCATCGATACAGGCATTACCGCTACCCTCACAATACGACCCCGCATGGGGATTGCACTGAGTGCCAAAGCTCCCGCCACTTCTTTCCACGCATCGGTGCTGACCATTTTGTCCCATAGTGGGATCGTTGACACACTCTTCGTTTTGACACTGACTGTTGTCGCAACTGGGATTGTCCCGCACGACTGCCAGACACGTACCACGGTTTTGATCATCAACCACAAGCTCATCGCAAAGATAATCCTCAGCACAATTTTCATCATCGGTGCATTTAAAAGTCGTATCCTCTAAGGATGGAAGCTCGACCATACAGGCGCAAATCAGCAACACAACAAAACTCATGGTGATATTTCGATAAACCATTTTTCCCCCTACGAACCAC
>JASMKV010000026.1 GCA_030749035.1 Myxococcota bacterium | reverse complement strand
GGCAAAATGCTCCGCCAGATGGGCCTTCCAGGATGGCGCAAAGCGGACCATCACCTCTTCTTTGTCAACTGCCTGGAAAGAACTCTCCTGACGAAAACGTTCCAAATCAACGGTTTCATTCAGCGCAAAAGAATCGGAGAGGAGACTTACCCCGGCAACCCGATCGAGGCGATAGAGTTTTTCTTTATCATCGGCACCGCAATCTAAAGCCAAGACATAATCAAAACCACTGTGGGCAAGGAGTCCGAGGGGCTTAACCTTATAGTCGCAGAGTGCACCACGCGAGGCGGAGAAATATTTGAGTTCCACCAAGCGATGCATCTGCACCGCCTGACGCAACACCTGCAGAGGCTGGGCCGAAGCGTCACCCTGCTCGGCCAGGGCAATACTTTGCTCGGCCAATTCCATATAAGTACGCTCAGACGCACTAAAATGACTGGTGATTTTTTTCACCACCGCATCTAAAGCACTGCTCTCAGCAAGCAAATGCCCAACCAGTTTGATCCCTAAGACGAGCGCTTTGGCTTCAGCTCGACTTAAGCGCAAAGGACGGCAGAGGCGCTGATCTAAATCCACATAAACCACATCGTCTTCAACATAGATGTCGATCAAATGATCTGGGGTCAGCGGCGGGCGACCGACCATGGTCAGCAGATCCAAATCTTCTTCGAGTTTCTTGCGTGAGAGACCAAGCTCCGTCGCCAATTCATCAAAAGGCACCCCATCACGCTGGGTCACATAAGGGACAATATAAAGGAGCCTATCGAGACGTTCCTGCACACTCATGCAGCGCCTCCTTGCTCATAGCGTAACGCCAAATTACCGTAGATGTCTGCCAATTCATCGCGCCAGCTTTGCGGTGCCAAGAGCTCCGCATTGGTGCCCATAGGTAAGAGCTCGCGAAAAAAAGCTTTTTGATGCGAAACCTCTAAACGCAAAAAAGTCTCGCCATCGTGTTCTTCGATACGCGCATCGGGGCCAAAAAGTTCTGCCTCCCTGCCGCGACAGGCTGCGCTTAAACGTAAGATCACCTTGACCGGCCCATGTTCGGGAAATTGCCAGGCCCGTCGCTGCGAATAACGCGCCAGCTTAAAATCTTTCGGTAAGCTATAATGGGGCACTGGGTTCTTGGTTTTAATCAGCTCTAAGGCCTCCATGCGGCCTAAGTGAAAGGTGCGAATGTCTTCACGCAAGTGACAATAGGCCACCACATACCAAATACCGTGGCGATAAAAAATGCCGTAAGCATCAATCGCGCGCTCGGCCACTTTGCCGCCCAAAGAGCGATAGGCGAGTTCAAGACGCTGACCCTTGGCCACCGCATCGTGCAGCATTTCAACGCGCTCGCCAATCACTTCGGCCTGCGCATCCTGATGCAGGGGCGTATGCGCCACCACCGGTAAATCTCCAGGCAGCTCCGCATCAAAACCAAGCTTGGCTAAAGCCCTTTGCACCGCATTTTTTTGTGGAAAACCGGGCATGGCACACAAGGCCGCACCGGCAATCGATAAGAGGGCTGCTTCCGATGGGCTTAAATCGAGTTCGGGGAAATAGTATTCGCTTTCATCGACAACATAACCGCCGCCATCTTCATCTTCTTCGGTGCCACCAATCCAGCGCAGGGGTACACCCAAATCCACCAAGGTCGCCTTATCTCGCTCAAAGGCCCGCTCGGCGCTTTTAGGATCATCGAGCTGATAGGCGGAAAACTCATCCAAGTCGCGGATTTCCTGAAAAGACAGAGGCCGACGGCTGTTGAGCAAAAGGGCCAAGAGATTTAAGAGTCGTTCGGTGCGGGCAGCGCTCATAGAGGTGGGGTTAACATGAGGTGAAGGGTGAAGCAATGGATCGAGCTACCGATGACCGATAACCGTGCGAGCCGTTACGGAGACTTGCTGCGGGTGCCTGTTAAAGGATAGTCGCAGCTTAGTCGAGTAGGCGAGTGTCCGATGACCGAT
>JASMKV010000025.1 GCA_030749035.1 Myxococcota bacterium | reverse complement strand
TCAGTAGAGACTAGGACATTCGAGCATCAGCTTAACACTCGATACGTATTCGCACGTTTTGCCTTCAATGCAAAAACATGCGGGTTTAGTCACGGGTAAAAACCCCTACCCCCATAGCTACCCTAGGAGCCCAGGGCATTCAAGCTTCCAAAAAAAAAGTCTTTCCCGAAAACCGACGTCCGATGACCGATGACCGATAACTTAAACCCGATTGTTTAAGTGATATCTGGTACCGAGCGAGTCGTGAGTGAGACTTAAGTTTTTTGCGGGATGAAAAAACAGACCATCATGCATGATGTCGCAGGGTGGACACAAAAGACTTTGAACCTTTAGTGACTAAAAGCGCAAGTACATGGATTCGGATCATTTTCATTTGTAAGACCCCGCTACTGCTGCTATCTTTCCTAGACCACAAAATAAACCAAAAGGACCAAGATGAAGGAGGCGGTGAGATTGTACCCCTGGGCTTGCCTGGCCAAACACGCCGAAGGCTGCACCAGTCTGGAGCTGATGCTCGCAGAGGGTCAGGAGAGTAAAATTTCCCTGATCTCTGATCCCTGATCTCATGACATTGCAACAACCACACGACGATGGCTACGAAGTCATCATCCTCACCACCAAGTGGTGGCACGCGTCGGTGTTCACCGAGATCATGAAGCTCTCACCGCGGCTCGCCGATCTACATCGGCAGCAGCGGCTCAGTTTTTTCAATATTGACGACAGCAAGCGCGAAACACTGCGCGCCTCGGCCGAAGCGTTCCGGCGTACTTGTACAGACTCCCCTCTCTCTGCGAAAAAACAGTTCCCTAAAGTGGTCACCCTGACGGACAACGCAATGTACGTTTTCGCCCGGGCAGTACAGTCCCTCTCCCTGAGCGCGCACCCCAGGCCAAGGGGCGCTAGCTGGGAAGCCTTTGTCGTCTGCGCCCATAAATTGCTGACCCGGCGACTCATCGCAGGCGCCGACACGGTCCCCTTTGCCGGGATCACCGCCAAAGATCACCACATTCCGGACCTCGGTTGCGGCGACGCGCTGATTCTCAAACCGACACTCGGGGTGAGTTCCATAGGGGTTCAAAGAGTATCCCCCGGTCAAAAAAACCCATTCTACGGCCTTGATGTCGCCCCCGGTGATATAATCACCATAGATGGGGACCTGGGCGGCTCTCTTGTGAGCGAAGATGTGCGTGATTGTATCGGCATCGTCGAAGAATACGTCGACGCATCGTGGAAGCGCGTGTCCTGTGATGGCTTTGTGTACGATGGCAAGATGAAACCCTGGTGCATCACCGACAATGTATACGCCCCAGACAACCCCGAAAAGTTTGATTTCTTGCTGGTGCCGACAGTGGCTTTAAGCCAGCAAGAGCAGCAGGCCTGCTGGGACGCTCTTGAAACCATTGTGGCGTGTTTGCATCAGAACTTTGGCTTCGACAACCAGTTTGTTTGCGTCGAATTCTTTGTAAAAAACGGTGAAGCCCGAGTGATGGAGATCAACCCTCGCATCTCTGCCAATCAGTGTCCATGTTTCCCCCGCGTGTTGGAGAACGGCGACGCAGTGGAGGCAATGGTGCGCCTGCAGTTGGGGGATTGTCCTCCCTTACCTCGGCCAATCCCGGGAAGGGTCGGTGTCGCGCTCTACCGAGATCCAGTGCCCAACACGCCCGAGATTGTAGAGAAGGGTGAGGACCTGGTTTACTACGATCGACAGGACAAGGATGCGCACGTCTACGCCTTTGGCGACAATGCCGAGACGACTGTTGCCAGGGCAAATAGTTTCTACGAAGAACTCCATACGTTGGCACAGAGATAGATCTGTGGATCCCCGCGTTCGCGTTGATGCGGGCCAAGAGTGTTCATAGACAACACCAGTGACCGATTCAATAAAGCCAAATCTTAAATTTTATGATGTATCTCGAATCCAATATTGCCCGCAAAGTAGGTAGAGAAATCGATTGGCGTGGTAAATTCTGGGCAAGACGCTTTTCCGCCGAACCCATACTCGATGATGATGTGTTACTTGAGCGTATGCACTATTTTTTTGCCATGGCGTCAAGCCTTATCTATTGCGCGAGACGTAATAGGCTTGTTTGGGATCGGTTGCGACGTCGTGAATCATATCTGCGACAAAGCCTACCCCGGGAATGGGGCTTCGCGCGGAAATGTGTTCGGTTATGATGCTTCCACCAAAACCGTCCGGCTTGACGGTAAATTTTGCACGAATGCTTGCCATTGGAGACACCGCTTCAAAACTATTGTCGCCCGTTCGCCAGGCGGAGACACCCGGTGGCAGATTGCCGCCCCCAAATGTCGCGCTGTCAGCGATGGTCATCTTGGATATGACTTTCCTGGCATCGCCGGGGGAATCACTGACCCCAAATGAGCGGCTTTTGTCATGCTCCGAAAATGGAACGAAGTCGGATGCTATTCGTAGCATTGAGCCTGCTGTTTTTGTTAGGTATTGCCACATATCGGTTCCAAATCTGAGTATCGGCGGGTTAAGTGTAAAGTTGCCGATATTAAGCGATACGGTGCCCGCATTGAACTCGAGCGGAGTTTAGTTCGGGTGAAATCGAAACCTTTGAACCTTCCTTCAAACGGTGCCAGGCACCGTCTTTATTCCAAGCTGTGGCGTTGCAGAAGCCCCCCAATAAAGTCTCACCCGAATTCTGATATCCGATAGCTGATGACCGTGTGAAGCGTTGGGAGACTTTCCGACGGGGCTCCTAAATGGTGCGAACCGTAGCAAGACTTGCTGCGAGTGCACGAAGTGATAGCCGCAGCTTAGTCGCGCAGGTGAGCTGCCGAAGATCAGTCGATACAGGCGAGCTGCCCATGACCGATGGCCGATAGCCCCCAGCAAATTTGGCTGAGACTTAATTAGGGAGCGATCCCTTAAATGTGCGTTCATCAATCGTCATCTCTCCCCTAAGCATTTCACTAGCATTCCTTCGCTTCAGATCCATGATTTCGACAGCACCACCAACGGCCGATACTCCTGTCTGAACGGATCCCCCTTGCCTACTCATAGGCAAGCGCAAGAACCTCCACGTATTCACCGTCCGGGCCAACCAGGTCATCAAAAATCGAGACAATAAATCCCTCAAGCAGCGCCGCGATGTGGTTATGACTCATCAAGTTCCCGGCGATATTGAGGATAAATTCCCAGCTACTCCAAATACCTTCAGCCCAATTCACCCACCAAAACTCAAAACCGGTACTAGAGTACGTTGTGTCGTCGTGATTTACCGTTGTCTCAAAATAAGCGATTTGCCCCGTTGAGGAATCCAAAACCGGTGTGATCGTTAAACTCAACCTAAATGCCGTGTCCTCCCCAACATCACTTTCCAATGCGCAGCCAACCCGAAAATCGTTTTCGCAAACATTAAAAGGTCCTGTGTCCGCGATAAGACCGGCATCAATCCGCACACCCCAGACACTGAAATCGATATTGATTTCCCCCGTTGAATCATCAAAATCCAGCGAAAGCTCAGGCCATGGATGATTGGCTGTTCCGGTAGAGATGTTATCAATTCCGAAGATCGCGCTGCCTGCCGAATGATTTGACCAATCGTTATGAAGTAAATAGGCCGAAGGTTCGTTGCAGCTACCACATCCAATGCAATCCTGATAGGGGATCTGTCCCCAGCTGTTTTGTGATTGTGCATACGCTTGCAGCATGGTGTTTAAGATACCGGCCTCAATTAGATCTTTGGTTTCACAGGCCAGGACATCCTGGGTGAAATTGATACAGTTGTTCAAAGTGCTACAGGGGGCTGTCCCATCGTTCAAAAAAGATTCAACCTTTTGCTCCACAGAAGAGCACATCCAATATTCGCCATATTCACCAGTCAAAACGGCATTCACAAGTGCAACGACATCCATAACATTAATATCCCCATCCTGATTCATATCATTAACGCAGCCTTCGCAAGTGTTGGTCAGTACGCAGTTGACCAAAGCCACAACATCCATAACATTAATATTCCCATCCTGGTTTATATCACCACTGCCGTTACAGATTTCCTTAAACTCAAGTATCTTTTCCCGAGCTTCAATCACGGGCACACAGGGAACATCAAAGTTCATGGTCAGCCGACCGCTACAGTCCAACAAAGTTGAGATATCCATCGGGTTGTAATCAGACAAACAGGCTGAGTCAAAATCAGCAGCTGAATCATCACTCAGCAAAATACCGCCGCCAATGGCTGCACAAGTAGCTTCAGACATTATTTCTTTACAGATTGTAAAGAGTGCAGCATGAGCGGTGAAGTAGTCGCCCCATTGTGCATATATGCCACTCTGATCCATAACGTATCCGGAGACGGCCTGATCCACAAACTCAACACAAAAACCCATACCCTGCGCCGCAAAATAGCCGCTTACATCACCAAAAATAGGCTGACTAAACCCACAAGCAGGATTCATATGAGTCGCTCTAATAGCTGGAATACCAATATGGCGATCGAATTTAGTACCGTCACCATCTTCATCGTTGTACACATCATCGCCAAAACCTGTTCCACTCGAGATACCATCAACAGTATGTGTTTCCATATATAAGTTGAACGGTGTATTGCCCGGAAACCTTGAAGGCCGCCAGGTGTTGGATTTATAATAAAAACCTCCGGCCAAACCGGTCAAGGGTTGGCCGCCCGGAACATATTCAGGTATGCCCAGCAAATTCTCATCCGGATAAATTTCCAGGCTTCCCGAACCATCGATATCACCAATCGTAAAAGGGAAACAGGCATCATAAGGGTCACAGAGTGCAGGATGTGCGGGAAGTGTCGGGAATTCACCGCCGAAAACCGGTTCGCTCAAAGAAGTTTGAAGGTCTATGCCAAAGGTCCCCCAGGGTGCCGGGATACCATTAGCAATACCCGGTATACCCAAAACATTATACCCGCCGGTGGAGACAGATATATCGGGATAAAGCGTGTACATGCCTACGCCATCTACAGAAACGAGTCGCGTGAGCGTCGTACATTCCTGACCAATTTTTATCGTATCAATCGTTGGAACATGGCTGTAATCTGCGACAGAAAATGTCCCGTCCGCATTAAAGTTTAGACTTAAATAAGCACCCATTAAGCTGAGACTTGCTGCACTAAGCTGTGTGTAATGAGATGTAAAAGGAATCGCTGCAGGAATCGTGCTCACTCTCAGGGTAATACCCAAACCGTACGCATCGGTGACAGTGAGCTCCGTCTCCGCACGCGAAACAAAAGTGCTCTTCGCATCTACCGCGGTTAGAATATAAGGCCCGCCCAGGCTTTGGGCCTGCAAAGGCAGGCTCAGCAATATCAGACCAAGACTAAGGACGCCTGCCCGAAGAGATGCTCTTATCAATTTAAATCGTTCCATTAATCCCCATGTTTCGACGGCAAACCAGGGGTCTCTACGCCCTCGCGCTCAAAAATAATTTTTTTGGGAACAACGTCGAGATTAAGTGCTGGCAATTCAAGCCCTTCAAAAGATGCGATCTGGGTTTCGATGTGTACGTTTTCGGATCGTTGCGGTGTCGTTTTCGGCGTTTGAAAAATATTTTTCAGCCATGCGCTTTTTAAGCTGTGTCCAGGCTTTATGGTGGCAAGACAATCGGCAAAAGTGATTCTCCCATCATCATCGGCGTCGGCAAGCGCGTGGGCCGCAATGCCACAATGTTTTGCCCACAACAAATCGTTCTTATCCTGCAAACCATCGTCATTTTGGTCACCAACATCATCCAGCAACAATTCTTCCGCTCTCGCGTTGTGCTCCTGGACATCATCCTTGAGGGCCCCGCTGGGTAATCCTGCGGTCGGCAACGTTAAAACGCCCGTCAGCCCCTTTAAGTCAGGCCTGCTTTTTTTTGCGAGTTTAACCTTTTTCGTACTCCTACCATTGGCAAAACCTGCCGATGAATTCTCTTTTAGCTCATACTCTAAACGACCTAACCCCTGCCCATCTAATTCATCTAAGTGCGTGCACGCTGAAGCAGAAAAAAATAAAAGGGAAAAACCAATACGAATGCATACTGCCATAGTGCGTCTTTCTTTTATTGAGTACATAGTCAAACAGTCTCCAATTCATAAATGCTTGGTAGGGAAAAAATCTGCACATCGTCCAATAGAGCAAGACCTGGGCCAAAGGGCACACTCGCAATGCCCTGAAATCACGGTGTTTTCTGAAAACTCAGTGCATCAAATGTGGGGAAATCTAAGCTTGGGTGGGAAAATCCTAGTTACCTTTCTTGTTTTATTAGTCACTGTGTCTGTGCTTTTGAATCAAGGGATTTTGAGGGCTCAAACCTTATGGGTGGAGGTGAAGAAATCATCTCCTTCTTTATAAGTATGGCCTGGCTTAAATCAATCAAATCCATGGTTTTTCTGTAAATCGTTGTTTGTGAAAATTGCATTTGTGCTCTCCTTTTAAAAAAAATGCGGTTCTGCCCAGGATGCAACCGCATTTTTCTTAAAGAGGAGGCTTAAAGATGTTTTTTCGTTCAACAAGAATCTTTGCAGAAGCGCAAAACCTGCTGCAGGATGGAAATGTTCTCATTGCACAGCTTCCAAGAGGCTACGGTTATTTGGTGGACCAGCTTAAACGCGCCAGCACATCCATTATTCTTAATTTTGCTGAAGGTAATGGCAAAAAAGGTTTAAGAGAGCGAGAGCGCTTTTTTCGCATTGCCAAGGGTTCTCTTTATGAAGTTGCGGCGGTTTATGATGTGGCTTTAAGCTTTGGTTTTATTGAAGAAGGATTTCACGAAAAAACGATTGAGCGATGTGATTATCTTGCGGCGATGTTGAGTAAATGGCGGTGATAACCAATAGCCGAATACCGAAGTCCGATATCCTAATTCCGAAAACCGATAACCGATAACCGATAACCGATAACCGATAACCGATAACCGATAACCGGTAGCCGATAACCGATAACCGATAACCGGTAGCCGATAACCGGTAGCCGATAACCCACTAAATAAGGTCTCACCCGAATTCCTTAAACCGATTTCCGATTTCCGATTTCCGATAGCCGATAACCGATGGCCGATAACCGATAATCGAAAACCGATGACCGATGTCCGAAAACCGATGACCGATGACCGATGTCCGATGACCAACTTCCGACTTCCGAAATCCGATTTTTAAAGAATATCTGGTACCGAGGGCCGGACTCGAACCGGCACGTCGATTAGGACAAGGGATTTTAAGTCCCCAGCGTCTACCAATTCCGCCACCCCGGCACCGACGGCTCTTTTTATACCTATTTTATGGCAAAGGGCAAAGGGAATGTACGAAAGTCGATCGTTTGATATTTCTAAACCCTTCGAATCACACCATAAATAAAGAAGTGAACATATAAAGCCAAAAAAAAACCATTT
>JASMKV010000024.1 GCA_030749035.1 Myxococcota bacterium | reverse complement strand
ATGGAGACGGCTACGGCACAGACTGTGACCTTGGTGATGATTGCAATGACTCAAACCCAAACATCAACCCAGGACAAGATGAACTCTGCAATGGCAACGATGACAACTGCAACAACGACGTTGATGAAGGCTTTGGTGTTGGTGAGAGCTGCAGCGCAACCTTTAATATGGCCTCAGGCGAAACCTGTATGCGCGAAGGCGTCAAACAATGTTCTGAGACTGGTGAAGATGCGCTCTGTGGGCTTTTGCCGGTAGAGGAAATTTGCGACGGCGAAGACAACGACTGCAACGGCACCGTGGATGATCCCTTCCCGCAAGTGGGTGATGCATGTAGTGTGCCGACAAACGATGGTTGTGACCAGCCCGGTGAGGTTGTCTGCAACGAAGAGCGCAGCGACGTCTTATGTCAGGCCAATCTCGACATGCCCGTCTCTTGCTGCCCGGATGGGGAGATTGAAAATGAGGCCGGCATGTGCTGCGCGCCCATCCCGAACCCCACATGCACCTATGCTTGCGACATCAATCTCGACACGGGAGAAAGCAATTGCGGACAAGATGTTCTGATGATGCAACTGGCCGACAAACGTGGCAAGGCGCGGATTGATATGGACGCTTACACAACCCTCAAACTCGATTTTGAAGTCTGTGATCCAACAGGCTACACCCTGCATCTCGCAGATTCATCGACCTGCAATGGTTGGGGCGGTGACAGCTCTACCTCTTCGAATGACGCGGAAATTCATACCCACGGCACCAAACTGCATGGCTACGAAAGCGACTACAGCACCGACAACAAACATTTCTTAAACATGGAAGATTATTTTGCTGAAAGTGGCTGTTCGCAGCGGGAGCTTGTGATTACCGATCAAGGCCTCAGTGGTTTCGAGCCCTGTATTGAAGACTCCAATGACGCGCTTTTACGCATCAATCCAATGCTCGATAACGAAGGTACACCGGATGCTTTTTGGTATCTGGGCCTCAACAGGATCTTTTCCAGCTCCAGCCGCAAAGGCACCGGGCTTAAAACCATCACTATTTGCCTTAATTAAGCGATTTAGACCCGGAAATCAGAGTTGCTAACTTGCTTTTAAGCACCTAAAGTTCCACGCTTTTGAGTCGATAGAATAAACGGTGCTCTCTCTAAAACAAGGGGCGCTCTAGCCTGGCGGCAGGAGAAGTTGTTTAACCATGATGATTCGATTGTTCAGCATCACAGCCATGAGCATATTCACCATAAGCTGCTCTGCGCCGGCCTACTTTTCCTTTCAAAGCCTGAGCTACTTCGACAACACCTCCTCGCAGGCGCAGGTAGGAAATCTAGGGATTCGTGCCAAATCCGCTAAGTTTGGTTTTCATCGCGGTGCCTTTCTTTCCGACTGTGGCGTCAAAGAGGTGCCGCTGCACGTTGACTCCCGAATTCCCTTCTTTAAATCCGTGGTCCCTAGTTTTGGCGAAGAAGCGTCCCTCGAAAAGCTTAGTCCCCATTTGGGCTATGAGCTTGAAGTCCTGGAGCGCATGTCGGTGCTGGTACTCTCCGTTGATCCAATGAAACTCACGCCTATGGTGAAGGATGATTTCAACGACACCTGCAAAGCTTATATCCAACGCAATGGCGATGCCTCACGCCTGGTCACATCGGTCGCCGTGCTGGTGGATTTACCCATCCTGCAGGAGACTAAAGTCGATCTGCGGGTCCATGCGGTCTTGCACCATACGGGTCATATCGGCATCGAGGTCGTCGGTGAACGCAAACCCGTCAAACAGGTTGTCTCTCCCAATGCCGGCTTTGCCTATCGCTATGCCCATCTGTGCTGGAAAGAAGAATTTGGCAGCGATATTCTGGTGCGCGCCAGCGACAAGAACTATGCCGCCTGCCCCGATGGCTACGATGAATCGGTGCCAGAGAACTGGACCTGGTCCGTCATTGGCCAAGAAGATGTTGTCGATGAGGGTGCAGATAAAGAAGAGGCGCCTGCAGAACCTCCCGCCGAAGCGGAAAAACCTGCCGAAGAAGCGCCTCAAGAAGCTGTCGAAGCCGC
>JASMKV010000023.1 GCA_030749035.1 Myxococcota bacterium | reverse complement strand
GATTTGCCTGAACCAGGAGATCCGCTTAAGAGAATCACTTGTCCGTTTTCAGCGACAGTCTTTTGCGCTGCGGTTTTAATGTCATTGAGTGGTGTGTCCATGCCGACAAAACATTCAGCTTTTGGCGTTGCAGACGCACCTGCTCCAACGGCGGCGGTGCCTTTGGCCATGGTTGCGGAAACTTGTTCTACCGATGCTTGCTCTGCACCTTTCATCATCGTTGGATTATTTGAGCCAACGCTTTTAGGGGTTATGGGATCTGCTGCCGCATCGTTTTTTTCACTGACGTGCACAACTTCAATCAGCTGTATCGGTTCGTCAAAGCCTTTGATTTCAATCGACGCCAAAGAGCGCGTTTCTGAGTCTTGGACAAGCTCGTTGGCGTCCTGGGTTAAGAGAATTTGCCCACTTTGTCCGCGCCCCGAAATACGTTCACTCAAATCAGAGACTTCGCTGTGTGCCCAAGCTTGACCACTGCTTAGAACCGAGCCGTAATGAATCCCAGCACTTGATTTTGGGGTCAACTTTAAGACGCGACTTGCACATTGGATGGTGCGTTCGATGACCCAGGGGTCATTTTTACGTAAACCAAATGCCACTTTCAGTTCGCGTTCACTTTGGGTGGCAACAGCACCGCCTGCGTCTTCTGAAACATCGACTAAACGTGCAAAATAGGATTTAAGGCCTTCAGGGGTTTTAGCTTCGGCTGGCGGGACGAGGTCAAAAGTGATCACTGCACATGAACGCTGTTCTTCACTGCTTTCTTGAGTTTCGACATTGGGGATCATCACATCGCCAAGGAGATCGTTGAGTGCGGAAAGACTTCCTGATTTTGACTCGGCTTGTGGCAGCGCCGCGTCAAGCTGACGTTGAAATTCTGCTGCGGAAGGAGGGCGCTCTTGGGGGTCTTTCTTTAGAGCCCATAAGGCCAGTTTTTCCAATTCAGGGTCAACGCCACCAGCGCGTGCTCGCCGTGACGGTGGCAGTGGTGTTTCGGTGACATGCTTTTGCAGAAACCCGGCCATGGTGGCCGATTCAAACGGTTTCACTCCAGCAAGCATTTCATAGAGAATAACACCAACGGCGTAGATATCGGTTTCGGGGCCAACCGGTTTGCCCATGCATTGTTCTGGGGCCATGTATTCAGGAGTACCGATCGCTGTTCCTGCCATCGTAAGCTGCGTTGCCCCGGGGGCTTGTTCTGATGATTTTGCAAGGCCAAAATCAAGGACCTTCACAAAATCTTTTCCCTGAGCACTGGGATCAACCATAATATTGTCAGGCTTAAGATCGCGATGAATGACTTTGAGACGATGACCCACATCGAGGACGCCACAAACTTGCGATAAAATGCGTATGATACGTTCAGGTTCAAAGGGGTAATCCGCTTCAATAATATCGGTAAGCTCAGCACCTTTAACCAGTTCCATGACAATGAATGCACGCCCGTCGGGCAATTGTTGAAAGTCATATATTTCAACACTGTTGGGGTGCATGACTTTTGATGCCATTTCGGCTTCGCGCTGAAAACGCCGAAAAGAAACCGGATCGTTGCAAATATCTTGATGGACAACTTTCAGACACACTGTACGGCCAATGGGTTCCTGAGTTGCCAAATAGACCATACCCATTCCGCCTTCACCAAGCTTACGTTCGATCGCATATTTTTCCGCAAGAAGCGTCCCAACGAGATCATCGGGCAGTGGTGGCGCAACAGATTCACCACAGCCGGTACAGACTTCGGTTTCATAGGCACACATGGTGCCGCATGCCTTGCATTCAAATGGCTGCTGTGCTTCTGCGTCGCTCATATTTTTTAGAGCATAGCGTTTTTGGACTGAGGGTCAATCATTTTAGACAGCCCAAATGCCCGCCTTTTCGGTGTTAAAAAAGATCATGTAATTAAGATACTTAGGAGTGGGAAGAGCCGTGTAAAAAACATTGTTTTTTGCGATTGTTTAAGGGGCGTTCTGGGAGTGTGCTGCAGCCAATTTTCGGGACATCTTTTCGATGAATGTCTGCATTTGTGGACTGTATGTATGATTTCCTGTTTCTATTTGTTTGAGATATTTTGTTGCGACATCCAGATGCGTTTGTGCTGACTTATACTCAGGAAATTTTTTCCAGTATTCGTAAAGTGCCATACGAATATTTAGATTCAATATTGGATTTTTATCGCTCTTCCCCGATGCATCAAGAATGGGTGCGTGTGTATCGAGATTGAGCCAGGGAGAGTGCCGACCTTTGAATGCATCGAGAGCTAATTTTGTCAGAGCCAGGTTGGCTTTTTCAGGCTCAGGCAGATGCGCGCGGCCTTGTGACCATGTTGATTGAAGTTCAGAGAGATTGTTGGCTTTGAGATGGGTACTCCAGGCATGCGTGAGGGCATCGGGGTTGTGTGGGAATTGTTCTTGCCAGGCAAGAATAAGATGTTCAGTAAATTTTTTAGCACTCCAGCGTGAATGGAATTCAACAAGGTTAGCAAAATCCTGGGTTTCCAGAACACCGTTTTTCTTCCCTATATATTGGGCAATAAAGGAGTCACTTTCCTTGATGTCTTTTAAGCGTAAATCTTTTTCCATAAGACTTTGTATTGTCGATTTCATAAAATACGCTTTGGGCGCCTGATACTCCAGTACCGGATATCGGTCCTCGTTAATATCCCCTGTGCCGGCAATTTCACGTAATATGTGATTGTCCGCAATTTGTGTGCTCAGTAGCGTTGCTATGCGGTTGATTTTGATGCCACTTAGGCTCTTGTTCACTCCGGGTAACGCAAAGCGCTTTTCGACATCATCGAAGTCCATCGTGCATTCATCTTTACAGCCAATGAGCAAGTAGTCGTTAACTTGGGTTGAAAAGAGAGCAGCTTTAGGGAAAACGCTCAAAAAGGTTCTAAGTATGAGCGCCAAAGTTTTTTCGTTCATTTCATAACCATGAAGATGTTGTGCGAAAAGACCCTGTGCGTTTAATTTATTGATGGCGTGTTGATAAAATTCAAGTGTAAACAAACTGGCAACACCAGCAACCCAAGGGTTGGATGGCTCGCTGATCATAATATCGTATTTGTTTGGACTAAAAGCGATAAATGATTTTGCGTCGCGGACAAAAACCTGTACGCGCGTGTCCTCTAAGGCATGACCATTATATTCGCTAAATAATGCGGCGGCTTTGGCCACAGCAGGCGAAATTTCCAGTGCGTCAAGTTTTTCGATGGGGTGTGTTAATATTGCGCCATCAGTGATCCCACTGCCAAGGCCAATGTTGAGCACGCTTCGGGCATTAGGATGGAGAAAGAGTGGGATATGCCCGGCAAGAAGTTGATTGGCCATGTCCAAAGATTTTTCTGGGTTTTTGCTGGCGGAAGCTTCGGGCTTGCCATTGACGGCTAAACTGATGTTGCCGTTTGGATAATCATAATCAATAACCGAAACACTGCCGACGCGGTCGTTTTCGTAGAAAAGCAGTTTTTTGCCTTGGGTCATATTTCTTAAAAAGTTGTCGTATGACATGGCCTCTTGGTTTTGCAGTCTGTAGGAGCCAGCGCTTAGAAGCACATCGTTCCATTGCGAACTGGTGCTAAAGTAGAGAAGTGGGGTGAATAAAAAGATGCAGAGACAGGTGATTTTCTGATTTCTGCCCCACTTGATAAACATGTGTAAAAACCAGACCGCGACACAAAGGTTGAGGAGGGTCATCGTTTCAAGAAGGCCCTTAATGCCAAGCAGCGGAAGCAAGAATAGGCCGCCGACAATTGCACCACATAAATTGCCGAGGGTGTTGGCGGCAAAGATGGTGCCGAGTTTTTCTCCGAGATTTTCAAGTTGTTGTGTTGCTGCAGTTGTCAGGAGAGGCAGAGCGATTCCAATCAAAAATGTTGGAATGAGCATAAGGCAGAAAGCGAATGTAAATTTAGTGGCTTCGAAAATGTAAAATGCGCTCTCATTGTGGCTAAACAAACTGTTCAGGCGGTAAAATAAATAAGGTAAATATTGGTAGAGGGGCAAGGTGCCCAAGATGACGCTGACGAGCAAAAACTCACAAAGAACAAAGCGTTTAATGCTTGCGACGTGAGAAAAGAGGCCTCGGCTCAGAGCCCAAGCACCAAGAGCGATCCCACTGATAAAAGCAGCGAGCATGATTGAGAAGGAATAGGTCGACCCACCAATAACGAGTGTCAGGAGGCGAACCCAGGCGACTTCAAGCGATAACGTGGTGAAGCCGATGATAAACGCACCGAGGATAAAGGGTTTTGGCAGTGATTGCTCTGGTGCATTTGATCTTTCACGTTCTGCAGGCGTGGTTTGATTGGTGTTTGCAGGCATCGCTGAGTCAATCCGTTTGAGGGCCAAGGCGAAACAACCAATCAGCAAATTCAAAAGAGCGGCAAGAGAAATACTTAGATCCAGGCCGAAAGAAGAAATCAAATAGTAACCGGCAATGACTGTTCCAAACACAGCGCCGAGACTGTTGATGAAATATAAAAAGCTTAGGCTTTTTTCGATGTCATGGATTTGATGTGTGGCCCATTTGACCAGAGCAGGTAGGGTACCGCCCATAAAGACTGTGAGGGGCAAAATAATAAAGCTGACCATTGCGATTTTAGCAAGAATCATGCTCGCAGAGTTTAGGTCGCTTTGTGCGGCAAGTGCAGTGTAAAACTCGGCGCATGTGTCATAAAACGAGAGGGAAATCATTGCCCAAAGAGCGATGGCCAGTTCTAGCCACGCGTATATGCGCAAAGTATTGGCAGAGCGGTCGACAAGTTGACCAAATATGCGATATCCCAAGGCAAGCCCGCCCAGAAAAATCCCCAGAACTAAGGCTTGAGCTTCGGCATCGCTTCCCAAAAGAAGAGTGAACATTTTAGCCCAGACAACTTCATAAATAAGGCCGGCGCAGCCAGAGAGCAGAAAGAGAAGAATGATGGCTTGGCGTAGGAGGGTTGACATTTTACAACCCACTCTTTCTTTGCTGCGTGGGTTTGCTCATCTGACGAATTGTTGTTTCCAATGGGGCTAAGGCACTATTGTGAGGGTCATTTTTTCGAGCGAGATGGATGAACTCTTGCGCTTTACCCGGCAGCTTTTGATCAATACTGATGGCCGCAGCTTGTATGTAAATATTAGAAATTAATTTAGGCTCAACATACAAATCCTTAGCGGAAGCCGCCGTTTTTTCCAGATTCTCCAGGGCTAAATCGAGATTTTGCTCGAGAGCGTGAATATTGGCCAGCTGCTGATAGAGTTTATATTTTTCCGGAGCGTTGAGGGCCAATGCCTGATGGATGAGTTTCTGCAGCTCGGCACTGTCGCTTTGCGAGAAAAGTGATCGCCTTTTCATCCAGGCTTGCCCTTCTTTTTTGATGAGAGCGTCGAGATATTTCATGTTTTCTGGGGCGAGATTGAGAGCTTTATTTCTAAAATATGCTGTGTCCGTATTGGGGTCTAATTTTTCCAGGAAAGTGTAAAGTGCCCAATAGGGCTTTTCCATCTCAGGGTAATGACTCAGCCAAGCATAGAGAATGTTTTGAACGACACCAGTTTGTGTGTAATTGATATGAAACGCGGCCATTTCAGCGAACTCGTCAGCGGAAAGAGGCTTGTCTCGCTGTTTTAAATAGGGGTTTAAGATAAGACCATTGCCGTAAATCTTATGTCTGCGTTCGTCATATTGCCAAATTTTACTGACTCTTTTAGCCGCGTAGAAAGTTTTGGGGGCGATGTATTCAAGAATAAGCTGGTCATCCGTATTTGTTGGCCCGGTACCGGCAAGGGCTTTGGCCGTTTGGGTGCCACCAAGCTGACAAGATAAAAGGGTGTTCAGCTTGGTGATACCAATGGTCTCAAGGCTTTTTTGTAATTCAGGCTTGCGCATGCGTGCTTCTATGCGTTCGAAATTGAGCTGTATCGGATTGTTGGAGCCGAGCAAAATAAAATCACTTTGATGGACAGCCCAGATGCTCACATGTTTAAAGACAGACATATAGGTGCGCAGAATCAAGGCCAAGGTATCGTCGTCCATTTCATAGCTGTGAATCCACTGGGCCATAAGACCATTCCTGGATAAAGCGCTGGAAGCTTGCTCGTAAAATTCGACACTAAACAAATTGGCGATGCCGGCAACCCAAGGGTTTGAGGGCTCTGAGATAATCACATCATAGGGTTGTGTCACCTGATTCATAAATATTTTAGCATCTTGTATATGAAGATTGAGTTTCGGGTTCTTATGTAGGTGATTATTATATTCGGCAAAAAACTCACTCGCTTTGGCGACAGCAGGTGATATTTCGACAACATCAAGCCTCTCAAGATCATGGGTTAAACTTGCATTTGCGGTGATGCCGCTGCCTAAGCCAATATTGAGCACTCTTTGGGGGTTTGGCTGGAGCAGCAGAGGAAGATGAGAGAGCAGCAATTGGGTCGACAAGTCACCCTTCGCGGATGCATCTGGCTTACCGTTAACGCGTAACGCAATATCCCCTTTCGGATAATTGTAATGTACGACCGTGATCGTCGCGCTGGAATCGTCTTTATGATAAAGAACTTTGTTGAGCGATAAGCGCTTTTTAAATTCTTCAAAAGATTTTGATTGCATATTACGAAAGTAACGAAAACCACCGGCCGTGAGGACTTTGGGATCCCAATGTTTGCCGAAAGTCATTTGGATTAAGCAAAGGAGCACAAATGTGGTGGCAAGTATTCGTGTCGTTAATGTACTGATCTGACTTGCAAAGAGAAGACCGACAACGCCAAGTGCAATGTTAATAATGATACCCACTTCAATGGTTTGTTGAAGCCCTAAGCTTGGCATTAAAACAATTCCAGTTAAGGCCGCGCCAACAAGATTGCCGGCGGTGTTAGACGAAAAGATATGGCCTATTTGCGTGCCGAGATTATCGACGGATTCACTGATTGCTCTGGTGGCGAGTGGTAAAGTCATACCTAAACAGAGCGTGGGAAGCAACATGAGAAGAAGGCAGGTGAAAAATTGCAGGGCAGAATAAACCAGAAACGTGTCGTCGCTGCGCACAAAAATAAAATTAAGTTCCACAAAGAAATAAGGAATTTCTTGATAGTATGGGAGAGAAAAAAGGATGCTGCCTGCAATCCCAAGTTGCGCCAAAGCAAAGAGTGTAAAGGAATCGATTTTTGGAAAAATTTGTTTGTTGATGAGTAGGCTGCCACAGGCAATACCACCAATAAATGCGGCAAGCATAATTGAAAAGGCGTAAGTTGAGGAGCCCAGGGTCAGGCTAAGCAGACGTATCCAGGAAACTTCATAAAGCAATGCAACCGCCCCGGAAAAGAAAACGGCGACCATCAGATAGCGATAACGTTGTGTTGTTATTTTCGGGCTGGCAACCCTTAGGTTCGTCGATTTGCTTTGCTGCTTGTGAGATGTGTAGTCCAAGGGCAGGTAAGAGCCGATAAAAGCCAAGACAAGCACAAACGCATTCACTGTGCCGGCGATATACATACTGTGTTGTAAACCGAATTCAGGGAGCAGATAAAACCCGGCAAGGAGTGTGCCCAGGACCGCACCGGCGCTGTTGATGAAGTAAAGCCACGAAATGTCCTTTTCGGCCCTCTCAATGGATGATGTGATGGCTTTGATCAAGGCAGGTAAGGTTCCGCCCATGCAGATGGTTGGTGGTAAAATAAGTGCAGCGGTTAAGATAATTTCATAGCCAATATAAGAGAAACTATCGGCCGGTATGCCTTTAACCGTTTGCATAAAGATCGCAGATGAAAAGTCGTAAATATGCGGGAAGGCGAAAGCAAAAGCGACAATGATGGCCTCAAGGTAGGCATAGAGGCGAAAACCATTTTTTGTGCGGTCAGAAAACGGACCAATGATTATATAACCGACAGCAAGGCCACCGAGAAAAAATGCCAGGACAAAGGTATGCGCGTGTGCCGTGTTGCCAAGCAAATGGCTTAGGTATTTTGCCCAAAGCGTTTCATAGATAAGACCGACTGCGCCTGAAATTAAGAAAAGGACAGTGATGATGTGTTGCGGGCGAAAAAATAGTCTGGGCATGTGGGTGATGTCCTAGGTCGTGGCGACAGAGCCACCACGCCGCTTATCGCCAGCGCCAATATTATGGGCAGCAGCGGCATGCACGCCGCCGAAAAACATATTGGGCGCATCAAAAAGAACGCATTGATGCACCATGTTTTTAAGAGCATTGACGGTTGAGGTTTTGTAGGACTGGCCAAAGCCTTCTTTTTCTAAGTAGAGCGTGTTGTTCTCAAAATGCATTCTTGGTTGATGTACGCTTTGCCCTAAGGATTTGTTGCCGAGCAGATGATGTACTAAAACCTGTAAAATGGCCGTTCGAATGCGGTTAGAGCCGCCTGTGCCGAGAGCCAAAATCGGCTTGCCATGTTCTAAAACTAAAGTCGGGCACATCATTGAGCTTAAACGACCACCGGCTGGAGCCTTAAAGAAGCCTTGCGGGTGGATATCTTCTTCACCCATAAAGTTGTTTGCCAGGCTGCCCGTGCCGGGGACCAGGTAGCCGCAGCCTTCACCATTGCTTGTGGTCATCGAGCATGCCCAACCTTGATTATCAATGACAGAGATGTGCGTGGTATTACCGGTGTTCGATGGCTCAGGCACAGGGACATCCACGCCGTTATAAAGGGCGTGGCGAAACTTGTTTTGCCAGGATTCGATATGTTCATCTGAAAGAAAGCATTCTGAAATGGCATTAAAGTCATCAATCGTACTGGCTGTGGCCAGCGCACCATCAAGATAAGAACCACGGGCTTTAACGGTGATGGCCAGTGCGGCGGCCAGATGTTTCATGCAAAGGAGCTCATCGCCCCATATTTCGGGATTGATGTTTTCTAAAAGCCGCAAGCCAAAACCAATCAGCAGACCGCCGGCGGTGGGTGGGGGGTTAAGATAAACATCATATTGGCGAATTTGAATATGAATGGGCTTACTTTGATTGATTTTGATGGCTTTAAAATCTTCTTTGGTGAGTAAGCCATGCGGACGGCCAAAATGTTCGACCAATATTTGGTCGTAGTAATTGGTGTTTCCCGTTTCAGCCAAATTTTTGAGCAGATGACTCAGCTCCGGATTGTGATAGCGCTCTCCTGGGCGAATGAGTTCACCACTTGGGGCGATCAACTTTTCGGATGGCGGTGTAAAACGTAAAATAGGTTCAAGCATGCCCAGCACCCAGACAACTTGTTCTGAAAGCCGCACGCCTTTTTTGGCTAAATCAATGGCCGGCTGGACAATTTGTTCCAGGCTTAGACGGGCGTATCGTTGATGCAGGTGCAAAAGGCCCGGTAAGACCAAAGGCAGTGCGGTGGAGCCCCGGCCAATATGAAAGGTTTGTGTGGTGGGACCAAAAGACACCTCGACCCCGGTAAAATCGCATTGCTCAGCAATGTTTTCGAGGTTTAAGCCCAGGCCTGGCGCGTTGGCGAAAAAATTAAAGGCCTGTGGCTGCATGTCCGGGCCACAGATGGTCGCAAAACCGCCGCCAAAAGGACTGGTCAGGCCCGGTTCAGAAACGAAGGACGTAAACGTGGCCGCCAGGGTTGCATCGACGGCGTTACCGCCCAATGCGAGCATTTCAGCGCCGGCCTGAGCCGTGTGTCTGTCGCCTGCCGAGACCGTGCCATGTTGTGGTTTTGTTTCGCCCTGCGTGTCCATTGCGCCTACCCATTAGACCATCGTGTCCCTGAAAGCTATCGCGGGGAGATAAAAAGATCAATTATGGTGAGAACTTAGTGAAAAAACACACCAAAATCGCTTTTTGTGGCGATAATTTTCAGGTGTTCTGGCGTCTAAGCCAGAGTTCGCTGCAAACCCCATGTGGAAGGTACCTTATGCGCCGCATTTACAGCCCTTTTGTCCTGCTTGCCCTTTGCGTTGGGCTTGTTGCCTGTCCCTCACAAACGACCAAGAAAAACAGCTCAGGAAAAAGCTGTTCGGTGAGCGATAACCTCAACGGCTCCTATACCTTAACTTGTCCCGATGGCTCGAGCGTGACCATTGCCGATGGCACCTCATGCTCGGTCGATGGGGACGACGGCATCAACTCAATCACCTGTTCGGATGGCTCGAGTGTTTCGGTGACCAATGGCGAAGATGCGCTGGATTTGCTCGTGCGCCTGGTGAATCAAGATAAGTTGGATGAGGAAGATTCAGCCTGGCAGGCTTTGGTGACTGAAGAGTTGAGCACCGCTTGTCCAGATGGCGGCACGATTCTTTTTGTGGGTGTGGATAAGAACAGCGATGAACAACTCTCACCGGACGAGGTGGTGGATTACGATTTGATTTGCAATGGGGCCCAGGGTGAGGATGGGGCCCAGGGGCAGGATGGTGTTGATGGTGCTGATGGTGACGATGGTATTTCTGTTGTGGTGACCAATGAATCGGTACCCGTAGGCGATACCAATTGCAGCGAAGGGGGAATTAAAGTGACGGCGTGGCAGGATAACAATGCCAATGACGAACGGGATGAAGGTGAGGAGGCTGTGACGTATGTTTGTAATGGCGAGCCCTGGGGGATGCTGGCGGGCGATTTTGTGATTGAAGATGCGGTGGATGTATCCTTGCTCGACCGCTTTAATCAAATCAACGGGAATTTAACGGTGAATGCACCGGGCTTGACCTCCCTGGTGTTACCCGATCTAAATACCGTTACCGGTGATTTTAATATTGAGGACGGCAGTGCTTTGACCACTCTGGATTTAGGCCTTAGAGAGGTCGATGGCGATTTGAAAATCAACAACACGGCACTTACCAATTTGAGCGGCTTTGGTTCACTCACCAGTGTCGGCGGCACCTTAACGATTTCAAACAACACCGCTTTAGTAAGCCTCGATGGACTTGAAAGCTTAACAAGTCTTGGCGATGATTTGGATATTTCAGGCAATGCGGTGTTAACCGATATTTCAGCCTTAAGCGGCGTAAGTGCATCTTTAAGTGGCGATGTTACGATTAGCGCGAATGCGGCATTGGCCAGCTTAAATGGCTTAGAGGGGATGACCAGTGTGGGCGGGAACCTCACCATCAGCAACAACGCCAAAGTACGAACGCTGAGTGATTTGAGCAATTTGGCAAGCGTCACCGGCACGCTGACCATCTCTTCGAATGTGACCCTGACCTTACTTGGGCTCGCATCCTTGGTGACAGCGAGCAATGCGCAGATTACAAGCAACACCGAGTTGCCTCTGTGTTTTGTGGATGATTTGGCGGAGCCCACTGGTGTCAGCATTGCAGATGATTCGGGCAACTATACGGCTTACGCAGAATGTCCCAAATGTGACGATGATGGTACGACACGACAGATGATGGTGGCGCTGCCCGGCGAGCTCTTAATTACCGAAGCGTTTGCCGATCCGGATGGACTCGCGAGCGTTGAAGGCGTTAAAGAGTGGTTTGAAATCAAGAATATTGGCGCCTACCCGCTTGATCTGAATCGTCTTGTGGTGATGCACACCAATGATGGAGCAACCGAGCAGGAGTTTTCCATTGATAATGGCGTTTCAGGTGGTGTTTTTGATTGCGTTCGTGTCGAGTCGGGTGCCTATGCGGTGATTGGTGTTAGTACCGACCCCAGTGTGAATGGGGGCATCAATCCGGTTGCGACCGCGCCTGATATGACTTTGCGCAATGGCGAATTGGCGATGGAATTGCAGCGAGACAACCATATTATTGATGATTTGGGGGTGGTGGGGAACAGCGCTGAAGGTTCTTCTCTTGCTTTGGGGCCTTTGAAGGAACAAAGTAGTCAGAACAATTCTGCAGAGGATTTTTGTGCCGGCACTGATGAGACAGTGTTTGAGGAAAAG
>JASMKV010000022.1 GCA_030749035.1 Myxococcota bacterium | reverse complement strand
CCATTGATGTCAAGCTGTTCTAAGGTTCGGGCGTTGGCCTCCTGTGGACGCAGCGTTTGTAATCTTGGCAGAACTTTGGTTTCCGATGCGGTTGCTGCAGCGCAACCCACGAAAGCCACCAAGCACATCAGCATACATCCTTTGGATTTCACATCGACCTCCTACACCCAAGCATCAGTGGGTGATGATTTTAAGCTTCCCACGGCCCGTCTGCGCCGCCGCTTCAGCTGCCTCCTGGGCTTGAATGACTGCGTCCAACTCTTGTGCCACCTGCGCAAAACGTTTGCTGCTGTCAGAATCAGGATGAGCCTCGACAATCGGCGTGCCGTCATCGCTGCAAATGCGAATATTGGTTTCAATAGGGATTTCGCCGAAAAAATTTAAACCCAATTCTTTGGCCGCTTTTTGTCCCCCACCGTGGGCAAAAATCTCGACCCTATCGCCATGCGGACAGATAAAATAACTCATGTTTTCGACAAGCCCAAGAATCGGTACGCGTACCTTATCAAACATGGCCTTACCCCGTATGACATCAACGAGTGCAACCTCTTGTGGCGTGGTCACCATCAAGGCGCCGCGCACTTTGAAGCGTTGGGCTAAGGTCAATTGAATATCGCCTGTGCCGGGAGGTAAATCGAAAACCAAATAATCCAATTCACCCCACTCGACTTCATTGACAAATTGGGTCACCGCCCCCGCCAGCATGGGGCCGCGCCAAATCATCGCCGTGTTGGGATCAACCATATAGCCCATCGACATCAGTTTAATACCAAAGCGCTCGACTGGAATAATATTCTTACCATCGGTTGAAGTCGGTTTCGCATCCTTGCCGAGCATGGTCGGTATCGATGGACCATAGACGTCCGCATCCAAAAGTCCGGTACGATAGCCCATATCCCGTAAAGACAACGCAAGATTGACCGCCACCGTCGATTTACCGACGCCGCCTTTTGCACTGGCAACCAAAATGAGGTTCTTTATTTGACTCGACATGCTCCACTCTCTAATTAAAGGCCTTAAAAACATTCAACTTTTAGGGCATGCGTGCGCCTGCGTCAATGCTTAGTGTGGTTTTTTGAAGATCGAAAGCAGGAACCGCGCCAGAAGAATTTTCTGGTGCCTTAACGCCAGAGAGGCTATAGGCCCCGCATGCATAAGATACTGGAGAAAGAAATAGACATCGCCTGTACTTTAGCCAGGCAGGCCGGCGCCCTGCTGCTCAAATATTATCAGTCCGATTTTACCATCGATTATAAGGATAAGGCCCAATCTGACCCAGTCACCATCGCCGATAAGGAGGCCAATGAACTCATCGTTACGGGGCTACAAGCGGCCCTACCAGACGATGCCATTTTGGCCGAGGAAAGTGTCGACGAGCTCACGCGTTTGCGCAAAAGACGGGTCTGGTGTGTCGATCCCATGGATGGCACGCGTGAATTTGTACAAGGTAACGGTCAATTTTCCGTGATGATCGGTTTGGCCATCGATGGCGAAGCGCGACTGGGCGTGGTTTATGAACCCACCACCGACACACTTATTTGGGGCGTGCCTGGCAAAGCGGTTCTGGAGCGCGATGGCCAGGCGAAAGACGTCCGGGTGACCCATGAGAATAATCCAGAACGCGCCACACTGATGGTTTCACGCTCACATCCCTCAAAAAATGTGCAGCGCTTTAGTCAAAGTCTCAATATTCAAAAAACCATGCCCATGGGCAGTGTGGGATTAAAGGTGTTGCGGGTCGCTGAAGCCACGGCGGACCTCTATTTAACGACCTCAGGACACACCAAGGAGTGGGATGCGTGCGCCCCAGAAGCGATTATTCGCGCCGCCGGCGGCATGATGACCGATTTATTGGGCAATCCTTTGCGCTACAACAAGAAGGATATCGCCATGAGCAAAGGACTGCTCGCCTCCAATGGGCCGCTGCATGATTTAAGCTTGCGGGCTCTTGAGCCCCTGCTTATTGACAAGGGTTGGCTATCACCGCTGGATTGATCCGCTTCCCCTAGTTCAAACAATCTGGAAAACGTACACCATTGATGCAGGTCCCTGGTGAATACGCTGCTGGAATGCAGGTACAGGATGCGTTACACGGTGTATTCGTATCATCGACACAATAGGAAATGACGCCTGTGGCTTCCTCATGTTTAACCAGAGCTGTAGAACCATCGGCATCGGTTGCCCGTGTTAACGACTGGTCAATATTCCCAGCCTGAATCACTGGGTCGCTGAAGTTGGAACCATAGCCCGCACTGGTGATGTCGGTGGTGCCACCACTACCGTCGGAACAGGTGAGCGTGACCTGCGCCCCATTGGAGCTGTTGGTGAGGAACCATTCGGTGCTTGATGCAAAAACCTTGGCGCCGGCAAAATTGCTCACCACCGGATCACCACCACCAAAAATAACCACCGCGGTCTTGTCATCAATGATGTACTTTGATGGATCGGCGGAGTCTTCGGTAAACTCAAATTCGGGTTCCGCATCATCGGAAATATTAATGGTGCAACCGGTCAGGTCCAAAGTTTTGCCGCTGATGTTCACAAACTCGACAAATTCATCCTGATTCGTGTCACGCACCCCATCACAATTGACATCCCCATCGAGCACATCTTCCTCTTCGGGCAGCGGCAAATAGTGACATTTATGATAGCCTTCACCGCCGGATGGATAAGGGTCGGCCAAAAGTTCGTTGATCATCAGCTCACCCACCAGTGGCGTGGCTGCGCTCACCTCACAGGCATCGCCAACACCATCATCGTCCGTATCTTCCTGTGTACCGTTGGAAACCAAAGGGCAGTTGTCATCGCCATCGGCAATGCCATCATCATCATCATCCGTATCACAAGCATTACCATTGATGTCGCCATCGGTATTGGCCTGGTCACCATTAGGAACGAGTACGCAGTTGTCGTCTCCATCATCAACCCCATCGTTGTCATCATCCCCATCGCAAGCATTTCCCGCACCATCTGCATCGGTATCGGTCTGGTCCGCGTTATCAACGCTTGGACAGTTGTCGTTCGCCTCTGCACACTGCTCCGCAACAATACCGCAAGCCGAAGGGTTGCAATAATCATCGCCATCAATATCCGCATCGCACACATCACCTAGAGCATCACTGTCAACATTGGCTTGATCTGCATTCGCCGTGGTCGGGCAATTGTCACCACTGGCGGTACACACATCGGCGATATCGGCACCGATGCCCGGATCGCAAAGGCCATCGCCATCGTCATCATCATCGCTGCTGTTGGGTGTGCCATCACCATCAGGGTCGGCGTTGGCGCCATCGTTATCATCACTGTCGCTCTGGTCGTTGATTGAGTCTCCATCGCCATCATCCAAAGAGCTTTCAATCGCATCAATTTTGCCATCGCAATCCGAATCCGCCGGGACCGAGACATCCACAACTTCGGCAAGATCGTTGTCGCCATCGCCATCGGTATCCGCCACGGCCGCATTGGTACCAAGGAGCGCTTCTTCGGCGTTACTTAGGCCATCGCTGTCATCATCATCGCTGGTGGCTGAAGCTGCTCCGTAGTCACTCGCATCGCGCGGGAAGAGTCGGTAAATATTCCAGACCATACTTAGGTAACCTTTGAGGTAACCAAAGGTCGTATCTGCCGCGTTGCTGCTTGGTGCCGCATATTCGACTTTGACGGCCAGGGGCACCGCGCTGGTGCTCAACGATGATTCGACCACCCAAAAATCACCCTCACTCCAACCATTTTCTTCGGGGTCAAGGGGCTCTTCGTTCGAGGTGATCTTCACCGAAGTCAATTCAATAAGTACCCCTTCATAGGGTTTGGCCTGTTCGGCTGTGGCTAAATTTTGGCTTTCCACAGAAGTCGTCGTCACCGCTGTGCCGCTGCTTGTGAGTGTATGCCCTTGATAGACAATAGAGAGTCGACCGAAATAGTCGTCGTAAAGACCATCTAAGGTGATGGTGTCGCCAGGCTGAATTTCCGGTGTTTGATCGCTGGCAAAAACCTCAATGCCGTGGAAACGGGTATCCGCAGGCGGAAAAGCTTCCTGCACAAAAAAGCGATACAGTTCGTTTGACCCCTGCAACAATGGTGATGTCACCACCACCCCACTTAAGCGCACCAAGCGCTGTTCGTTGTCTTCAAGTGCATCATAGTCCGTGTGGTCTGGATTGCGTAATGCCTCAATGGTGGTTTCAATAATCGTGTCGCAAATGGTCAGTGAAGCACAGTCACTATCGGCACAATCGATATCGCCATCGCTGTCGTTATCTGTCCCATCCGCGCACGCCGCAACACTCGTTTCACTCGTTGTGCCGCCGCCACAAATGGTCGCATTTTCCTGACAATCAATATCATCACAGTCGATATCATCGTCGTTGTCGTTATCCTGTAAATCAGAGCACTGCTCATTGGTCGCCTCTTTACAGGGCAAAAATGAATCACAATCCCAATCATCACAGTCGATGTAATTATCGCCATCGTTATCGAGACCATCGGCGCAGGTCGCTTCGGTGTTCTCA
>JASMKV010000021.1 GCA_030749035.1 Myxococcota bacterium | reverse complement strand
GTGGGACTTGTTGTGAGCGAATATCGGCGTGGCAAAACGAAAATTGATCCCTCATATGATTTAGGACTTTTTTGGGAACCCTTCAAATGGTTTAATCTCTCACTTGCAAATCTACAGATGAATGAACCCCTTGTAGAGAATGCAACCATGCCATCATCTTGGCGATTATCAATGGGTTTACGACCTCTTAAGGGCGCAGATCGTTTAACTGTGATTGCTGAGACCTACTGGGATAATGTCGGTGATATTGCATTGCGCGAACAACGTTGGGGTTTTGCTGTAGAGATTCTTCCTGGAATACATTTACGTTTAGCGTATGCGCCTAATCAAGAACGTATCGATATGGGATTTGATGCATCTTTAGATAGGACAAAAACATCATTTATGGCGGGTACGGCGCGCGAAGGTATTTCAAAAACTTTGCTTCTTAAAACGAGCGGAAAACGACGTGAAAGTATTCTAGTACCAAGTCAAAAAACAGAATCACTTGTCCTAGCGGGAGATCTTATCGCTGAGGAAAAGAGCTTCTTCATCAAGCCGGAGCGTTTTCGCCGTCAAGCTTTAGAATTACATGCTCTTAGCGAGCAAACACGTGTAAAAAAAGTGAAACTTTTATTAGACCATGTGAGTGTTGGCTGGGCGCACGTAGAAGAATTACAAGCGGCAATTAAAAGTCTTCAGGCTAAGGGAATCAAGGTTGAGGCTGAAATCCTTGGCGGGGATGAAAAAACCTACTTAATTGCAGGCCTGTGTGATCGTGTGCTCATGGACCCTTTGGCGGCATTAATCATTAATGGTCAGGCTATTGAGGGATATTATTTTGCAAATACCTTGGCTAAAATAGGTTTGCGTTTTGAAAGTGTGGCGATTGGTAGCCATAAAACTGCACCAAATGCGTTAACACACAACAAAGCAAGCCCTGAAGAAACAGCTACGCGTTTGGCTATTTTAGAAGCCAGGCAAAAGCATTTAGTGCGTGTTTTAAGCCAGGAGCGTCAGCTATCGACAGATGCGATTGAAGAAGTCTTAGAAAAGGGACTTTTTACAGCGTATAGAGCAAAAGAGGCGGGTTTAATCGACGGCTTAAGTCGTCCGCTTGTGGCCAACCCGAAAGCGCCCAGTGCTCCCGAGGCGTATTCTTGGTTGCCCACCCCATATAAAAAGAAAATCTGGGGACCTCGAGAGCGCATTGCAGTGGTACCTATTTTTGGTCTTATTACCCGTTTTCGCGGGCAAAGTCCCTTTGGTGGACCATCTACCAGCTCGGAAGAATTGGTGCCCGTCTTGGATGATTTGGCACACAATCCGGAAGTGTCTGCAGTTGTTTTACGGTTGGAAAGCCCTGGTGGTGATGTTTTTGCTTCCGAGCAAATTTGGAGGGCAGCGCGGCGATTAGCGGCGGAGAAACCTCTTTATGTCTCTATGGGAGATGTTGCAGCTTCTGGTGCGTATTATATTGCCAGTGCTGCTGAGCATATTTTTGCATCTGCCAGTACAATAACGGGATCCATTGGAATTTTTGCCATGCGCTTAGATATGGAAGAGTTGCTCAATAAACTGGCTGTGGGTCGTCAAGAGCTAAAAACGAGCAATCTGGCCGGTTCAGAGTCGTTGGCCCGGCCATGGTCTGAGGAGATGAAAACAAGTGTGCGGGCCTATCTTGAAGCACACTATCGGACTTTTTTAGATCGGGTTGCTTTTGGCCGCCAATTGCCTTTGGCGCGCATAGAGACCTTGGCAGAGGGGCGTGTTTATACAGGAAAAGCGGCATTTCAAAATGGCTTGGTGGATAGTTTAGGTGGCCTCCAGGAGAGCATCATGTTCATGAAGCAAAAGCTTGGTATTGAAGAAGAAGAAGATGTTGTCTAAGAAGTGTTTTGATTATTATGTTTGTTGTTTGATGGTTCATTATTG
>JASMKV010000020.1 GCA_030749035.1 Myxococcota bacterium | reverse complement strand
TTTATGCCATTGGAGCGGGAACCAAAGGCAAAGCGCCTTTTATTGTCGACTCTCTCTTTGGCAAACAGGTTGTTTATGACGATGTTCAAATCGATGATGCATCGCTGACAAAAGTTGCAGAACAAACTGGTGGTGCCTATTTCAGAGCGCAAGACGCACAATCCTTAGAGGACATTTATCAAAAGATAGACGCACTTGAGAAGACAGAAATCACGCAACCGGTCTATCTCGAGTACAACGATGATTTTGATTTTTATCTCCTGCCGGCCCTGGGCTTATTGCTTTTAGAAATCGTATTGCTTGGAACGCGATTAAGGAAAATACCATAAGATGAAGCATATTTTCCATACATCCCTCCTCTTGGGTTTAACTCTATCGAATGCTGCTTGTGAGGTGCGTTTTGCGCACAACGACTATTTCTGGGGATTTTGGTTGGTTTTGGCAACCACTTTGTTTTTTGTCTATGTCTCCAGAACAAAAAAACGCCTTATGGAATCGTTTATTGATCCCATACTCCTGCAACGCGTTCTTGAAGGATTCAGTCTAAACCGACAACGCCTGAAAAATGTTTTAATACTGATTGTGCTCAGCCTTATCATACTCACCCTGACAGAACCCAAATACGGTTTTGAATGGGAAGATGTTCAACGCCGCGGCGTCGATATCGTCATCGCACTTGATGTTTCAGACAGCATGCTGGTGCAAGACGCTGAATCAGGAGGTCAACTTAATAGACTCGAAAGAGCCAAACGTGAAATTGCCGACCTGCTGGTTATGCTTGAAGGTGATCGCATTGCTTTAGTGGCCTTTGCCGGTACTGCTTTCTTAGAATGTCCTTTGACTCTGGACTATAGCGCTGCGCGGATGTTTCTCGATAATATTGATACCGATCTTATTCCTGTCAAAGGCACTGCTCTTGGTGAGGCCATTACAACTTCGATCAAAGCATTTGAAGGCTCAAGACATGCATCACGCGCCATCATCCTGATTACCGACGGTGAAGACCATCACGGACAGGCCATTAAGGCCGCCGAGGATGCGGCGACGGATGGCGTCCATATTTTCACCATTGGTATCGGACGCGATGAAGGCGCACCCATTCCGAATCCAGACGGTGGTTTTCGTCGTGACCGCAAAGGTGAACTTATTTTGAGTAAACTCGATGAACGCGCCCTGCAAAAAATAGCCTTAGCCACAAAT
This sequence comes from Myxococcota bacterium, assembly GCA_030749035.1. Taxonomy (GTDB): domain Bacteria; phylum Myxococcota; class XYA12-FULL-58-9; order XYA12-FULL-58-9; family JASMKV01; genus JASMKV01. The sequence continues at coordinate 13,422 of JASMKV010000020.1, read as the reverse complement.
GGGCGTTATGTGCGCTCAGTCACCGGCGATGTCGATCTTGAGGAGATCTACACCTCGGGTATTAAAGCGACTCTTGAAGATCAAGAGCTCGGCTCAAAACGCCGTCAGCATTGGGAGAACCGCTTTCAGTGGCCACTGGGACTGGCTATTCTAATTTTGATGATTGAATTTATCATCCCCCAGCGTATAAGAAGACGTGCTTCACGAGGACAGGTCGCATGAAATTTATTGTTTATCTACTTCTAAGTACGCTTTGTGCGGGCACTGCTGCTGCACAAACGCCTCACGCGCCGACACCAGTGCCAGTGCCAATGCCAACACAGACCGTACAAGCTGAGCCAAACGAGAAAATGCCGGCATACGATAATCCATATGATGCTTATGACGCGGGTGCATTTGAACAAGCCCTGCATGGTTTTATTGAAAGGCAAGTCAGCGATCCTGACAATCCAGAACTGATGCTGCATGTGGGAAGCGCAAATTACGGTTTAGGCAATTATGCCGATGCCGAAAAGTCATTTCACCAAGCTTATCTTAGGGGTGATGAAAAAGTTCGTGCCCAAGCAGCTTATAATCTTGGAAATTGCACTTTTCGCCAAGGCAAACTCGAAGATGCAGTCGAGCACTATAAAAAGGCACTGGAGTTAAATGAGCACGATCAAGATGCGAAATTTAACCTGGAATTTACCCGTGACGAAATCAGGCGACGCGTCGAGGAAGCCAAAAAACAGGCCGAAGAAAGACAGAACCAGGAACAACAACAAGAGCCCAACGAAAACCAAGACCCTCAGCAACAGAACCCACAAGAAGAGGGGCAAGATCAAGGCGAGCAATCACAAGAAGCAGGAAATCAAGACCCCGCAGAGCAGACAGATACAGACCAGGATGGGTTAAGTGATGAACAAGAGCGCTCTGGCGAAAACCCAACAGACCCACAAAATCCAGATACGGACAATGACGGCCTCAAAGATGGGCAAGAAGATACGAACCGCAATGGCAAAGTCGATGAGGGCGAAAGCGATCCCAATAAGGCCGACACCAATGGTGATGGTATTCCTGATGGACAAGCACAGGAAGCCCAACCCGCAGAACAAAATCCAGAAAAAGAACTCACCCCCGAAGAAGCGCAGCGCTACCTGCAAGGACTCGAAGAAGGTAAACCAAAGCGCAAACGCACAAAAGGCGGCCGCAGAAACTCCGGGAAAGACTGGTAAGAATGAGACGCCTCGCCAAGATTGTTCCCATTTTAGTGCTCTGCGGCATGACAAACAATGCCTGGGCTGCGGGCCTGACTGCAACAATTGACAAGACCCATGCGACTTTAGAAGATCAATTGTTGCTCACACTTGAAGTGACCGGTTCCAGCCGTTCGGAACCTCAATTGCCAGCCTTGCCCGATTTTGTCGTCCAGAGTCGCGGACAATCATCACAAGTGCAAATCATCAACGGGCGCATGCGCTCCAATGTCAGTTTCAACTATATTCTGACGCCTAAAAAAAGCGGCCAATTCATGATTGGTGCCGCGCGGGTCGAAATTGATGATGAAGTGCACTTCTCTAAACCCATTTCAATTAAAATATCAAAGCCTGAAGCAATCCCACAACAAAACAGACCTGCGTTTGTATTGGCGGAAGTCAACAATGAAACGCCCTATGTTGGCGAGCAAGTGGTTTATACGTTTCGCTTCTTTCGTCGTGTACAAATCGCCAATGCAAAATTGGATCTACCGACATTTGATGGCTTCGTGATTGAAGATATGGGGGAACAACGAGAATATGAAATTGTTCGTGGTGGACAAAAATTTATTGTCACCGATGTGAAAAAGGCGCTTTTTCCACAAGAAGCAGGAATAATAAACATCCCCGCCGCCGTACTCAATGCGGATATCTTTATGCAAAACCGGAAAAGAAGACGTCGTGATATGTTTGATGACTTCTTTGGTTCTGCCCGAGGACAAACTCAAACAAAAGTTTTACGTACCGATGCAATGGTCCTCAGGGTCAAAAACCTCCCTGTCTCAACACAAAAAAGTTCCGGTCTCATCGGCGCCTTTGACATCAAAGCGACACTCACAAAGTCTCAATTGCGTGCTGGGGAGTCCACCACTCTTGAAGTCATCATAAGCGGCGTCGGTAATATTCAACAAATCACGAAACCTACTCTGCCACAGATTAAAGGCGTAAAGATATACGAGGACAAAACAAGCCAGGAGCGGTCGATGAACAACGACCGTTTGCGCGGACAAAAGACCTTTCGCTGGGCAGTGATTCCTCTGGAGGCGGGCCTTTTGGAAATACCCAAATTAACATTGCACTATTTTGATGTGGAGGCCGGCACACATTTGACCAAACACTCGGCAAATTTTTTATTGAATGTGACCCCAAGTGGCGAAAAAGAAGAGCTGCGATTAACAACAAGTCAAAACACAAAGAGTGCAAAACTTTCGGTTGAAATACTTGGCGAAGACATCTCCCCCATACATGAAGAAATTAACGTTCTGAATGCGCCCTTTGCATCCAATTACCCCATGGCTTTGTGGTTCCTGTTTTTCTTCAGCCCCCCATTCTTGTTTTTTGGTTTATTCTTAAACAACAAACGCCTCAACAAAAGTTCCGCAGAAAGAGACAGCCAACGGCAAAGCAAGGCTGCAAAAAAAGCGCTAAAACGTGTTCAAGAAGTCACGAAGGCCGAAGTTCAAAACAACATCGAGCTTAGCGCACAAACAGCATCACAATTGGTTCGTGATTATCTCGGCGACAAGGCACTCCTTGAAGGACGAGCGCTCACAACTGGTGATGTCAGCAAGCTTCTGCAGCAACAAAGTATTCCTCAAGAACTGATTCAAACCATTCAAACCTTTCTTGAACTCTGCGACACCCTCCAATATGCCGGCAGACAGACAGCTGAATCGAGCACACTCTCAAAACAACTGCCTGAGTTGATTAAAAAAATAGAAAGGCATTTGTAACCGTCATGAACCGTATATCCTTCATCACTGCCATCATTTTGTCACTTTCGCTATCGACCGTACTGGCTTTGGCTTCTGAAAATCAAAGTGCACGCAATTTTTTGGAAGCCAACAGCACCTTCCAAAAAGGCAACTATGAGGATGCCCTCAAACAATACGCCCAGCTCATTGAAAAGCATCCAGGCAACGGTCATCTCTACTATAACCAAGGCAATACTTATCTCCGACTTGGACGCTTGGGGGCCGCCATTGCCGCCTATCGACAAGGATTGGTCTTTCTGCCACGCAATCAAGACTTAAAAGCCAATTTAACCTATGCACGCACGCTGACCAAAGATGACATTAAGCCCGTGGGTGCTCATCCCTTAGTCGAAACTTTATTCTTTTGGCATTACTTTCTCAATCAGCACGAACTTGTGCTGGCTCTTGTGGTCATCAACATGCTTTTTTGGCTCAGCATGGCTTGCCGTCTCTATTTCCGCGGACAGCGCATGTTCCACTGGCTCAACGTGGGCACTTTTGGTCTCATCCTTGCTTTTGGTGCGTCACTGCTTGTGCATCGCGTCGCCCCACAAACTATCGCGCTGGTCAATGAACCTGAAATCGAAGTCTATGCCGCCAATCGTGTTGACTCAGTGGTGCGCTTTAAACTGCATGCCGGAAGTGAAGTTGCTGTGATTGACGAAAATCAAAATTGGTTACGCATTCGCCTCGATAAGACACAAGAGGGCTGGCTCGAAAAGTCAAAAGTGGCCCTTGTTCATCTCTAACAATATTTAAGTGCGCAACGCAAAGCCACTAGGATAAAACACCCGCGCTCTTAAAAGCTTCGATCTCGTCCGAACTAAAGCCCAAGACATCGGCCAGTAGAGCTTCACTGTGTTCACCGCATAGGGGCGCCGGGTACTGGGCATAAGATTTTTCTGCAAATCCCAAAGGCGAGCCAATATTGCGCACCTTGCCGGCTCGAGCATGGTCATCCTCAATAATGGCACCGCGCGCTTCGACCTGTGGATGTGCCAAAGATTCGGGCACTGGTAAAATTGGGCCACATGGCACACCAACCCCTTTAATTTTTTCAATCCAGTCATCCACAGATCTGCTCTCTAAAATAGGATTGAAAATTGCTATCAACGCATCTCGATTCTTGACCCGCGCCGCATTTGTCGAAAATCGTTCATCACCCACAAGCTCTGACTTATCCAGCACCGAACAAAGTTTTTCAAATTGACCATCATTCCCACAAGCAATATTCACATATCCGTCTTTTGCGGGAAAGGTTTCATAAGGACAAATGCTTGGATGTGCATTGCCTAATCGTCCTGGCGCTTGGGAGGCATTTAAGACGGCACTGGCGTGATAAGAAAGCAAAGACAATTGCCCATCAAGCATTGAGATATCGATGTGCTGCCCCTTTCCACTTTTCTCCCGCGCATATAAAGCCGCCATCGCCCCACCAAAAGCATTCAGCCCGGAGGTTAAATCGGCAACCGATGTGCCCACTTTATAGGGTGGTCCTTTTTCAGGGCCCGTCAGTGCTGGAAGCCCACCGATGCCCTGGATGACCAGATCGTACCCTGGAAGTTTGGTATAAGGCTCAACGCCGTGATGCCCATAGCCACTGATGGAAACATAAACAATTTTAGGATTAAGCTTGCTTAAAGCCTCGTAGCCGACGCCGAGTTTATCACCCACCCCGGGACGAAAATTCTCAACGACAAGATCTGCCCAAAGCGTCAATTTTTCAACAATCGGCCGGGCTTGAGGGTGTTTTAAGTTAAGCACCAAAGACCGCTTGCCACGATTGACCGAAAGAAAATATGTGGATTCGCCTTCAACAAAGGGTGGACCAAATCGTCGCGTATCATCACCCACTGGAGGTTCAATCTTGATGACGTCAGCCCCTAAATCGGCCATCAGCTGGGTAGAATAGGGGCCCGCTAAAATCCGTGATAAATCAAATACCTTTACCCCGCTAAGGGGACCATCAGCATGCATGAGACCAGTGGAACCGAAAAGTTCAAAGAGTGCAAGTTATTCGAGAATTAAATCAATGTGGCCAAAAAATAAAACCACATACGCCCAAAATACCGAGAAACGGACTTAGGCGTTGGTATTCACGTAAGGCAAAAGTGCCAAATGCCGGGCCCGGCGAATGGCAAGACTCAATGCGCGATGCTTTTTATCGGGAAGCTTAGAAATACGTCGAGGCACAATTTTGCCTCGTTCGGTGATGAATAGATTCAACACATCAACATTCTTGTAGTTGATCTTATCAACGACTTCCGCATAATTTATTGTGCGTCGACCATATCGTGGTTCGCGTTCGCCCATATCTCAATCCTCCTTAGGATCATTTACGTATCAAGTGCCGCGGCTTATACGAGTTTGCCTCGCATCCCGCAAGCTTTCTTTGGCGAAAAAAAGCCCAAAAGCACACGCTTTAAGGCTTGTATGCTGGCTTAAAGCAGTTAAGATCGGGAAATTCGATCGTTTAGCGTACCGAGGATGGGCTATGACACAGAAATTGTTGGATTTTTTGAAGAAAGAGACAGGCGTCTGGCTGCTGCTTGCGCTGGTCCTCATCCTCTTCGCGGATATCCTTATGGCGCCAGCAAGCCATCTTTTAAGCCAGGTCAATCTGGACATGGATATCCAATTTCTCGCCTGGCGCTCCTTTGGCTTTAGCGAATTGGCCAAAGGCAATCTCGCCCTTTGGAACCCCCATATCTACAGCGGCACACCTTTTTTTGCCGGTGCCCAATCCGCCCTACTCTATCCCCCCAACTGGCTGCATCTCATCATGCCCCTGCCCGCAGCCATTAATCTGAACATCATCCTGCACGTCTACTTAATGGGCCTATGCACCTATCTCTGGGGCCGGGGACACCATTTAAGCATCCTCGCCTCGACTTTCATGGGTACTCTGGTGATGTTGAGCGGACCGTTCTTCTTGCGCATCCACAGTGGGCATCTGCCACATCTCAACGTCATGCCCTGGTTTCCATTGATCTTGTTGGCACTCGATAAAATGCGCAACGCATTCAACTTTCGCTGGCTTATGCTTGGCGTCTTTGCTCTCGTGATGCAAATCCTTGCAGGACACCCGCAATATACTTTTTATGGTGCACTCGCCGCCTTGCTTTATGGCTTTTTAAGCCCAGAAAAAACATCCTATCGACATTATCTTCTCGGCTTTGTCAGCATCTACATCCTCGGTGCCGCCTGCAGCGCCGTACAGCTTTTAAGTATTCTTGACGCCACTGCTGAATCGATTCGTTCGCAAGCTTTGAGTTATGATTTCGCCTCGGCATTTTCCCTACCTCCGGAAAACTTTCTGACACTCTTTCTTCCCTTTGGTCTGGGCAACGAGGTCCAATTGCCCTACCAAGGTCGCTGGTATTACTGGGAAGCCTGCATCTACGGGGGCTTGATAAGTACGCTTATTCTCCTGACCACCAATCCCAAAACGTTTAGGCAAAACACCAAGCTCTATATCATGCTTGGGATCTTAATCCTGCTCATCTTAGGTGCCTACACACCACTTCATTTGTGGCTTTATCAACATATGCCGGGCTTCGATCGCTTTCGTTCTCCGGCAAAATTCTCCATCTATTTTATCCTGTTTTTTGCTCTGCTCTGTGCCCAAGCTTTCGACCGTTTAAAACAAGATAAAAACATGCCCGTGCATGCATTGACGACCGGAATATTCACGGCCCTACTCTATGCATTCGCAAATTTTTGCAAGAGCAGCCAAGGCTTGGTTTGGGCAGAAGAAATCCTTTTACAAATGCAAGCCAGCGGAGAAACTTTTCACAACGGCGCCCCTGCGCCAACTCTTGAAATGGTGACCGGCTTCATAAGCGACCACATCTACTGGCAAGCATTTCTCGCTACGGGATTAACGCTCGCCTTTGCCCTGCCGCTTCAACGTTTACGACCAACGCTCATCTTGTGCTTGATGGTTATCGAAGTTCTTAGTGTGGCCTTACCATTACGCACCACCAGGCCCTTTTTCTACGACTACCCTGCGCCATGGCGAGAAACCTTGGCCCAGAGCCCCAAAGATATCCGGGTTTTTCACGACAACAGCATCGCCGCAAATCAAGGCATGGCTTTTGGCAGCAATGACCTCTGGGGTTACGATCCACTCGTCTTGAAACGCTACGCACAATTCATGCATTTTGCTCTGGCCGGTCACGATCCAGAACAAGCCAATCAATATCTGCCGAAACTGAGCTTTCCACCCATCTTAAACATGCTTCGCGCTGCTTATGTTTTTCAAAACAACAAAAGTGAACCCGTAAAGCCCTTGCCCGACCCCCTTGAACGCCTGGAGCTTATCTATAAATACACGTTACCTGCCAATGATTCCGCGCTCCTGAACACATTAATAAGCGCGGATTTTAATCCCAAAGACATGGTTCTCCTTGAAGAAGAACCCGACACAAAGCCGACACAAGCTCACGTAAAAAATAAGGTCACAATAAAACAAAGCGACACAGACTTTTTCGATGCGGAGATTTTTCTTGAAACGCCTGCCATTGTTCTGATTACCGACAATTATTCAAAAGGCTGGCATGCCAAAGATCTTAAAGGCCAGCAGAAGTACAGAATGATGCGTGCCAATTACACCCTGAGTGCGATTGCTTTAGAAAGCGGACATCATCATATCAGAGTTGAATATCGCCCCTTGGCTTTTCGTCTCGGCGCATGGGTAAGCATTTTGAGTATTGTTGGTCTCGCATTCAGCGCTCTCATCATTTCCAAACGGCGCAGGAAAAACGCCTGATGCACAAACACGTCAAATGGGCACTTGCATTCGGACTTGGCGTGCTGGCCTTTGCGCTCTACATGCAATACCGCGCCCAAGGCTTACAAATCGGTGACTCCTCAGAATATGTGCTTTCGGCCGCCCACCACAGCCTACTCCATCCCCCTGGTTATCCCATTTACAGCATGCTTATTTCCTTTATCGGTGGCATGAGCACCCCAGAGACACTCTATGCTGCGGTTTCTGGTTTCTCGGCCTTTTGTGCCGCCTTAAGCGTTGTCCTTTTATTTCTCCTATCACAACATTTGAGTCAAAATATTCTTGTTGCATTGGCACTGACGATCACATGGATGCTGCACCCCGCGACTCTGCGCACTGCTTTGGATGCGGAAGTCTTCGCCATGCACCATCTCTTTTCTCTGATGCTCATGAGTTGCGGCCTCTACGTGGCGCACAAGGGCAACACTCTAAAACATCTTTTTCTGCTGGGGCTACTTTGCGGACTCGGCGCCAGCCATCATCATATGATTGTCCTCTGGACTCCCTTCGTGCTGGGCATCTTGTGGCAAATGGGTGCCTTTGGTTCCAGCAAAAGCATCGGCACTTTCTTTCTCGGAACAGCCTCTGGACTCCTGCCCTATGCTTTTCTTTGGTGGCGGTCTCAGGGCAATCCAGAATTTGCTTTTTTGCCTCTTGGAAGCTGGAGCGAACTCATCGCCTACGCCCTCAGAGGGCCATACGGCACATTGGACCTGGCCGCACAAACCCCCACCGGATCGAGCACCTATCTGGGCATGTGGTTTGGGAGCCTTGGCCCCAGCGGCCTTCTTTTAATCGCCTGCCTTGTTCTTGGCTTAAACCATGTCCGACAAAAGAGTTCTGATAAAAAAGTTTTTTTAACTGCGCTCTATTTCACGTTTGCATTACATCTTGTCTTCGTTTTCTTGATCCAACTCCCACAAACTCCCCATTACCTGAGTCTGGCACAAAGATTTTTTGCGGCGCCACTTCTTGTCCTTATTGTGCTTACGGCAACCATCGCGAAGGGATTCTCGACCAAAACAATCAAAATTCTATGTTTGGGCCAATGCCTTTTCGTTGCCTTGAGTGCTCCTGGGGCACTTCGCGAACAATCTTTGCAACACACAGATCATGGCGCACTTTTTTTAAAAGAAGCATTTGCCGAACTGCCGACAAAAACAATTTGGCTTACACAAAGCGATACCACAATATTTGGCGCCCTTTATGGGCAACATGTTCTTGGCCTGGGGCCGAAAGACCTTATACTGATTGCCGCACCGCGACTGCACAGCCCTCGCTACCGAGCGCAAATACAAAAACGTATTTCTTTTCTCGCAAACCTTGAACATCGCCAATTCAACAGCACAGAAAAACTGAGCCTACACGCTTTCACCTCTGGCTATCGCGTATTTTCCGATGCTCTGGAACCTCCCAAAGGCATCAAACGTTGGCCGCACGGTTTTCTTTTCGAGTGGTTGCCGGCAACGCAAAATCTCTCCACCTTGCAAATCGAAAAAAATCTTCTCAAAGTATGTCAGCGTTGGCCTGACATCACGTCACAACAAAGTCATTCTTCGTGGTTATGGCCAGAACCTTTTCTGAAGCCGCTCTTAGAGACACTTCAGCTCGCAGGGCAACGTTATCAATTAGAACATCTCGAACATGCATCGACGATGCTCAAAAACAATGAGAGGGAAAAAGCACAAGCCTATTGCGCGCAAAGATTAACGGCGCTTGAGAAACCCTTTGTTCAAGAAGCAGAAACGGCATCAGGGGCGGTTGAAACACCATCGACACCCTGACGATTTAAGGCACCTGTTTCACCGCTTAATTGAAAGTCAACATTCAACGACTCGCAGTCTGTACTCTCACTCGATTTGGCCGCATTAATGAAGACACCTAATGTACCTGGATCATGTCGAAAGAAATCAAAGGCCTCACTTAAAAGTCGTGCACATTCTTTGGGATCTTTGGTGTCAGCCGCCTTTTGCAAAACCTGCATCCCATTGTTTGCAGCTAAAAAAGCATCATCCGAAGCCTTAAAGGTAAAAAGACGACGACGCGCAGCCCCTAACCAATCTTTTCGCATCAAGGTTGGCACAGGCCATTGAGGCTCTTTTTTGCTGCGATGTCGTTTCGCGTACGCTGTCGAAAGAGAAGTCCATAGATCTTTTTGCGAAGCAGGATCTGAAACTTTTTTAAGCAAACGATTCACTGCATCAGCATTGAGCTCTACACGCAATTCACCTGTAAGCGGTCCCACTTTTCGTTCCCCCATGGGCAATCCAAGTACCTTTCGACGCTTTAAGTCGCCTGCGTTATCGAGCAAGTTCTCTAATTGTACGGACGCGTTTGGGGTCGATTCAATTTCACCGGCCAAAGTCAAAAGGTCTGCGATCTCTGAAACGCCTGCTTCATTTGCATCCAGCATATAATGCAGACCAAGTCCAACACCGGCTGCGCTTACGCTGTCATCTGCGCCCTTGACCGTTTTGGCACGCGCAATAATCATGGATTCTTTGAAGTCACCACTGCGACGCTGACGGGAACGTTGTGTTGAAAAGTTATCTTCAAAAACACGTTTCTTTTCGCCATTTGAGATGATTTCACTCGAAGAGCTTTCCTCAATCTTTGAACGCTGTGCATGATATCCAAATGCGGCGAATGTTTTTTCAGCCGCCTTACGTGAAGCTTTTGTGATGTTGTTGGTCACCACTTCCACACCACTCTCTGAACCTAAATTGCTTAACGCAGAGAAATCGATTTGTTGCGGTTTGTCGCCATGCTTTGCACCAACAACACGGTTAAAAATTTCTTTGGCTTCTTGTTTTTCCAAATCGAAGACAACTTCATATAAAGTAACATTACCTTCGATTTTTTTATGCCGGGAAGCCATCGCAAGCTCGCCCTTTTTATTGACGCGATCTGCATAAGGCATCAACCTTAAATCCATATAGTTTTTTTGACCCTCAAGAGTTTTAAGTTCGTCTTCAACCTGTCGACCAGCCATGCGTGTGAATGTTTTGGTTAAGTATTCACCTAAGCTCGCATCGACGAAAAGCCCAACACCCGCTTTGATTTGTCGGTCGTTACCCGCATGCACTCTGTCATCGGTCGAAGACACACGTAAGGCGACTTTCGAACCAAACCCTCTGACCAATTCCATCGACGTTTCACCTTCAACCGCGACAATCATTTCGGCGCCAACAGAAGGTCCCAAATCATGCACCATGGAAGAACTTACCCCTGGCAACATGGTCGCCGTGTACTTTAAACCATTTTCAACCAGGACAGATTGTTCTGTCGATATTTTATAACGTTCACCAGGCTGCATTTTTCTGGCACGCATGGCTGAAAAGGGTGCGGTCGTTAAATCATTAGCACCACTGCCGTGCCGTAAATCTCGTCCATCATAATAAAGACGGTCTGCCTCAATCTTTGCGGTGGTCACGCGCTGGCGCCCTACACTTCCCCGTATACCCATAAGCGCAAAGCTTGTTCCGGGCAGAGGCATGTCTGATGACTCAAAGCCTTCTACTTTTGAGCGTCGAAAAACGGGGCATGTCGCATTGTGCGCTTCTTTGGCGAGCGATTCGGCCATACCGCGCAAATAGGCTAAACCACCATCGTCGGTGTGGGAACGCAAATTCGAATTTTCTACATTCTTTAAACGTACAGCTGCATCATCAATCACCGCCTTGGGGCTGTCGACCGCACTGGAATCGTATCGTGAAACAAATAAATCGAGGGCTGAACGACCTTTTGCCGCTAAACCACCGCTTTTTTCGGGTTCATCCTGATTGTCATCCACGGGTGCTTCTTGATCGACCCACTTGGCCCAGCGCTGGGCAATCTGCGCCTGATCCACACCATCAGCCTGCATATGCGCCGTATCACCAACCTTAACCCCTTTGGGTAAAAGTTTATCCAGGGTTGTGGTGCTTAAGTCTTGGCTTTCAGAAGCCTTCTGGCCTGCTTGCGCAGCCAGTGGATCGGCCTGTGGCGAGGCCTTAAAATAATCTGCGATGGGGCGTTTTGTTTTCATTGTGGGCTCGTTTTCGTGTTTTGGACGCAGCGCGTCCACTTCATTGCTCTCGTTTTGGTTATCGGGATTTTCAACCCAGTGTTGTGGCTTATTTTAGCCTCAACGATCGCCTGAAAAACTAAATAGTTACAGCTATTTGGAGGCAAAAACCTGCCCTGACCCTTGACCTTTTCCAAGGCTTGGCGTAGCGTAAAGACTCTTGTGGGGAAAGCGAAAACATGAGTGAGGATTTTATAGAGCAGTTGCGCGGCTACGTCGCGGACAATGGGCTCAAAAGTTCGCGGCAACGTGAGATCATCGCTGAGGTCTTTTTCGGCTGTGAAGAACACGTGGCGATTGATCAATTGCTGAGCAAAGCCAGAGAAAAAGACACCAAAATATCACAAGCCACCGTCTATCGCACCATGAAGCTTTTAAGCGAGTGCGGTCTCGCCAAAATGCGACATTTTCAGAGTGGTCAAACACTCTATGAAGTCTCTGACGGGCAAAAAGGCCATCACGACCACCTTATCTGTCTTGGCTGCGGAAAAATTATCGAATTTGTAAATGCAAAGATTGAACAACTTCAGCACGACATTGCAGAACAACATGGTTTTGAACTCGCTGACCATCGCATGGAACTCTACGGATATTGTGATGCTGCAAAGTGCGCTGAAAAAAAACGCGCTTAAAGACTTCCTTCATGGCTTTCCAAAAACAGATATGCCAAACATTCCTGCTTAGCTTTTGCCTGTTTTTTTGCACCCAAGCCAAAGCAATAACTCAAAAGACATCAGAAGAGAAACTGCAAAAAAATATTGCTGCGCAACCCAATCATGCGCCCCATTATATTTTACTTGGTCAGTATTATTTGCATCACCAACGTATCAACGAAGCGATAAAAGCCTTTCAAACAGCTTCTAAGCTTTCTCCATTCGATGACACCGTCTATCTCGCCTTGGGACAATGCTATCAGGAACAAAAAAACTGGGAGAAAGCCGCCCACGTGCTGGAACGGGCACTTGAGGTGAATCCCAGAAATGCTGCGATTTATTTTGATTTGGGGATTGCTTATCAAGGTGGACGTAAATTTAACGCCGCAAAAAAAATCTTTGAGGAGGCCTTAAAAATCGAGCCCAAATTTCTGGCCGCACAATACAACCTGGCCCTGGTGCACGAAAATCTTAAAGAGCATGACAAAGCCGAGGAAATTTATCGTAACTTGCTCAAAGCCCAATCCGAATTTACTCCAGCGCACCTCAATCTGGGAAAACTCTTAGCGCAAAAAGATCTGGCTCAAGAAGCCCAAGTGCATTTTGAAAAAAGTCTCTCCAATACCGAAACCAAAGCCGATGCCTATTATAACTTGGCGCTGCTTATGCAGGACCAACAACAAAACACCAAAGCCATCGCTTATTACCAAAAGGTCATCGCCCTCGAACCAGAACATGCCCAAAGTCATAACAATCTGGGTGTGCTTCTCTCCAAAGCACAGAGGCAAGAAGAAAGTCTGGAAGCGTTTATCAACGCCACCACCTATAAACCGGATTTCGCCGAAGCTTTTTATAATTTAGCGCTGGTGTATATCTATAAAAATCAACTTCCTGAAGCGAGCAAAGCCCTTTATGCCCTCAT
>JASMKV010000019.1 GCA_030749035.1 Myxococcota bacterium | reverse complement strand
GCGAAAGCAGGCCCGATAAGACCTTTTGCCCATCGAGGGGATAAATGGGAATCATATTGAAGACAAAAAGCGCGACGTTGATTTGCAGCATATACACCAAGAGAGTTTGTACTGGCGGTGACATGTCGGCCTGATGGCCATTCTTAATGGCATAAGAAAAACAAGCAGCGGCAATCAGCGCCAAAAGCAAATTCGCCAAGGGACCTGCTGCGGCCACCAACATCATACCGTTACGCAAATTAATTTTACGAGAGAAACGCCCCGGATTCACCGGTACGGGCTTGGCCCAACCAAAAAAAGGAATGCCACCTCCACCGAGCGAAGGCCCCATCGCACCATTGGCCATAAGAATAAAAAGCGGCAACAAAAATGTCCCCATGGGATCCGCATGACTTAAGGGGTTTAAATTCAATCGGCCCATCGATTCAGCCGTATCGTCCCCCAAGCGCTTTGCCGACCAAGCATGAGCAAACTCATGCACGGTCAATGAGAGCACCATGGGAATAAGCACCAAAAAAGCTTGCGCCAATACCTCGCCTACGTTCATAGGTGGCCTTCTATGAAGGTTATGCGCAAAGGGTCAAGCCCTCAAAAGGTCAATCAGGGGGCCTGGTGATCATTCGACGGTGCGGTTAAAAGACCATCCTTGGTCAAAATCGCAGTCGGATAACGATACAAAGTGATGCCCGGATCGTCAAAGCAATCCTGCGCCAAAGCTGCCGCTTTGCACGCAGAGGCCAAAAAGACACGTGGGTCTTTGACCTGGGCTCTGCGCCCATAGGGCGAGTAGAGCCATTCGTGATAGCCTTGGCGAATCACCAAGCCCTCATCTTTTAAACCAAAGCCCTGCATTTGTTCAGGTGGCAAATGGCTGCCCTTAAAAAACAAGGTCACCACCAAATCCATCTTCGCCAGACGCGCGGCGCTTAAGAGCTGATGTGCCTTAAATTTGAGCAACACATCGCGTGCTGCAAATTTGGCGGCCGTGTGTACAGAACTGGCGCTCGATGAAGCCTGCAGCGATTCCTCTTGATCCGTCAAAACAAGATGTACCCTCGTGGGTTTTTGTGCCGATGGTTGTACATGATTGTCCACATAAGCATGCACCCGCTTCGTGAGCTGATCCACCAATGCCGGATTGACCTTGCGCGGATCGGGCGCCTCTTTTGTGTCTTTGGTGCATGTGACCAAAAGGAACACCAAAGTCAATGTGGCGATCTGCTTTGTCATCACGATGATGCCTCAGCCATCGCCTAAGGGGTGGTGGGTAGACACGGTACGCTTAAGTTGCTCCGCGTCGACGTGCGTATAAATTTCGGTTGTCGCGATATCGGCATGGCCAAGCATCTCCTGAACCGCACGCAAATCGGCACCACCTTGTAACAAGTGCGTCGCAAATGCGTGACGGAAGGTATGCGGTGAGATGGCCTGCATGATGCCGGCTTTACGGGCATAGCGTTGAATGATTTTAAAGAGCCCCATACGTGAAATCGCTTTGGCGCGATTCCCTAAAAACACGGCCTTCGATGCTCTGCCCTTAAGCAAGCTCGGGCGACCTGCATCGATATAATGTTTAAGCGCCGCAATCGCCGGCTTACCCATCGGCACAACCCGCTCCTTGCTGCCTTTTCCGCGTGGTCTGACAATACCCAATTCCAAATGTATTTCATCCATACGCAAATTACACAACTCCGAGGCACGTAAACCACTGGCATAGAGAAGTTCCAGCATCGCCTTGTCCCGCATTGCCCGTGGGGTGTCGTCGTCAAGTGCATCCATGATGGCTTGGGCATCCTGGTGGCTCAAAACTTTTGGCAGTGGCCTACGTTGTTTTGGTCCAACAAGACCTTCAACCGGGTTTTTATCAAGTATGCCTTCTTTGACCAAAAACTTGAAATAACGCCGCACTGCTGAAAGTGCCCGGCTTTGGGAACTCTGCTTTTTCGTTTCCCCTAAACATCGAAGCCATCGCGAGATATGCAAAGCCCGCACCTCTTTGGGTTGCGAAATTTTCTCCTTCGCCAGCGCCGCCCTAAACTGGCGCAAATCTGTCGCATAAGCACTTAAGGTATGCTCAGCCAGGTGACGTTCGACCCGCAGATGGTCTAGGAAAAGGTCAGTTGTAGGCTCCATGATATTGAGTGTAATCACAGAGACCCATGAATTCAAGTTAAGTGCATACCGAAGTGAGCATTACGCCTGATAGGGTTCCAGGGCTGTCTTAAAGGCATCGGGCCAAGCGCAGGGTTCGGTTTTATCCTCGTGGCGCTGCATGCACCCAATCACCT
>JASMKV010000018.1 GCA_030749035.1 Myxococcota bacterium | reverse complement strand
CGAATTATTATCCTTTAATTTTAGGGCCTTGTGAGGGAGCGGTCATCGGTTATCGGTCATCGGTTATCGGCCACTCGCCTACTCGACTAAAGTGCGGCTATCCTTGCCAGGCACCCGCACTAAGTCTCCGTATTGGCTCGCACGGTCATCGGAATTCGGACATCGGTTATCGGATTTAGGTTATCGGTTATCGGCCGTCGGTTATCGGCCACTCGCCTTGTACCGACTAGTCTTCGACCACTCACCTGCGCGACTAAGCTGCGAACTATCGCTGTCGCGCCTTCGCAGCAAGTATTGCAACGGTTCGCACCTTTGTGGCGCCTCTCAACCAGTCTCCCAACGGCTCGCACGGTCATCGGACATCAGTTATCGGTTATCGGAATTCGGTTATCGGCCATCGGAAATCGGATTTCGGGTTATCGGCCACTCGCCTACTCGACTAAGCTGCGAACTATCGCTATCGCGCCTTCGCAGCAAGTCTCCGTATTGGCTCGCACGGTTATCGGTTTTCGAATTTCGGTTCTCGATTATCGGACTTCGGTCATCGGAAATCGGATTTCGGACTTCGGAAATCGGACACTCGCCTACGCGACTAAGCTGCAACTATCGCTTCGCGCACTCGCAGCAAGTCTTTCGTAACGGCTCGCACGGTTATCGGAATTCGGTCATCAGACATCGGTTATCGGTTATCGGCCATCGGATTTCGGTCGTCGGACACTCGCCTTGTATCGACTAGCTTTCGGCGCGCCCTTGTGGCGCCCCTCAACCAGTCTCACAACGGCTCGCACGGCCATCGGATTTCACTTCCATTTACTCAACATCGCCGCAATATAATCACATCGATCAATCACTTTTTCGTGAAACGACGTTTCAATAAAGCCAAAACTGAGCGCCACATCATAAATGGCTGCCACTTCGTATAATGAACCTTTAGCGATACGAAAGAAGCGCTGCCGCTCTTTTAAACCTTTCTTACCATTACCTTCGGCGAAATTAAGAATGATTGAGGTCGAGGCCCTTCGCAATTGGTCGGCCAAAGACCCATAGCCTCTTGGAAGTTGCTCAATGAGAATATCTCCTTTCTCCAGCAAATATTGAGCTTCTTTGAAAATCCGTGTTGTTCTAAAAAACATATTCAAACCTCCTCTTTTTTTAAAAAATGCGGTTTTTACATTGGGATGAAACCGCATTTTTCAGAAAAGAGGAGAACACAAATGCAATTTTCACAAACAAAGATTTACATCAAAACATTGGATTTGATTGATTTAAGCCAAATCATTCTTCAGGATTTGCCTTGTGGTTATGGTTTTTTAGCTGACCAATTGCGCCGAGCGGCAAGCAGTATTCCTTTAAATTTTGCTGAAGGCTACGGTAAACGAACCCCCAAAGAACAACGTCGCTTTTTTATGATTGCCCGCGGCTCAACAAACGAAGTCGCGGCAATTTTAGATGTGGGGTTACGCTTAAAGATTATCCATAAGACGCATTATCATGAGGGCATGGAACTCTGCGACCATTTAGCCCGAATGTTAACCCGCTTTAGAAGATTCTAAATTTCGGATATCAGACATCGGCCGTCGGAAATCGGTCATCGGATATCGGTTATCGGCCATCGGTCATCGGTCCATGTACATGGGCGCCAATAGAAACCACTGCGCAAATATGATTTTCACGCTATTGACGTCGTCGTGCTTTCTCCAACTTTGCGCATGACGTTATCGGGGGAGGCTTAAGCCCTGGAAAAATCCACTTTAGCACATTCCCACCAACGATGCATTGGACTGATTTTGTCGATAGAGGAATCATCGTCTTGGAATGTTCGCATTTGTCTGTTTTTATCATTGGGGCCTCCCTTAACATCTTTCTACAAGTCACACGCATGATAAGTGCCATCGAGATAAATGTCTCTAATTCGCTAAATTCAAACGGGTTTTAGCCAGACTGCTGAAATGATGAGTGGGGAATTCTGAGACAAGGTGGGAACCTTCCCCAGGCTTGACTCCCCTAAGTCCTTTTCTCCAGAAACGCTTCTATCTTGTTGAATAATCGTTCAAAATCTAAGGGCTTGGTCTCATAATCATCCGCACCCAATTCCAGGCCCACAAGCCTATCGGATTGTGCTTCCCTGGCCGTGGTAAAAATAATCACCGTGTGGTCGCTCACATGATCCGAGCGTAATTTCGACATCACATCACGGCCATCAAGGCCCGGTAAACCGATATCGAGAAGAATCACATCGGGCTGAAGTTCCCCAGCCATTTTGAGCCCCTCGGCGCCATTATCGCAGCGATGCACCCGATAACCTTTTTGCTCGGCAAACATCTTGGTGGCCAGAGCGATATTGGGATCATCCTCAATTTGTAAAAGCAGTGGTTGTTGCGCCTCAGCCATGGGTCAAACATAGCATAAGTGCCCTATCGCGCCAATATTTTGCCCTATTTGCCTGGAGCCTTTGACTTTTGGGCTGCATTTGCTAGAGCGCAGCTACAGAACCAACCCCATGCGCCAACAGCAGCGTGGGGGATTTTCATGGAGTCTCCTATGAGTCATGTTGTCATTTGCTCTTCGAAACGTACCCCCATCGGAAAGTTTTCCGGGGGCCTCTCAAGCCTCCCCGCACCCAAGCTCGGCGCCGCCGCCATCAAGGGTGTGCTCGACGAAACGCAAATCGAACCCGGCACGGTAGAGCAAGTGATCATGGGCAACGTCCTACAAGCCGGCATTGGTCAAGCCCCTGCCCGGCAAGCTGGACTCTATGCTGGACTCCCTGAATCGGTTGGCGCCATCACCCTGCACAAAGTCTGCGGCTCGGGCCTGCGTGCCGTCATGGATGCCCACAACGCCATCAAAGCCGGCGAATGGGAAGTCGTCATTGCCGGCGGTATGGAGAATATGTCCTTAGCGCCCCATCTGCTTGCCAACTCACGCAAAGGCTATCGCATGGGTGATATCAAAGCCACAGACTCCATGGTTCACGACGGTTTGACCGATCCTTACAGTGGCCGCCATATGGGTGAATGTGCCGAGCTCTGTTCGGAAAAATACGATTTATCACGGGATGCCCAGGATGCATTTGCCCTCGACTCCTACAAAAAATCCCAAAGCGCCATCGAGGCAGATCTCTTTAAAGATGAATTGGTTGCCCTCGACATCCCGCAACGCAAAGGTGACCCGATTATCGTCGATGCTGATGAAGAGCCTTTCGCTTCGCCGCTCGACAAGATGTCCAAACTGCGCCCGGCGTTTAAGAAAGATGGCACCATCACCGCCGCCAATGCTTCAAAAATTAACGATGGCGCCGCCGCCCTTCTGGTGTGCAGCCAGGCCAAAGCCGAAAGCTTGAGTCTAAAACCGCAGGTACGGCTTGTTGCGCAAGCCTCCTGTGCCCAAACCCCCGAATGGTTCACCACAGCGCCGGCCTTCGCCGCACAACAATGTATCGATAAGGCTGGACTCAATGTCGGCGATGTTGATTTGTGGGAAATCAATGAAGCTTTTGCAGCGGTGACCATGGCCTGTGTCAAAGAGTTGGACATCGACATGGAAAAAGTCAACGTCCGTGGCGGCGCGGTCGCCTTTGGTCATCCCATTGGCGCTTCGGGTGCCCGTATTTTAACCACCCTCATCCATACCCTCTTGCAGGAGAAAAAACGCTACGGTTTAGCGACCCTCTGCATCGGCGGTGGTGAAGCGGTGGCTCTGCTGGTCGAAAACATCCAAACCGCGTAAAGAGAGACTTACCATGGCCAACGAGATGCTCTGGCAGCCACCTGCGGAGAATATCGAAAACACCCATATGGCGCGCTTTCTGGCGATGCTGCGGGAAGAAAATCCCCTCTGGGATTTTAGCGATTATGCGACACTCTACCGCTGGTCGATTGACCACTATGAGGATTTTTGGCCGGCCCTCATCAAATATGCGAATTTGCGGACCGAAGGTGCATTAAGCCCTACCCTTAGCGCGAAACAGATGCCCGGGGCAGATTTCTTTCCGAACTTACACTTAAACTTTGCCGAAAATCTCTTGTGCTATCGTGATGAGAAACCGGCGCTTGTGTCCATGAGCGAATCGCGCAAGACCTTGCGCTGGAGCTATGCGGAACTCTTTGGCGATTTCTGCAAAGTGCAATCGGGTTTCAAAGCTTTAGGCGTGACAGAAAACGACCGCGTTGCCGGCTTTATCCCTAACATTGGCGAAAGTGTCTTGGCCATGCTTGGCGCCACTTCCTTGGGGGCACTCTGGACATCCTGCTCACCTGACTTTGGCGTGCAAGGGGTGCTTGACCGCTTCGGACAGGTGAAACCGAAAATCCTTTTCGCCGCCAATGCCTATCGTTATCATGGCAAAACGTTTTCATCCTTAGCTAAGCTTGAAGAGATAGCCCAAGTCATCCCCGAAATTGAAAAAATTGTCATCATTCCTCTCCTTGCCGACGAACCCACCTCGAGTCCGGCCCTGACAAACAAAGTCATGCTTTGGCAGGATTTTCTTGGGGCCGAAGATACTCCAGACTTTCCGGCACTGCCCTTTAATCATCCACTTTATGTCATGTATTCTTCGGGGACCACCGGCGTGCCCAAATGCATCGTCCATGGTGCTGGCGGCACGCTCTTACAGCACGCCAAGGAATTGCTTCTGCACTGCGACTTACATCGGCACGACAACATCACCTATTTCACCACCTGCGGTTGGATGATGTGGAATTGGCTGGTGTCTTCGCTGCTCAGTGGCTGCACCGTCAGCCTCTATGATGGCAGCCCAGCCTATCCGAACCTCGACCATCTTTGGGGGATTTGCGCAGAAGAAGGCATTTCTCATTTTGGTACGAGTCCTAAATTTATCGCATCGTGTCGTGATAAAATTGTCCCCAAAGAACACGCTCTCAAAAGACTTCGGGTGCTGATGAGTACCGGTGCCCCCTTGCTGCCTGAAGATTTCGACTGGATTTATGCGCAGGTGAAAAAAGACCTACAGGTTTCTTCCATCAGTGGCGGCACCGACATCATCTCCTGCTTCATGTTGGGCAATCCTCTTCTACCGGTCTACCGTGGTGAAATCCAATGCCTTGGTTTGGGCATGGATGTGGTGGCCTACAACGAAAAGCACGAAGCGGTCACCCAGGAAAAAGGCGAGCTGGTTTGTCGCACGCCCTTTGTGTCGATGCCGATTTACTTTTGGAACGATGAAAACCAACAAAAATATCAGCGTGCCTATTTTTCTAAGCAAGCAGGAACCTGGTTCCACGGTGACTATATTGAACTCACCGGAAGCCAAGGTGATTGCGGCGGCATTGTCGTCTATGGCCGATCCGATGCCACACTGAATCCTGGTGGCGTGCGCATCGGCACGGCAGAAATCTATCGACTGGTTGAAAGCATGCGAGAAGTTGAAGACAGCATTGTTGTCGGCCAACCCCATGAGGGCGATGTGCGCATTGTGCTCTTTGTGAAACTGTCCAACAACCAAACCTGGAATCCGGAACTTGATGCCCAAATCCGTCGGACCATCCGTCAGGGCGCCAGCCCCAGGCACGTTCCAGCCATCATCATGCCGGTGGACAAGATCCCTTATACCTTAAGCGGCAAAAAAGTTGAATTGGCCGTGCTGAATATGCTCGCAGGCACCAAGCCTAAGAATATCGATGCCCTTGTCGATCCGGACGCACTGGCTTGCTATGCCGACCTTGACCTTTCAATGTCCTGATATCTAAGGTGTTTTTAGCCTTTTTTTGAAGCAACAAAGACCCCACAACCGCGATAAGCATAATGAGAAGAACTCATGCGGCAACTTATTCCACTTTCATCGAGCTCCAGTGTCTCGAAAAGCCTTTCACGGCCACTTCTGACCGATTTTCGGCAACGGACCGATATCATCTCTCAGGAACCTCGACGTGCGCTGGCCATCTATCGTGCCCTGAATCTTGCCATGGATTTGCCTGGCATCCGCGCCCTCTTGCATTTTGCGAAATGCCCTATGCCTGCAGTCGCGCAAAATCAGATCCGTGTCTCGGAAAAAGAATGTACGGCTTTGGCCAATGCGCTCAAAGCGGCCGGCTACCCTTTGTGCAACAAAGGCCTACAGCGCTTTAAACTCGAACGCGGATTCTCCAGCCGCATATCGATTGGACCCAGAGTGGCGGCGGCCTATGTGCGTTTTGTTCGCGGTGAAGAAGCACGACTTGGTTTGGGCCCCAAGGCCTGGAGTAAACTCGATACCAGAAGTAAGAAGGCATGTGCGATTTTGCTGCAAATTGGTCATCAGGTCGACGACCTTAAATTGGTCCAAATCATCTTGGGTGTTTCGCACCATGGTCAAGCGCCACAGACCCGAGTTGACCGAGCAAGCCTTGATGCTTTCCTGGCTTGGAGCAAAGCACAAAAGCTTGATTTAACGCCACAAGGCCTGGAAAAAATCTGCGCGCAAGAGAACATGAGCGATGCGGATTGGATGGCCCATGTTGCGCAAATCATCAGAGACCGTATCCTTTATGGCGATGAACCCATACACGATTATGACCGTATGGTTCTTGATGGGCAAAAGGTGAGCGTACGCACCACCATTATGTTGCGTGCTTTACGCTTGAGTTTGCCGCGTAATATTCGTCTGCGCATTTTAAAGGGTTCTTATCTTCAAGACATTGAAAATGGCGCACATCCTCACAAGGCAGGCGGCACTGTCGACTTGGCCTGTCCGCAAGACAAGCGCAAACAAGATGCCCTCATCAAGGCATTACGGGAACACGGCTTTGCCGCTTGGATCCGTGAACGCAGTCAAGGCAAGCATATCCATGCGGTGGCCATTGGTGACCGTGAGCTTTCGGCGGCAGCGGCCTGGCAGGTCAAAGCCTATTTTCGTGGCGAAAATGGTCGCACCCACTGCGGCGTTGATCCCCACGCCCATCTCATGGCGCAAATGCCGGTGTGGGTGAAAAAGTATATGAAGCTCTGTGTGGGTTAA
>JASMKV010000017.1 GCA_030749035.1 Myxococcota bacterium | reverse complement strand
CACCGCCGATTGGTCCGCCGGCGAACAGGCGGGTATGGATTCTGCGGATGAAGAAGTCATCGCCAAATTGGCAAAAGGCAACGCAGCCTACGATGATAAATTTGGTTTTGTTTTTCTTGTCTGCGCCACCGGTAAGAGTGCTGCAGAGATGCTTGGCCTGCTTGAGGCCCGCCTGCCCAACGAGCGCAACGAAGAAATGCACAACGCCGCCAACGAACACGCAAAAATCACCAAAATCAGACTGGAGAAGATATAATGGCAAATCTCTCAACCCATATTTTAGACACCACCTTGGGCCTGCCCGCCCCCAACGTCGAAGTGACCCTGGAAAAAGCCGATGGCGACAATTGGCTCGCCCTGGGCAGCCACCAAACCAACGACGATGGACGCGTCCCTGCTTTCTTGCCCGAAGGTCAAAGCTTAGAAGCGTGCAACTACCGTCTGACCTTTGCCACCGGCAGCTATTTTGAAAAACAAGAGGTCGAGCATTTTTATCCGAGCGTGAGCATCACCTTTACAATTTTAGATGTAGAGCGCCACCATCACGTCCCTCTACTTTTAAATCCCTTTGGTTACTCAACCTATCGAGGATCTTAAAAAAAAAGGAGCATACAGCCATGACCATGAGCATCAAAAGCAATGAAATGGATAAACTTTTAAAAGGCTTAGCACTGAGCAACGAGGCCTTCACCTCCCATTACCCGGGCGAACCCCATGACCGCCAAGCGGTACATACAATTTATGGTGGTGCCCAGTTGTTTAAAAGCAATACAGCGGTACGTATTGGCGAGCTTTCGCAAAAAGCGGTCCAGACCTACGCGCCCAACTTTTGTGCCTTCGCCAAAGCCATGCATTGGCCTGGTCACGAATCCATGCCCCATGATGCGGATAAAATTGCTGTGCTCGATAAAAACATTGCCCACGAGAGTGAAGGTTTTAAGACCAAAGATCCCGAACTTTGGTTGGCCCATTCGGTCTATCATCGCATGTGCGACAAATTGCAAAAAGAAGCGGTGGAAGATTTTCGTATCGATTTTGAAGATGGTTACGGTAACCGCCCCGATGAGGAAGAGGACGGGGATGCGGAGCATACCGCCAAAGAGGTGGTCAAAGGCATGCAGGAAAACACCCTGCCGCCTTTTATCGGTATCCGTATCAAGCCTTTTAACGAACAACTTAAAAAACGCTCCCTGCGTTCGATGGATATTTTTATTTCCACCGTTTTGAGTGAAAGCGGCGGCAAGCTGCCGGATAACTTTGTCGTCACCCTGCCCAAAGTCTCCTGGCCACAAGAAGTCGCAGCGCTGGTTGAAGCTTTCGAATATTTAGAAGACAACAATGGTCTTGCCCACGGTACCTTGAAACTTGAAATCATGATCGAAACGACGCAAGCCATCATGGGGCCCAACGGTCAATCCATGTTGCCGCCTCTGCTTAAAGCGGCCAAAGGTCGCTGCATTGGCGCCCACTTTGGCACCTACGACTATACGGCCCTTTGTCAGATCACCGCCGAGTATCAGGAGATGGATCATCCCGCCTGTGATTTTGCCCTGCATATGATGAAGGTGGCTTATGGGAACACGGGTATTTTTCTCTCCAACGGCGCCACCAATATTATGCCTGTCGGCCCGCATAGCGCCAAAGAGGGGGATTTAAGCGCTGAGCAGGAGGCCGAAAACCAGGACGTGGTGCATCGTGCCTGGAGGCTTTCGCAAAAGCATATCAACCATTCTTTGCGCCATGCCTATTACCAGGGCTGGGATTTACACCCAGGCCAGGTGCCCGTGCGTTACTCAAGCGTCTATTACTTTTTCCTCAAAGGCCTGGAGCAAAATTTGCTGCGTCTTAAATCCTTTATGGACAAAGCGGCACAAGCCACACTGGTGGGCGATGTGTTTGACGATGCGGCCACCGGCCAGGGGCTGCTGAATTACTTTTTGCGCGGCATGAACTGCGGCGCCATCTCGGTAGAAGAAGCTTTAGAGACGGGTTTGAGTTTAGATGAATTTAGAACCCGTTCTTTTGCGAAGATTTTGGATATGCGACGGGACGCCCATGCCAGCTAATCGCCTTGAATCCATCGATGAGGTCTTGCTCTTAGGGCCTGGCCCTTCACCCGTCTATCCGGAGATTTATCGGGCCTTAAGTACGACGACCTTCGGGCATTTGGATCCGAATTTCATCGCCC
>JASMKV010000016.1 GCA_030749035.1 Myxococcota bacterium | reverse complement strand
AAAAAGCACACCTTTAATCCCCGCCGCAGCCAGAATTGGAAACTCTATTTCCAGATTAAAAATGGCTTCTTTGTTTCCGCCCACCGTAAAATCACTGGTCGGCCCATAGGGATCATTCTTATTGAGCACCGGCATGGTCGGCCCTAAGCCGCGGGGTTCGAAGCCACGCACCGAAAAGATACCGCCAGGAAAAAAGCGCTCTGAAATAGGCACGCCATAATCGCCACCATAAATGAGCCCGAAGGAGGAGTTGAGCTTAAGCACAAAGTCCCAAACAATCGGATGATAATAACGCATCGATAAACGAAAACGCCGATAGGCCATTTCCGCATCGGCCATAATCGCCGCATCCGAGACCTCAGCACTCAACACGTGGTACTGGCCTTTGGTCGGAAAGAGTCGATTGTCGCGCGTGTCGTAACTCAAATTCATATTCACCGCTGAGTTAAGACCGCCCCGATTCAGATTATAAAGTGCAGGACCACTGTTGTTTGCCTGTAGGTCGGTCGAAATCTGAATTTCCTCTAAGGTATAACCACCATTCAAACGCAAGTCGGGTGTGATCGGATAGCCAAAGCTGGGCGAGAACCCTTTGGCGTTACGCTGGAAGTCCCGATAATAACGCTGGGTGATATAGGCGTTAAAACCAAAAGACCAAAGTGTGTCGTAGAAGTAAGGCTCCTGGAATTGCAGGTAAGCCAGCTGCCGGCCAAACTCACCAAAGGATAACTGCGCTGAGACCGAAAGCAACTGGCCGCGCCCAAGGAAATTATTCTGTGAAATCTGCGCTGTGGCAATAAAGTTTTCGACGCTTGAAAACCCAGCGCCGATTTGAAAAGTACCGGTTGATTTCTCACTCACCTCAACCTTCACGTCGACCACATCTTCGGCGTTTCCACGTTCGGTCGTCACGTTCACATTCTCAAAATACCCCAGCTGAAAGATACGTGCGCGCGAGGCGTTAAGCTTAGACGCGTTGTATTTGTCGCCCTCCACCACCCGCATTTCGCGGCGAATCACCTTGTCGCGGGTTCGCGTGTTGCCCAAAACTTCGATCCGACCAAAATAGACCAGATTCCCACGATCAATATTCAGGTCCAAATGCACCCGGTTGTTTTCCTTGTCGATACGTGAATTGGGTGTCACATTCGCGTAAGCATAACCTTGATCTTGATACACACTGGTGATTTTTTGGATATCCCCAAAGAGCTTGGTGCGATTAAAATATTCCTCGGCTTCAACGCTCAGCTTTTTCCTTAAGCGTTTTTCGTCAACAATCATTTCTGATGCGTCATCGCGAAGCTCAACATCACCACTGAAACCAATATCACCAATGCGGTAGCGCTCCCCCTCTGTGATTTCAATCGTCAAATAGATATGGCGTCGGTCGCTTGATATACTGGCGCGCGGCTGAGCAATATTGACGGTGACGAAACCCTGGTCATAATAAAGCGCCTGCAAGCGATAGATGTCTGCTTGAAAGAACTCTTCGTTGTAGGTGCCCGCCTGGGTAAACCATGACAAGACCCCACCCTCCCGCGTCTGAATCGAATTCTTGAGTTCGTCATCACTCAAGTTTTCATTGCCGATGAAGGTGATCTGACGCACCATCACCTTGTCGTTTTCATGAATCACAAAAACAACGTCAACCCAATCATCGCCTTCTTTATTCGTTTCAACTTTAAAATCGACATCCGCTAAGAAATAACCCTTTTCGACAGCCAAATTGCGGATTTTTGTCGCATTTTGTTTGAGCAGTTTGGCGTTAAGAATCGTGAAGGGTTTCACATCAACCACACCTTTGATGTCTTCCTTCGATAATTCTTTATAGCCTTCATACTTCACCGTTTTGACAGAAGGCTTTTCCTTCACGACGACATAGAGATGCACACCGTCATCTTTAAGTTCCTGCTCAATGCGAACATCCTTAAAAAAGCCGGTATCCCAAACATCACCTAAAAGCATTCGTGTTGACTCGCGCGAGACCACATCACCCAATTTAAGGCGTACCCCTCGTAAAGCTGCATCTTCCTGCACCCGCTTGAGTCCCTCCACACTTATCTTGGCAAGCACGCTTTCAGAAAGCTCCGCCTTAGCGGCATGGCTCGTGCCTGGTCCAAAAAGGGGAAAGAGCACAAAGCACAAGAGCGCCGTACTCAATCGAATCCCTAAACAATGTAAGTTGGGTCGCATCGCCTAAGCACCAACCTCCACAAGAAGGCCTTCCTGTAAAACAATTTGGCGTTGCATGCTGCTCGCCAGCGCACTGTTGTGGGTCACAACAACGATGGTGATCCCCTTTTGCTCGTTCAAATCGACCAAAAGCTTATGGATCTCATCACCCGTTTTCTGATCCAGGTTACCGGTCACTTCATCGGCCAAAAGCAAAGGTGGGTTCAAAATGAGTGCCCGTGCCAGTGCAACCCGCTGTTGCTCACCGCCGGAAAGCTCTCCAGGCTTATGCGTCAATCGCTCGCCCAAGCCGACCTCGTGCAAGATGGCGCTCGCCTTATCCTGCGCCTCTTGACGACTCATGCGGCGAATCAAAGCCGGCATCATCACATTCTCTAAAGCTGAGAATTCTGGCAGAAGATGGTGGAACTGAAAGACGAAACCTAAATGCTGATTGCGAAAATCCGCAAGTGCCGGTGAAGACATCGCACAAAGGTTCTTTTCCTCGTAAAAGACCTCACCTTGGTCGGGCATGTCCAAAGTGCCCATGATATGCAAAAGCGTACTCTTGCCTGCGCCTGATGCGCCAACGATAGACAAGGCGTCACCGCGCTGAATCTGCAGGTCGGCGCCGGTCAACACATTGATATGCTCATTGCCTTTTTGAAAGGCCTTATGCACACCACGGATCTCTAATAAACACTCACTCACGTAAACCCTCTACCGGTGCCAGGCTTGCTCCGCGCAAAGCTGGGAAAACTGAAAAGTTCCATATCATCAAAAGCGAGGCCATCACCACCATGAAAACGTCTGAAAAGTTTTGATGTACTGGTAATGAATCAATATAATAGACATCGCTGGGGATAGGCACGCCATAGAG
>JASMKV010000015.1 GCA_030749035.1 Myxococcota bacterium | reverse complement strand
CAACTCAAGGGCTTCCTTAGCACGTTATAAGGCAGGGTCAAGACGCTGCTCTTCTTTTGAATTGCTCCGCCTCTTGCCCACGGCAAATGGATCGGTTAGCGTCAACCGATGCCCAATTTCCCCGAACTCTCTGCAAGCCTTAAAGAGATTAAAGGCGGTACTTTTGCTGATTTTGCCAGTCGTATGGCGGAGTTAAAAGAAACGGGAAAACTCCTGCCACTGCACCTTGGGGATTCTTATCTCTTGCCCCCAAAAGAAGCTCTTGAAGCGGTCGATCAACACGACCTACAAACCCATGTCTACGCCCCCGTGCCTGGCCTGCCTGAACTGCGAGAAGCCATTGCTGGCAAACATGAAACCGCATATGAGAACGTTTTTGTCACCACCGGGATCACGGGTGGACTGAATATGCTTAGCCACGCGCTCTTTTCACCTACCGAAGAAGTCCTCGTCATCACCCCTTCCTGGCCGCTTATTTTTGGCATTTTAAGCTCGGCACACCTTAAACCCGTCCAGGTTCCCATCAGTGAAAATGGCTGGCCCGATAAACATCCAAACGCATTGCTCAAGAACTTAGAAGCCCATCTTAGCCCCAAAACCAAAGGCCTCTATTTTTCTCAGCCGAACAATCCGGCTGGTTTTGTCCTCAATGACACCTACCTCAAAACCCTGGCCGAATTCGTCGCAAAACATCAACTCTGGCTCTTGGTCGATGAAGCATACCGAGATCTTCTTTATGGAGAGAGTTCACAGATCCCCAATGTTTATTCTTCTGAGCATCCATTAGAGTGCATTCAGAAACAAACATTTCGCTTTTGCTCTTTTTCGAAAAGCTATGCCATGGCAGGCCATCGCATTGGCTATGTGTTAGGTCACGAGAATTCTCGCCAGGCCATACACAAAATGCGTACCCATCATTGCTACCAAGCCCCTGTCAGCGGGCAAAAAATGGCCATCGCCGCATTACAAACAAGTCCTTTGTATTTAAATGAAATGCGTCAACAATATAAAAGTTTACGTGATTTAAGCGTAAGTGCGCTCAAAGATATTATTCCATTTAGAGTCTCAGATGCCGCCTATTATCTTTTCTTAGATTTACGGCAACAATTAACCTCCAAAAAAGAGCTTGATGATCTTTTGCTGCGCTTACTTGATGATGGCGTCACCCTGGCAAGAGGGTCTGTTTTCGGTAAAGATTTTGAGTGTTTTGCCCGACTCTGTTTTAGCGCCCTGCCCGAAGGTAAACTCACGCAAGCTTTATCTATTGTAAAAACACATTTAAAGACCCGTTTGTGATCTACATCACGGCGAAAAAGAGTAAATCCACTTACTCTTTTAAATAAGCATCATCAACCTGAGTCGGTGGTGGTACACGCCATAAAATAGAATCGCATAAGAATAAACTTTGTTCTCTCGAAACGGCATACCTGTTGCGAAGCAGGGACGCAAAACCACGGAACTCATTTTGAGTTGGCCGGGTTACCAAGGAGTATTCCATGCACAAACACAGCCCCCACCTCTATTTGTTTTCCCCTATGCTTGGTCTTTTTGTCATGAACGGTTGCCAGATCGATCCCGAATATCTTCCCTTGCTTTTGGAGTTAGAACAAAGCATCGAAAATAGAAGAAACACACCACCTGCCTATCCAACAAAGCCACAAAAACCAGCCCCGTCAAAACCCATGTTCTCTTATCAGAAAGGGCAAAGCCACACCCAAGCTTACGCCCTACGGCCCTGTCTTAATCATATCCTGAACATTGGGCACATGCTCAAAAAACAACGAGAGTGGCGCATCGTTAAACGAAAGACCTGCGCCCCCCGCAACCAGCTCTAATTCCTCATCCACTAACTCGCCATCCTCATTCGAGCCGACCGCTTTACCCCAAGTCAAAGCCTCTTTCGCATCAAAGTCGTAACCATATTCCTTCGCCAAAACAATCAATGCCTGCATTTTTGAGCCTTCCTGCAAAAGCTCCATCATTCTTTCTTGAATCTCTTCGTTTTCCGCAACAATGCTCATAAATTTACCGACATTTTCTATGGCCATCACAAACCTCTTTTTACTTTAACCCCAAAGCCAATTAGAAAATAACCCGTCGGTAATTGCAATCAACTCAAGCATCTTTCTGTCGCCCCGGACGAAAATAATCCCGATTTTCATAAAAATGGCTGTTTTCGTTCTCCTCATGCCAGCCTGGAATGCCCAGCAGCGGCAATGGTGAAAGATCTTGCGGGGTTCGAATGGAGCCAATGTGTTGCGCCACAAGTTGATCTGTCTCTTCCAAACGTTGACGACTCGATTGTCCGAAGTGCTCAACATCGCATTCCAGCAAAAGACATCGTCCAGTTATGCCAATAAAAGGCGCTAAACATTGAACATAAAGACCATGGCCAAAAATCACCACATCAACCGATGTGGCAAAAACATCGCGATACCGAAGAAAAACATCTTTCCAGGCAAAATTCCGAATCCCATCGAGTAAGACTTTGGATGATGAAACAACCGCCACACCG
>JASMKV010000014.1 GCA_030749035.1 Myxococcota bacterium | reverse complement strand
TAGTGAGAATTGGGACAGCAGCCAAATTGCTTTTAGCCGTAACCCTGCAAGTGATTTTGGTAACCATGTTGTGCATGTGACCCAGTTAAGTGGCGATGCGGGCTTGCCGGTTGTGGGTTGGGTGCCTGGTGGTGACCATGGCTTTGTGGCCTTTCATCTACAGACGACCAGTGGCACACAAATTTATCTGCAAAAGGCAGAAGATCAGTCGCAGGCCTTACGTGTCGATGGCACAACGGGCCATGCGCATAGCCCGGCCATGGCCCTTGGGGAGAATGCGGGTCTTCTGGTCTGGTTTGAAATCATCTCGGGTCTCAAAAACAGGGTACATTACCGCTTCTTTTCCTGGGATGAGGTGGGCAACCCGGAGCTTGGTTTTGCTGCTGAGGTCAGCGGCGTCGTGAATGCGGCGCCCTATGTACCGGCGATAACCCATATTGATGCTGACACTTTTTTCATGGGCTGGTCACAAGGCAGTAGCCCTGAATTTTTGGCCCATGGGATGTTTGTCAAAGCCCCATAGAAGAGGGCGGGAATAAGTTGCATCGCAGCGCGCTCCTCAATAGAGTGGGGGCTCACGGACTTTAAGGAGAAAGCGCATGGCCGATACCAAAACCACACCAATCTCTGAAGATGAACTGCTGGCTGCCGATCTTGGGCTTTTGGCGAAACCGGCCAATCTTTTTCGTTTAAGATTGGACGACAAGCAGGTGGTCCTCGATTTTGCCCATGTCCCTCCACTTTTGCCCAATGAAATCGACAACTTAAAGGCTGGTGACGTGAAGGTCCACTCGCGTATCGCCTTGCCGGCGGATTTAGCGCAGGAATTTGCCACACAACTTACCAAAATCCTTGCCGAAGCTGTATAATAAGAGCACAGATGTCTTCACCAGGCGCTGTGTAAGATAAAAAGGCCCCCGCAATGAAATTACGTTCTGAAAAATCAACCAAAGCGCCCGCTGAACCAGCCAAGGTTGTTCCAGAGCTTCCCGTAGACGCCAAATCCACCATCAAGGGTGTCGAGCCCGATCCAAAAACCATTGCACGTGTCGAAGAGGCGCTGCAGAAGAATGCGGCCAGACGAGAGACAGCGCCAGCGCCACCGGTACCTCAAAGCAATACGGCCAAAGACGCGCAAACCAAGCGTCGCCAAACCGCGGAGATTCAAGAAGGCGACAATGCTGCCCGCGAATATCTCCAGCATATGGCCCAGGAGAGCGCCAATGCGTCGGTGGTTGAAGGTTCGATGCGCACCAATCGGCGTGATGCAAAAGCAGGACGTCGTTTGCCTTATGCTATCGGTGCAGGGGGTGTCTTAGGCTATATGGGGCTAACCACGGGCGTGTCGACTTATGTTCACGAGTATTGGGGGCATGTTCTTTTAGGCGGTGAACTCACCCATGATTACGATCATGGACATGAGCCCACATGGGAGGTGCATGCCTTTGATGAATCCCACCATATTGGCGATGCCTCTACCCCGGAAGGCAAAATTGATGCTTTGCTCGATTGGGTTTCGAGACCCCATACGCAAGGCGATGGCGTACTTGGGTATGCCAGATTTTCAACGAGCCACGCCCATCCCAATGAACTCGGTGAGCATATGGGCGAAGACGGCGCTGACGCCTGGCTTTCTATGGCCGGACCTTTGGCGGAACTTGGGATGTGTTCACTGGCTTACTTAGCAGGGAATAAAGTCGCAGATAAAAGGCCCGTCCTTGGTTATACAATCATGTCTATGGGTATGGCGAGTCATGCGACGCACTGTTTATATCCACTAAGCGCGGCGCAAATGACCCATGGCGAATTGCTGGAAGCAAGTCACACCGGCCATGACTACGCGAACATTGCGGTGAAAATGTCTGAGGTGACCGGGGTGGATGCGACGACCCTGGCGGTGGGCACAGCGGCGGCCTATATTGGTTTTTTGCCGGCGGTGGCGGTGGGCATGTATCTGCATCAAAAGCGTCATAATGAAACGGCGGTGAGCACGTCGATGGCGATGCAGCATTGGTTTTCTAAAGCCAAGGATGATCCAGAGATCGGCAAAACTTTCGAAGAAAAATATGAGTCCTATCCAGACCGGGAAAAATTGGTTGAAAAAGCACAAGCCTACTCTGAGCTTTTTTATGACCATGTTAAAGATCCAGACAGTGTGGATGAGCATGCCTTGGCGGAAGCTTATGTTGATCTGGATATCGAATGTCAGCGTTTAAATTCTTATATTTTTCGCTCTTTCGATAAGAAAACTCAAGGCGCACTCAAAAATGAAGTTCTGCAAAAATGGAATGAACTTTTAGCCTCCGATCCCTACCAGCAAGCCATAGAGCGACTTTCGGTTGCCGGCATGGGTCTGGCGGCGACAACGCCTATTGTGAAGACTTTAGGCCAGACCATCGTTCCGGCTGTCGGTGGTGTTGGCTCGGCCATGAGTGCGAGTGTGCCGGTGTTGGCGAGCTTCGGGGCGGTACGTGATGGCTATAAACTCTTTAAAGATTTACAGACGCCTTCTCATGTGGTGCCCACCAAGGCCAAGGTGGCCAGTGCGGGCAAGTATGCGTCATCCTTTTTTGGCGCGGCGGCGATTACGGCGGCGGTGACTGTGCCCGGGGCCGCTTTAGCCTTCGTACCGGCAGCCATAGGTTGTGTCGCCAGCTCTCTTGGTTTTGGTTATGCGCGTCACAAAATATTAAAAGGACGTCTGCGCGAATCGGCCCGTCGTGAAACCTATATGCTGAGATAAGCTTAAACTTTAATCGCTTGCCAATCACCTTTACGCCAGAGCCAAACAAAGAAGAGGGTTTGGACACCACGGTAAATACCCTGGACGATCCATACGCCTAAGATGCCAAAGCCCAATACCGGACCGATGAGATAGGCCAGAGGTAAAAAGAAAATCCATTGGCAACCAATCGTGACTTTCATGGAAGTCTTGGCATCACCAGCGCCAAGGTGCGCATGCATAAGCACCAAGCCAATCGCATCAAACAAAATCCAGCAGGCAAAAGCCATGAGGGGCACTCGGGCAATGGCCATGGTCTCTGGATTATGCAGAAAGAAGCTTAAGAAAAAATTGGGCACAAGGAGCATCGGCAGTCCGAGGATGCCCAGAGCGATCAAGGAAATCTTAACCACATCCCAGGCCCAGCGTTTGGCATCTTCTGGATCTTTGCGTCCAAGAGCCTGGCCGACCAAAGTGGCGGCGGACATGCCAAGGGCGAGACCCGGAAGAATAGCAATGAGCATGATGGGGATGAGCACTGCAGCGGCGGCGGTTTCGCGTGTGCCAACCTGACCCAAAATCCAAAAAAGCAGCGTATGCCCCGCAGCAAAAAGAGTTTGCTGAGTGCCAAAGGGCAGGGAGAGGCGCAGCAGGGTTTTGATGGTGGCCATGCGGGGCAGGCGTTTTAAGAAACCATATTCACCCGCGTGTCGACGACCCAGGTAGAGATAGTTGGCAACACCGATATAGGTGGAAATGGCACTGGCTAAACCAGCGCCAGCGGTTCCCATTTCGGGGAAACCCAATTTCCCAAAAATCAGTAACCAGTTTAAAAGAATATTGGAGGCATGCATGATGATGAGGGTGCGCATGTAGATGGCGGAGCGATTAATACCATTCCAATAACCACGAAAAGAAAAGTTGATGCCGACGGCAGTGACACCAATGAGTCTGAGCTGCAAATAGTTGCTGCCTTCCTGGACAACAGTCGCATCCGGGTTCAAAAGTGCAAAGATGTCGGGCATGAAGTGAATCAGTATGGCGCTCCATGGGATGGCAAAGAGGACGGCAACAAGCATGGCGCCGTTTAAAATGACCGCCATGTCTTGGGTGTTGCCGGCGCCTTTGCGCCTGGCCACCATCGCTTGCACACCTGAGCTTAAACCCATGAGCATGGCCACCGAAGCGAAATTCACAAATCCGCCCGCCCCGACCGCAGCCAGAGCCGCATCGCCTAAGGTGCCCACCATGGCCGTGTCCACCAGATTTAAGACGTTCTGACTGGCCATGCCACCGACGATGGGCAGCGCCAGTTGGGCAATGGGACGCAGGCGCGCGGCGTGAAAGGTACTGTCTGGATTGGTCACCATGGGCTGCCCTTCAAGCCATGGCTGGGAGACTTTTGCAAAGGCTTTTGTGCAAAAAGAGATCAAAGAAAATGCAAAAGAGAAAAAGATAGACGCAACATCTTAAGTCATTGAAATGATAGCTGAATTCATGAGATCTTTCGAGCTTTAAGGGGCGAATAAAAACAACAGAAATGGCGCTTTCGCCGATACATTGGTTTGAGCACCCGCTCACCCCCTAACCTTTTGGCCATAGGCCAATGAATTTTTTTGGTGGTTAGGGAGTTTTGTCAGATGCCGCAAATTTTAAACAGAACACTTTTGGTTTTTGTTCTCGGGCTTTTTGCCATGGGGAACTCTGCTGGCTCCTGTCGGCCCAAGCCCAAATTGGTTGTGGGCTGTCAGTCCGATGCGGAATGTGCCGATGGGTTTGTGTGTACGATTGCCACTGGACAATGTGATGAAGACTTTTCCGGCCAGGATCAGGATGAATTGGTCGAAGATGAAGGCGATATAGATACCGACACCGATACCGAAACAGACACCGATACCGACACCGAAACAGATACGGATACCGAAACAGATACCGAAACCGATACAGATACAGATACAGATACTGACACGGACACAGATACCGAAACCGATACCGATACCGATACGGATGAGGGCGATGATGCTGAACAAGAGTCTGCCGACGAGGAATCCGAAGTTTCCCTA
>JASMKV010000013.1 GCA_030749035.1 Myxococcota bacterium | reverse complement strand
ATTACGACACTGAGGCAATGAATACCCGCATGGAAATACAGCTGTTGGAACATGGTGGGCGAAGAGATCGGCACAGGGATTAGAGTCTCCAATGGCCACGATAAGTTCAGGAGGTTGGTTTATAACCACTTGCAGGAGGTTTTGCATTTCTTCTTGATTAAAGATATCCTTAATTTGATAAAATGGGTATTGCATCTCTTTGTGCTCAACGAAAACACCATTTCTATCGGTTGTCCACTGGCTGATGTTATCCAGGGTCAATTTGATCTTTTTATTTGTACCGTCAGCGCTATAGTAATCCAGACAGGTGGCAGCATGGGGGTCGAATACGGTGATTTGTTCGTCCTTCTCACGGGCCATAGAAGCCGCGTTAATCAAGAACACTTTTTTTCCAAGCTGTTTTACGAGTGTGTCACAAATTTCCAGGGTTATATAGGTCGGCGCATGCTGGAGGGCTAGAAACTGATTTGTCAGCACGATGACGTAGTCCTTTGTCCTGACATTGTCAGGGCAAGGCTTTTCTGGAAGATGAAAGTTTTGTAAAAATGTTTTCAGAATGGATGTGTAAGCATCGGTATCATCGGTTGTAATGTCACCCTGCAGTTTACGAGTAAATTTATAATAAATGGCCTGCCAATAAAGATACCAACGAGAATGTAAATCTAAGGTTAGATCCAGGCACAGGTCCATAATCTGGGAATAATACGTTGCCTGTGATGTTTGGCGTAAGCAGAATGTTAAAACAAAGGCCCTAAGGTCGATATCTCTCGTAGATATTGATTCAACCGCCGCCACAGCCCTGTTTTTGTCGGTGGTGGAAAGCTCATTAAACCAACGACTAAACTTAAGAATAGCCTCTTTGTTTTGTGCCTTTAAAGAGGTGCGGTCATGACTTTTGAATACAATATTTTCAAGCAAGAGGCCCGCTTTGTCTTCAATGCTTTCCATGATGACATTACTCTTTATTTAATTTTTTTTTTATTGGCAACAAGTTATCACGAACAGAATCTGTTCTAGAGCGGTGCTGGCTTTGTATTAGACTCTGCATCTCTTTCGTCTTTAATTGAATATAGGTGTGTATCTTATCCTATGCTGCATAGAGTATATTTCTCCTGTCTTGGCTTTTCCGTATGTAAGCCAAATAAAATCAGCAAGATAGGATGTTTTAAGGTGCGATTTGTCTGTTGTGCTTCGTTCCTATCTTGGTGTTCTCAGAAGAGAACTGTTAGGCTTTTTGAACATGACAAGTTGTTAAAATGGTTTGGTCTTTTTTAAAAGCTTCGGCACGGATGGGATGCTTTCAGTAATACTTAAAGCGTTTAATATTGTTGGATAAATAGTTCATGCGTTGGATCTGATGTTGTGCCGGGAGGATTTGGATAATGGATAGTTATCGATCCCAGGAAAACCTTTTCAGACCGATGATGACCTTCATGCTTGCCCTGGCTTTGCTCTGCTTAACGCAATGCAAACAGGCCACCGTTGCGGGGATGGGTTCGACTTGTCGGGTGTGTGATGCGCCACCAGCCAACTCCTGCCTCTCTTCCACAGAGTTGCAAAGCCATGGCGAAACAGGAGTCTGCGAAAACGATGTATGTGTTTATACGGAGACCACTGTGGCTTGTGAATTTGGCTGTGATCCAGATGCCTTAGCCTGCGCCGCGGAGGGCGATCTTTGTGAGCTCGGTTATGGCATGAATACGGATGGGGAATGTATGGATATTGACGAATGTGCCCGGGACACTTCACCTTGTCCTGAAGATGCAACCTGCGCCAATACGGAGGGCTCTTATACCTGTACCTGTGCGAGTGGCTATGAACTTGTGGATGATGCTTGTGTGGATATCGATGAGTGTACCTTAGAGACCGATGACTGTGCAGCCGAACTTCACTGTCAAAACACCGCAGGTTCCTTTGCCTGTGCTTGCGACAACGGTTTTGAGCTAAGCGACGATGCTTGCGTGGATATCGATGAGTGCACTTTGGAAACCGACGCTTGTGTGAGCACGGCGACCTGCACCAACACTTCCGGCAATTACACTTGTGCCTGTCCCTCCGGTTATGCAGGGGATGGTTTAAGCAGTGGCAGTGATTGCACCGATATTGATGAGTGCAGCGATGGCAGTGATAATTGTGACGACCTGGCGACCTGCGCCAATACGGACGGCGATTATACCTGCACTTGCCCAAGCGGATATCATGGGGATGGTTTAAACTGCGAAGAGAGCGTTTGTGAAGCATTAAGCGCACCTGCCAACGGCACGGTCAACGTGGTGGACAATGCGGGAGGTAAGGTGGCGATCTACGCCGGCGAAGAAGGCTACGCATTAAGTGATGGCAGTGCCACCCGCACCTGTGGCGATACCTGGGAATGGACCGGCAGCGCGCCGACCTGTGAAAATGTTGATGAGTGTGCGGAAGGTAGCCATGCTTGCCAGGACGATAGTTTCTGCGTGGATACAACCGGCTCTTACGCCTGTCGTTGCGATAACACGGTGGCTGCGAGTGCGTTGCCGCCGGACACGGTCTTTGTCGATGCGGCTGCAGCCGATGGCGGGGATGGTACATCCTGGGCCAAGGCCTACAATAATCTTTATGAAGTCTTAGAAGATATGGCGGCGAATCAAAGTGTTTGGGTGGTAGAGGGCACCTATAAGCCGGAAGATGATGGCAGTGGTCGCGATGCGAGCTTTGTCTTACGCAACAACATCGAAATTTATGGTGGGTTTCGTGGTTGTGAACACCAGCTTTCAATGCGCGACGTGAGCACTTATGAAACGATCTTAAGTGGCGATATTGGCACAGCAAGCGAGAGCACCGACAATGTATATCATGTCGTGATCACCGCGGATGGCCAATTGATTAATGAAAGCTCTGTGCTTGACGGGTTTACGGTGCGGGATGGTTATGCCAACGATTCGGACGCCCGTGGCCAGGGCGGAGGTATTTATATTTATTCGGATTGGCCAACCCTAAAGAATATTACTTTTACCAACAATCAAGCCAAGCAGGGCGGCGCCATGTATAATTTTGCCAGTGATACGACGATTGAATCCTGTACCTTTAGCGCCAATATGAGCATTGCCGATGATGGCACCGGTCATGGCGGTGCGATTTATAATGAGATTTCAGAGCCAACGCTGACCGATACTCTTTTTGAAAACAACAACGCTACTGCCCATGGTGGTGCTATTTATAATCATGGGTCACCGAGCATCACCGGTTGTACGTTTATGGGAAACCAGGCAGATGTATCTGGCGGTGCGATTTATAATTATTGGCCGTCAAGTGACGCGACCCTGATCGCGCAGACGAGTTTTATTAATAATGAGGCCAATGGTGATGGTGGTGCGATTTTCAACGACAGTACCGACGGCGGGACCGATAACGAAAGTGTTTTGATGATTCACAACAGTATCTTTAGCCGTAATACGAGCACCGGTGATGGGGGTGCGATTGCCAATAATGATTCCTATCCGATGATTGCTTCATGTTCTTTTTCAAATAATGGGGCCGATGGTGATGGCGAGGCCATTCATACCAATAAGGCGATTGGCTCTGATCCAGGGCTTGAAACCACAAAAATTTACAATTCGTTATTTTGGAACCACACCGGCTCAGAAGTTGTTGCCACCACAGGTGCTGCCGATGTCCAATATTGTATCCTGGAGAGTGGTGATTACTCGGATAACACTGTGGTGTTGGCGTTGGATCCTTTGTATGTGAATGCGGCAGCGGATAATCTTTCCTTAGACGAGACTTCACCGGCCATCGATGCCGGGAATGATGATTTGGTCTTGGGCACCCTTGATCGAGACGGCAATGCCCGTATTCAAGATGGTGATGGTGCGCCAAGTCTGGATCCCGATATGGGTGAGACCGACATGGGCGCCTACGAGTACGAACCATAGGCTAAGATCTTAAAATTGCAGAAATTATTGAGGTTCTGGCAACTTTTGGCTGGCCCTTACGATAATTTAAAGTACAAACCACGGAGCAGTCCCACCATTTGGCTCTTTTAAACTTTATACTGTTAAAGGAGATTGGGTATGGGATTTTTAAGTTCATTTCGTTTGTTAGCCAGCAGAGATTACGACAACCTTGGCCGTTATTATGAGCATACCTTGCGCGAAGGCATGGCCAGGAAAGCTGCGGAAGACGCCAAGAAAAATAAGCTGCAGCCCGATCGGGTTGAGCCCAGTGGCACGCGCAAATTGGTGGATACCTTGCCGCCGGTAATCACCATGCAAAACGCGTTAACGCCACCCCGAAGTCACCGTTAAAAAAAGCGCTCGTTAGGCCGGCGTCGGCTCCGGATTTGGCTCCGCGTCTTCGTCATCTTGAATATAGGTGTGTTCCTTGTACCACATGGCCACAGGGATAAAGAGTACGGCGGTCACCGCCATCGCGCCGGCGAAGAAGAGATAATAGTCAGCGCCCGCGAGCTTTGAGCTGCCATCGTCGTTTTGAATGACTGCATTGACGACACTCACAAAAATATTACCAAGCGATACGCTCAAAAGAAAGAGACTCATCACCAGAGACTTCATTTTCTTCGGCGCCTGCGTATAGGAAAATTCCAGACAAGTGATCGAGACAAAAACCTCTGCTGCAGTGATCATCACATAGGCCAAAAGTTGTAAGCTGATATTGACACTTATACCTGCATCGAGTTGGCTTTCAATCCAGGCAGGGAGCAAAAACGCTGGTACGGTCAGGAAAAAACCAATGCCAATTTTTCGTAGTGGCGTTAAGGGCCAGGCTTTATGTAAAAGTGGATAGATGCCCGGCCACTTGAGCGCTTTGACGCCGTTAAAAAGCGGGATAAAAATCATAATCATAATCGGGTTAATGGACTGAATTTGTGAAGGCAGCCATTCGACCCCTAAAAAGTGCCGATCCATACGGTCCGCCTGCTGTACCCAGGCCGAGCCGGTTTGATCAAAAAGGGCCCAAAACATGGCGACGAAGGCGTAGATGATAAAAAGCTTGGCAATGGAGCCCAGGCCTTCTTTCGAGAAGGTTTCCCTGAGAAAGCCCATGCCGCCTGGGGGAATATGTATAAAAACATTGCGCCCCATCCAGAAGAAAAGCGTCGCCAGCGCCATGAGGATGCCGGGAATACCGAATGCCAATCCAGGACCATAGTTGGCTAGGAGCCAGGGCGTGAGCATGGTCGAGAGAAAAGCACCGAAGTTAATGGCGAAGTAGAACCAACCGAAGACCTTTTCGAGCAGATGCGAGTTGAGTTTACCAAATTGATCGCCAACATGGGCCGAGACACAGGGTTTAATGCCACCTGAACCGATAGAAATAAGCGTTAAGCCCACGAGGAGTCCCATACGGGTTTCATCGATGGCCAGCGCAAAGTGCCCGAAACAGTAAACCACCGAAAGCCACATGATGGTGCGGTATTTACCAAAGAGGCTGTCGGCGATCAGAGCACCCAGAATTGGGAAACCGTACACGGCGGACGTAAAGGTATGATACCATTGCCGCGCCTGCTCGTCGTTCATCACATCCGGATTGCCGCTCGAATCCATCATATACTTGGTCATGAAGATGACCAGGATGCCCTTCATGCCGTAGAAGGAAAAACGCTCGGCGGCTTCGTTGGTGACAATATAGGGGATGCCCTTGGGCATTTCGGTAGAGGCGACAGGAGCAGATCGATATTGGGACATGTTGGTCCTCTTTTCAATTGGGCCGACATTCTTGCCGGCAGGTTGTTTTGCCCTATCCTTTTGCGAGAACAGGCCTATGTGCGGGCCCATAAAGCAGAAATTGCTCCAAGTGCAAAGCCTGAATATCAAATATTTTTTTAACCCTAAGCAGGAGCGGTTGTGTTTCTGCCGCGAATTCGGCAAAACCACAGAGATGGGGCCTCAATGGACATCTTCTTATCTTCTCTATATCAGACCCGTTTTTACGGCGGCGCTTTTTATGGTCCTTGTGATGTTCTCCTCAGGGGCTGGCGCGGCATCAGCTTGGGAAGTGCGAGAAAAGGCAGCGGGGATTGTGGTTTTCTCCCAGGACGAACCGGGAAGTGGCGCGGCAAAGCTGCGTGGTATCATTAATTTGGATTTTAGTGTCGAAGAAGTGGCCAAGGTCTTAACCGATATCCCCAATCAAGTTCATTTTGTGCCTAATTGCAAAACCAGCCAGGTGCTCGAAAAAAAAGTTCTGGCCAAGGGCCGCGTCTATACTTTGGTCTACCAGGTCAATGCGGTGCCGGTGGTCAGCGATAGGGATATGCTCCTTGAAGCCACCACCTGGCCGGAAGGGGAAGGGGCATCGCGGGTTTGGCGTTCTGAATTTAAAGCGGTGTCACGAACTAAGCCCATTGTTCCTGATGGTGTGGTGCGGATTGAAAATCTCCATGGCGATTGGGTGATAAGCGCAGGGGTAAATGGGAAAGGTTCGGTTTTAACCTATACCAATCATGCGGAGC
The DNA here is from genome assembly GCA_030749035.1 of Myxococcota bacterium. GTDB lineage: Bacteria > Myxococcota > XYA12-FULL-58-9 > XYA12-FULL-58-9 > JASMKV01 > JASMKV01. The sequence goes on along the minus strand of JASMKV010000013.1, from coordinate 2,511 downwards.
TTGGTGGCATCTTGCCTAATTTTGTCATCGATTCGGTGAGGGCGAAGAATATGTTGAATTTGCTTCTTGCTTTGCGTAAACGCTGCGAAGTGCTTTACAAAACGTCCATCTTAGAAGAATAAGGTTTTATTGTGGCAGCACCCGAAAGTTTTTGCGCGTTAAGCGGTATTTGGGTTGTATTTGCATGGCTTCGTGGCCACCGACTTCGCGCAAGAAATGGTCAACACTTTCTTTTTCGTCCCCTGTGGTCTTCTGATAGCAATCTAAAGTGCGCTGCAGCATCCATTGTTGAAAGGTCATGACTGTACGTTGTTCCTTCGCCTTGCCCAGGGTGAATTCCAGCTTACCTAAGCCCCGTGGAAAGCGTTTGGGCCGCGGGTTGTCATCGAGGTAGTGGTCAATGCGGCGCACGGTTTCGACGAGGGTGGGGAATTGTTCCTTGAACATACGTTCTAAGATGGGCCAAAGGGTTTGGGGCACCGCATCGTCTTTTAGGAAATCACCACTTAGTTCTTGCGGTGCGCCAAGTCTTTTCCGCCAGGCATTGAGATGGCTGTAGCTCTCAAAATTGCTGCGCCAGTTTGGATCGCGCCAGACATGCGCGTAGAGCGGACCGTAGAGGGCAAAATCGCCGAGGCATGGCTGGGTTCCCAGAAGAAAGTTGTGTTTGGCAAAGTGCGCATCGAGTTGGCCAAAGAGTTCAATCATCCAGGCATCGATTTCTGGCATGGTGTTTTCCGTAATGCCTAAAACGGGCAAATAGGATTGCATCTTTTTAGCAATGGGCTTGCCGATGGCATTGGTCATAAAGCGGGGCAGAAAAGGCAGGGCCCGGTGGCCGAATTCGCCTTGCGCAAAGAGTTTGTTTTCATGGGAGTTCCAGCGGGTATGCATGGCGATGATGGGCAGCCACTCGTCGGCCAAAAGCTCAAAAAGATAGGAGACCAGATTTTGTTTGGGCGTTGTAGGGAAAACAGAGCGCTCCGGGTAGGCCATTTCCAGGGTGTCAATGATATGGCTGCTGTCTTGCAGGGTTTGGTCGTCAGGGGCAATGAGAATCGGCATCATCATAAAGCCCAGGCGTTTTTCGATGACCCCTTTCATACCAAAGATGGTTGGGTGAATGTCTTTGAAAGGAATATGTTTGTAGCGAAGATAGGCGCGGACTTTGCTCGAATAGGGTGAGCATTCCCAGCCGTAGAGTCGGTGGGCTTTATTGAGGTTTTTCAGTTTTTGAACCCTTTACTTTGGCACAATAAAGCAAAAACCAGGCGCCATTCAAAGCCTTAAGTGAAGAATTGTTAAGGCGGCGGGGCTGCCTTTTGACGGCGATCTCAGGTCGATTCAAGGGTGATCCGTCGCTGGACACTTTATGCAAACTTAGGTATTAATTTAAGTAGAGGGAAAATCTCCAAATTCAATCTTTTTCCTCGTTTAGGAGGCCCCCAATGGCAAAGAATGTAGTTACCCCCAGTCCACGTTCTACCGAAGAGTTAACCAAACTTTTCCAGGATTATGAAAAAACACCAGCACGGATTAAAGAGAAAGACACGACAGAAGCAGAACCAGAACAAAGTTCGGCGCCTAAGCGACGAGATACTTTTGATGGTTCTAAACCGCTACCGTCACGGAGAGCAACCTCAGAGCCGTTTGCTGCGGCCGACCAGGAGCAGCTTACGACAAATCTCCTAAGCAGAAAATCCAGCCCGCAATACGGACAGAGCTTTACACCTGCAGAACAGGTGGAGGCTGAAAGTTTTGTTCAGCAAAACTTAAAACAAGATCTTAGCAATATTCTGGAAAAAGATCCCACCAGTCCGCTTAATCCGGCGACCAGTAAGCATTGGGAAGCCATGATTGGTCGAATGGCACATGATAAGGGTGCGATGGTGGATATCAATGCCTTGGTGCAAGAGGTTTTACGCCAGTCGTATATGGAGAATACTGAAGATTTGCACTTTTTTGCTCAGAAAGTGAAATTTTTTAATGAGGTTAAAAAACAAATCCGTGATCGTTTGACTGAGGCACGTGACTCTTTGGTTCAGGTTGCAGGACAAACGGCTGAAGACGGTGGCGTCATTACCTTGCCTGAAGCCTTTGAGAACACAGGTCCTATCAACGATGATTATATCGGTTATGATAACATCCCAGCCAAAGATACGGGAATACCAGGTGGGGGTGATGCTGTTGATAATCCGCCGGTTACAGACGGCAGTCTTTCTGATCTTGATATCACGAAACTTGAGCAGGCCATCAACATCTTAACTTTCGAAGAAACAGAAAGCAAAAAGAGTGGCAGCAATTCCGTTGCGGCTGATACAAAGTATGGTGGTTCGTCGAGCTACGATAAGTTCGACGACCACAAAAATGCCCTCGAAATTTCACTTTTAAACGAATTGCCGACGGATGCTGATGAACGCGAAGCTCTTATCCAGTATTGGAAAACTAATGGTTTGATCGTGCAGATGAATTGTAAGGATGCGGATGGAAAGAATAATCAGTACTATCAGA
>JASMKV010000012.1 GCA_030749035.1 Myxococcota bacterium | reverse complement strand
TGCAGTCCTTTGTTTATTCAAGATGTACAATTAGCGAATGAGAAATCTCCCTTGTGAAACCTTTAAACTAAACGCAATCTGCAAAATTGATACTAAAGAAAAAGCATCTTTGTTTTGGCGACTTAGCTTTTTAGGATTGTGTATTTCTCATCAAAAAGTGTGCAAGCGCTCATATGAAAGTGTGCATATGGACATGAAACCTGCAGAAAGCTGGCCGGTTTCCTTACGAGGTTGAAAGCTTAGCAAGAATGCTTTTCGCCGCGAATCAAAGTTTCAAATTTAATTTTGACTCAGGGCGAATTATACATTAGTCAAGGCGCAGAAGATTTTTGGACGGCTTGTATGCCCCCATCACACGCAATCACCTTAGGAGGTTTCAACATGGTTCGCATCGCTCTTTTCATCGCACTTTCTTTTTGTCTCCAAGCCTGTGGCGCCACGCAAAGCAGCACAAACACACCAGCCGCCGCACCCGAAGCAACGACAGCGCCAACCCCTTTAAATGTGAAGTTCGAAAACATCGCGTTCAAGCCCTTTAACCCGGAAAAGCCAGAAGGCTTTAACGTTTTCCCGGTACAGGGTAGTCCTAAAGCTGGGGCATTCACTGCCATCGTGCGTATGCCCGGCGGATTTAAGTCACCCCTGCATAGCCACAGCCAGGCTTTTAGCGGAGTCACCATGAGTGAAGGGGTCATCTACTCTTCAACAACAGAAGGCAACAAGGCCTTGCCCAAAGGCTCGGCTTGGCATCAACCGGCGAATGAAGCGCATCTCGATGGCTGCGAAGGCGACAACTTTTGCTATTTCATGGTGTTCTTCGATGGGCCCGTGGACATGAAACCTGCTGAGGGCCCAACGGCCGATCCACAAGTCAAAATGATGCTGGCAGATCAAATCGAATGGGTCGAAGTTAAAGGTGGCGTCAAGATGGCGGTCATCAACGGTAACCCCAAAGAAGGTCCCTTTACCGCCATGTTTAACTTCCCTGCCGGAATGGCAACCAATGTACATACCCACTCTTCGAACTTCTCCGGCGGGCTTATTTTTGGTAGCCATCAGCGTGGCGCCAGCGCCGATACCTTGGTGACCCTGAGCGAGGGTTCGGTTTGGCGTGAACCTGCCGGTTCTCCTCATATGGAAAAATGTGGTGAGGGCCAAAACTGCATCATCGTCGCACACTTTGATGGTCCGCTTGATACCAACAACGTGACGTTGAGTGCAAAGTAGATTATTCTTACATTTTATTACTCAAATTAACTCTAAAAGCGCCTAAACCAAGGTGAACGCGCCCACCAGGCGCCCCCAATCAATCTCAAGATTGGGGTGCTTACAATCGGTCGTCAAGCTATTTTTCTGGCTGTGGGCTGGCTCAAGGCCGATCTGGGCCCCCCTAAGCGTCGAGCATCCCCCTAAAATCATTCCCAAAATTCTGCCCCTGAGGCTTTTCTGGGGAACCTTTACGCCGAAGAGTGACTGGCATTGACAAGTCACTCTTTTGGATCTAAAGCGCGACTCATATTAAAACAAAAGAACTCTTCTCTCAGAAATTTTTGCCACTTGAAATCTCAAGATACAATACAAAACGATTTGAAAGAAAGAGCATTAAAGGAAGATTATTATGGAAACTGGAACGGTAAAATTTTTTAACGAAGAAAAAGGTTTTGGATTCATCAAGCCGAACAATGGTGGTAATGACTTGTTTGTTCACACCACAGGTGTAGAGAATGGTCCAATCACTGAAGGTGATACCGTTGAATTTGAAGTTGGTGAAGGAAAAAAAGGTCCTTGTGCCGTTGCCGTAAGTCGTAAATAATTACGAATTATGTCAAAAAATAGCAAAAGAAGATCCGCTCTTCTTTGCTTTCCTATTGCGCGGAGTATTTCCGCGCAAGGATTTTAAATTCATATTCAAGAACGCGCACCGCCCGCTCAAAAGTCTAACCCCAATTTTTTAAACCCTTTCAGGAATCCTCCTGAGACTTTTGAAGTGGGTCAAGCTTAGCAGCGGCTCAATTGCCATTAATTAAGTTCGTTTCAAATCTCAGATAACCCGATGTGCTGTTTACGCTTGGCATAGCGAAATCAAAACCATTAAATGACGGGAATACAATATTATTATTAACCTGCGATAAAACATCAACCACAGCGGGTTCGACAAGATAATTCAACACAAGTTCAATCAGGCTGTTGACATCTGGGTCGGTATACAAAGCACCGCCGTCACCTAAAGACGTACTTGCGGTCATACTCAGATTAAAATCACCCATCGCAAAGTCAAGCTTGGTAACCCACTGCCCTGGACTCTGCTCCTCCCTGTACCCCGTTGCCGTCATGCTTTCGGACACAGAGACCACAACGCTTAAAAGTGGGTTATTCGTGTTGGGGTCAATCAGCAACATCTGCATATCTTCCATACCAAACAACATTCCATTGCCCGAAGCATGTAAAGTCGGCTGCCGCGTTGAGTTGACTATGGCCGTTATACTTGAGAAACCCACCAGCCCCTGTACTTCTTGTGGCACAGGCAATTCTGTCAGATAATCGAAAAAGCCCGCACCCCAAAGGACATACATGAGTTGGTTCATCGTGTTATCGGCCAGAGAGAAATGCAGATCATATTGTGGATCCCAATTCGGCTCCGATGTTGGAGTATCGGCCACACTGCCGGTGAATTCTTTAGTCCAATGCGTGACATCATAATGCGTAAAAAGCTCCAAATTTATATCATTTGCGCTAAAGCCGGCTGAAAAAGCATCCATCAAAACAGTGAGCCCAACACTTTGATTATCTTTGGGGCGGACAAAATCAACAGTGTGCATCGGGATATCCATCGCATCGAAAAGCCCCTGGTCGATGGCATCTTTTACTGCCCCACTTATCTCATCCCAACCGTCAGCATTAAACAGATATGTCACAAGAAACTCTGAGAGCAAATCGGGAATACCCAAACCAATGATATTTAAGAGGTCGAGCAAAAACGAGTTTGAATCGTGGTCAAAATCCGACATTGAAAGATTGCTCTGATTTTCCAAAAGTGTAAATGTCACATCCGTGGGATTGGCCGGGTCGCCCGTTTCAACAACGGTGGCACTTAAAAACAAATCCAATGTCAGATCAGCGCTACAAGAGCCACTCGCGTAAAACGATGCAACAGAACAGTTGCTTCCCATATAGCCAAAAGATGAATCATTCGTGCTTACTTGAACGTGTAATATGTTATCCTCAAGCGGGTTTATCGCAATATTCATTGCTCCAAGATCGACACTGGTAATGGCAAAATTCTGTCCAACCCAATTCATACATGTATTTGCTATGTACCAATCGCATTGTGCCGTATCGTATAAGAACAACCCCGATCTGTAGCCTGCACTGAGCCAACCACACATGTAATCACTATACCAGTTACTCTGCCCTGTGATGGAATCCATGATATTGATCTGCGCCACCGTGGTTTCGATCACCTCTTCCATCGCC
>JASMKV010000011.1 GCA_030749035.1 Myxococcota bacterium | reverse complement strand
CGGCCAATCGGACCTATATCCAATTTTGTTCGCCGGCCCGCCACCTCTGGGGCTGGGACACCAAAACTTTTGCGTGAAAATCTTTTTAGTCCTTGTTTTTGCTGATCTATCTGGCGATCTGCAGCGATCTGATGCGTTGCGTCTCAAATCCAGGGCGCATAAATCACTTTTTTCGTTGGAGAAATTCTCAAGAAGGTCATTTTATGATGACGGTTCCAGCTGACCCAACTTGCAATCATGAGAATTATTCTGGGCATTTTGTGGTTTGTGTTGGGTGTTGATTGAGGGCTTTTCTTTAAGTGACTAGAATAACAGTGTTTATTTTTTTCAAAATCGATGGTTGGCGCGCACAGGTGTTGTAGGCGTAGGGCTTACCTTAAGCCTCAAAAGACATCCGTTTCTATTTTGCAAGTCGTCTCTGAGCGCTTTTGTTAAAATTATGGGGTCAATAAAAAAAGTTCCCTAATGGTCATAGGGGTTCGACGGCTCATCAAAGTGTGGGTCGGAGAATTGAATGGCAGAAGTGGAGACAGTAATGAAGAAAATAGTAGGTATGATTGCAGGAATTTGTCTTTTAGCGTTCCCAGCTTGGGCCGGCACACCCGGTGCAGGTACCAATGTGGTGGGCGCCTCTGGAAATATAAGTATTGAGCCTGGTGCGTTCAAAAACATCAACCTGGCGTTCAGTTATGGTACCTTCATTCAGGATGGGATCATGGTTGGCGGTGGTGCGGGTGTTGGTGTCAATGATGGTCAGGATACATCGGTGAGCCTTGCAGGGAGTGCCTCCTATTGGATGGACATGGGTGGAATGTCTCTGTTTTTTGGGGCTAACCTTGGTTTACCTGTAAGTCCTGATTTTGATGCTACTTTGGGTATTGATGTGGGGCTTGCGCACTGGTTGGGTGACAACTATGCGCTTACACTGACCGATCAGACCGATTTGGGAAGTGTGAAGAGCTTTGACTCCAACAATTTAACGAACTCCTTGGTTTTAGGGGTGGCCAGCTTTTACTAAACCTTGCCCTTAGCCACCTCTAGAAAAAGGCGCGGGTGGTGCCCCCGCTGCCCGCGCTTTTTTATTTGTATTCTGACTTGGAGCGATCACATTTAAGCATGGTTGCTCAGGATACGTTTATTTTTTAGCCCGTTTTTGACCCAAGTGCATATGTGTTGATGCTGGCCACTGATGGCGAGTACGTAAGTCCCCCACCCAGAAAGCAACGCCGCCATGTTGATTCATTCTGGTTTTTCATCTTTTAACGATACAACGACAAATTCATCTCCCACAGCAAGTGTAACCGACGAATTGTCCGATGGACAAGGTTCGGGACTTGGCGCCGGTGTCTCTGCTTCCGAACAAGAAGGCGTTCAGGATTTGGTCTTAACGCAGGTCGTGATGGGTCAGTCGACGGAGTTGACGCAAACCAATATGGGCTTAACCGGCTCGGCGCTTTCTGGCGATGATGGCTGGACAGAGCAATTTTTGGCCAGTGTCGGTGGACAAGTACTTGTCAGCGATATGGCTACCTTGATCAAAGGTGACGCGATGCCTTCAGCGATGGCTTCACGATGGAGTGAATTTGTCGCCGAGGTGGGCGTGGAGAAGGCGGCGCTTGTGGATATCAATGCGTTGGTGCAGGCGGTGTTGCGTGAGGCCTATATGGAAAACACCAAAGATTTACATTTTTATGCACAGAAGGTGAAATTCTTTAATGAGGTCAAGAAGGCGATTCGTGATGAGTTAACCAAAGCCCGTGACTATCTGACAGGCTATGCGGGGGCCGATGATACAGCCGAATTAAGTCCACCCTATATGCCGGTTGAAATTCAGACGGAATATATGGGGCAAATGGAAGTCTCTGAGCACCAGGTTGATGTGAACGCTGAATGGAATCAATATTTGATTGAATCAAATCGTGCCACAGGTGATGCTTGGTTAGAAACCCGAACCAGTAGTGAGTCTTCTTCGGAAACCTCTTTTTGGTCTCAAGATCCATTGATCATTGATTTGGATGGTGATGGCGTTGAAACCCAAATGGTTGATGATGAAAACTTTGAGTTCATCATCTCTCAAGGCACAGACGTCGTGACTGGCGGGGTGCAATCAGGTAGCTTTGACAGCGATGGTAATGGTTCTAACGATTCAAACCGCTCTCAAACAACGACGACCACCAATACGACAACAGAATTTAATGAGTGGGTGGGTGCTGATGATGGCCTTTTGGTGATGGACCGAAATGGCGATGGACAAATTCAAGCAGGTGACCTCTTTGGAGATTCATCGGTGACAGGGCGTGATGCGGCCAATGGTTATGAGGATTTGGCGGCATTGGATACGAACGGTGATGGCAAAATCACTTCTGCGGATCAAAATTTCTCGGAACTTCGGGTGTGGCAGGATGCCAACAGCGATGGCAATGTTGATGCCGGTGAAATGATGACCCTGGAAGAAGCAGGTGTCCAGGAACTCTATTTAGCCTATACGCAAGACAGTGATCCCAATGCGACGGTGCAGCAGCACAGTGGTTATCGCAGCACTGCAGCCGATGGGATTCAGGGTGATATGCGCGCAGCCGGTGCGATATTAACCAAGGCTGAACTCGACACCTATATTCAAGGCATGGAAGAAAAGCTTAATTCTGTCGGTGATGATGCGCAGCTTGCGAACGTGGATTTGCAAAACATGTTGCAAAAGCAGCAGCAGACTCTGCAGATGATGTCCAATATCTCGAAGATGCTCCACGATACAGCAATGGCTGTTGTTCGTAAAATTGGTGGGTAATTCTTAAAGGATTTTGAACCCTCGTTTTACAATGTCAAAAAAGACTCGCCGAGTTTTTGTATAAAGGCTTCTTGTTCTGCAAAGGCAACGATGTTGCTAAAGGGCAGATGCACAAAGATAAGTGGTATGCTTTGCTTGGCGTTCTTGCATGCCCAAAGCGTGCGAAAATAAGTTTCGTTACAGACGTAGGCTCCAGCGTCATCGGATATTTTGGCGTAAGGAAATGATTCTAAATGAAGAGCTTCTAAATCTATACTGGTAAGGAGTTCTTGCGGCGCATCGGGGATAATGACTGTACCCTCTAAAAAGCGGCCCGCATTGTCGGCAACCCGCATATCCAAACGATTTCTGGCCTTTGTTTCAATGTGAATGTGCTCACAATTTTCGCACAGACCGCATTGAATGATGGCATGAAATGCATTGGGCTTTTGGCTGAGCATGTTTGCGATTTGCGCGCTGCCTTGTTCATCAACAGATAGAATTTCGGTCTGCCAATTAAGTTCATAAGAGCAATTGTTTTGTTCAAATGTTGTGACCTTACCGGCAAAGGCATTGGCAATATCTTGTGAAATATTCGTTTGATGCTCAGCGAAAGGCTCAAAGCCAGTGATTAAAATGGATTTTGTTTTTTCTCTCATCGGTTATCGCCTATCGGTCATCGGTTATCGGTTATCGGTCATCGGTTATCGGTCATCGGTTATCGGTCATCGGTCATCGGTTATCGGTTATCGGTTATCGGTTATCGGTTATCGGTTATCGGTTATCGGTTATCGGTTATCGGTTATCGGCCATCGGTCATCGGTCATCGGTTATCGGACACTCGCCGACGCGACTAAGCTGCGACCACTCGGCTGTATCGACTAATCCTCAACGCACCTATATGGCGCCTTTCGGACAGTCTCACAACGCCTCGCACGCTTCGCGCACTCGCAACAAGTTTCCGTATTGGCTCGCACGGTCATCGGTCATCGGCTTTCGGCTATCGGCCATCGGAAATCGGATATCCTAGCTCGAATCTCGTGGCTCCATGAAGTCTTTTACCAAAAGCAAATTCTCAGGACATTTTTAGTCACGCATTGTTACGCATAGAGTGTTCTTTTATGCGTACGCTGCTCAAGGCAAACACCCGTCTGGTGTCGCTCTTTAATCATATTCTCCACACGACCCGCCATCTTTATTTCCGCAAATTGAGATTGTACCACTAATGTTTTCTTCTTCGATATCGTCACGAAGGTCTTCGATTTGGTTGGTTGGGAGAAGGGGATTATTTTTGATGATAAAGTTGCCATCAACACTGGCAAGGACAGGGAACGAAATATTCGCAAGAACATCGTGACTTTGTATTGTGAAATCACCTGTCTGCGTTAAAGCGGGGAACGATAGTTCGGTGCATGTTTGGCAAGCTTGCACCCACAATTCCCCAACGCTTTCAAGGTTTGGCAGGGAAATTGTACTAAGGCCATCCGCAAAATTGGAAATTCTTAACGTCCCACTGACGCTTGTGTATTGCGCGAGCCACTCGATGTCCGCAGCATTTTCAATGTTAAAACTGCCTTGCAATGTCGTGCCCGTGTCCGCGGGGGCCGATTCAATCGTGACACTGGTGCCGTCGGGGCAACTCAGGGTACTGGTGCCGTCGTTATTATCACTGAGCGTGCAGGAGCTTCCATTGGCTCCGTTTTCACCATTGGTTCCGTCTTCACCATGGCACACGGTTTCGCTGCCATCAACTTCGTCATCATCCAGGGTGCCATTGCCGTTTTCATCGATGCCATAATTTAAGACAACACCGCCGTCAGAACACTCGGTTTCAGAGGCCTGGCCCTGAACTTTGGTGATGGCGCTGAACTGACTCGAATCACCCGACTTGTTCTGTTCTGGTGCCAGACAGGAAACTAAAAGAAATGTAAAGAAAGCAACAATGAATGCATTTTTTGACATGGTAAAATCCCTCCCTTCCGTCAGGCTAACTTAAGCAGCAGGTGAATGCAAAGGGCAGGCTCGCATCCCAGGGAACGTTTCAGGGGAGACCCTTTTTGACGGCCATCGGTCATCGGACACTCGCCGACGCGACTAAGCTGCGACCACTCGGCTGTATCGACTAATCCTCAACGCACCTATATGGCGCCTTTCGGACAGTCTCACAACGCCTCGCACGCTTCGCGCACTCGCAGCAAGTCTTGCTACGGTTCGCACCTGAACCCGCAGATACGCAAGTCTTTCGTAACGGCTCGCACGCTCACTATTTTTGACTTCCATGCACTTCATGCGGATCAAGTGCATCGCGCAAGCCATCACCAAAAAAGTTCACGCAAACCACGGCAACAAGAATAAAGACCCCGGGCCAAAAGGCTAAGAGTGGTGAATCCTGCAGGTAGTCGAGCGCATTGCGCAGCATATTTCCCCAGGAGGCGGTAGGAGGCTTTACCCCAAGGCCTAAAAACGAAAGCACCGATTCGTAAAGCACCACGCCACCGACTTCTAAGGTTGCCGCGACAATGATGGGCGCCATGGCATTGGGGATAATATGGGTGGTGATGATGTGTTTGGAAGGTGCGCCGAGCATTCTAGCTGCGTCAATATATTCCATTTCACGTATTTGCAGCGCTGAGGCGCGCACCAGGCGGGCGACGGTCATCCAGGAAAAGAAGACAACGATGATGATAAGTTGCACGACCGAGGCCATGGTGCCCGAAGCCAGCTGCTCAGAACCTAGAAGTTTGATGAGTCCAGCCAGGGGCAGGGCACAAGCAAGGGCACTTAAAAGTGCGGTCAAAAGTGTGGGCAAAATTTGTGCGCGTTTGTTGGAAATAAACTGGCCGAGACATACCATGACAAAAATAAGCGCGGCGATAATACCGAGCACATTCCATGTCCCTTCAGCCTGTGAAATCTTGCGTAAATCCAGCGCTGCGAAAACAATCATCAAGGGCAGCACCGGAACACTGAGCATCGCATCGGTAAAGCGCATCAAGATAGAGTCAATCCAGCCACCAAAATAACCGGCAATGACACCGATGGTGGTGCCGATAAGGGCAGCGGTTAGGGCGGAGATAAGGCCGACCGTGAGCGAAATACGTCCACCATACATGAGTCGCAAAAACACGTCGCGACCAAGCTCGTCGGTGCCAAAGGGGTGCTTGAGCGACATACCTTCGTAGCGCGCATAGAGGTCGATGAAATCAGGATCCCAGCCCATCAGTGGTGCGATGAGTGGGATGCCGTAGCAAAGCAGCAAGAGAAAACCCAAGCCACCAAGAGACCAGAAGGCCAGGCGATGTTTTTTAAAACGTCGCCAGACCATGGCTTTTAAGCTTTCGGTGGCAGCCATTTACCCATCCCCCAATCGGACTCGTGGATCGATGGCGGCATAAAGCATATCGGCAATCAAATTGCCTGCCATGACCAGGGTTGCTGAAATAAGAAAACCCACAATGGCAACATAGTAATCCGAAGTAATGATGGCTTCGTAAATCAGTGAGCCCATGCCAGGCCAGGCAAAGACCGTCTCTGTGATCAGAGCGCCGCCAAAAAGAGTGGGGATGCTTAAGGCGAGAATCGTGACCACAGGAATGAGTGCGTTGCGCAGCGCATGGACAAAAACGATACGGGTTTCGCTAACGCCTTTGGCTCGGGCCGTGCGAATATAATCCTGTTTGATGACTTCGAGCATAGAAGCGCGCATATAGCGTAGCCAACGGCCAACATAGGCGATGCTTAAAACGGTGACGGGCAAGACCGTATACCAAATCTTATCGGCAATGCTTTCAACCCCCGGGGTTTGCATCCCAGAGACCGGGAACCAGCCGAGCCAGACCGCAAAGATATGGATAAGCATCAGACCAAACCAATGGACGGGCAGCGAGATCCCTAAAAAGGCGCCAAGGTTGACGCCATGATCGAGGGCCGAGTGCTGTTTGACCGCGGCCGCCATACCCAAAGGCAGGGCAATCAAAATAGAAAAGAGCAGTGCGGGAAACATCAAGCGCAAAGTATTGACGATACGTTCAGCAATAAGGCTGGAGACTTTTTCTTGTTGAAGTGACCAACCTAAATTCCCCCACAGAAGTCCGCCGCGCCAGCTGCCCGAGCGCACCATGCCCATGCTTTGCCAGGGCACCACCTGTTGTGGTCTGGTGCTGCTTAAGGCCACCCAGCCTTGCATGGGTGTGCTAAGTTCGCCGACCTTTTGGGCGTGGGGCGCAAGTTCAACCAGCATCGCTTCAATATTTTGTTCCTGCGCCCTATTGATATCCTGTTCACTCAATTTATCTTTATCTGCAGGCATGCTGGGTTCAAGACGTATGCTGCCTGTGCTTTCTGCCAGGCGGACGGTACCGAGCAATCTCTTGTTTTGGGAAACTTCGAGCTCCCAGAATCCCTCTCCGGGGGCTTTTGTGGCGCCAAGTTTCTGAAGATTTTTTAGCGGCAGCTGATAAAAGGTGCCTAAGGCAGTGCCTGGCTTATGATAGGCATCGCTCTCAACTTCGGGGGTGAAGAAAAGGGCGCCCTTGGCAGGTTTTCCTAAATCAACTTGACGTCTGACGATGCGTAAGACTTGTTCGTAGGTGGCAATTTCCTGACCATCTTCGATAAAGCTGATGTTGTTAAAGGTGCCACGTAAGACAAGGCTTGCATCTTGCGCCGACCATTTTTTGGCGCCTAATTGTTGGTTGCTTTCCCCACTTAAGCGGCCTAGGAGAATACGACCGTCCTTTAAGAAGATCTCATCTTCACCGCCGGTGGTGTCTTCATAACCCCAAAGCCAGCGCCAATATTG
>JASMKV010000010.1 GCA_030749035.1 Myxococcota bacterium | reverse complement strand
GAGTAATACTTTCAGCCAACTCTATCCGGGCTATGGTGTAGGCGGCAGCAGCTCCATGGTTGGTGATCAGAACGACGACATGGGCGATAACTTAGAGACGTTTTCCTTAGGGGGAGATTTTCTGCAGGTTGCTCTGTCGCGACACGATATTTGTGTGCTGATGGATAGTGTGCCAAGAGAAATTAAATGCTGGGGGTATTTACACTCATGGCCCAGAGATAATGCCTTTAATACGTATGGCCACTATGCTGTGTTTATTCCGTCAACAACAGCGGTGGTCGACAAGCTTTTTATAGGCGATAACCACCCCGGTGGATGGGGCCATGCTTGTGCCCTTTTGCAGGATGCAACCGTTAAATGCTGGGGCGATAACGCATCTGGACAACTGGGTTTGGGCGATACCACCGATCGCTCGGTGGTCAACGGCGATGTTCTGCCGGACTTGCAGCTTCTTGCCCCTTAAGGTGAGCTGTCTAATTCAAGAGGGTGTGTGTCGACCAAATGGCTTTGTAGCAATTGACCGTCGATAAGGTGCTCCTGAATAATTTGCTCAAGAACTTCGGGGGTACAGGAGTGGTACCAGGCGCCTTCGGGGTAGACGACGGCGATAGGGCCGCTTTCACACAGACGCAGACAGTTGGCCTTGGTGCGAAACACACCACCGGCTTCAGAAAGATTCAACTCTTTGAGTCGCTTCTTCAGGTCGTTCCAGCTTTTTAAGGATTCCTCTTTGTCACAGCATTTGGGCTTGGTTTGGTCGCAGCAAAGAAAAATGTGTCGCTTGGTTTGTGGCAGGCCGACGGCTTGAGCGCTGCGCCGAAGCTTTTCCACATCAACGGGCATGCTTAGTATTGGGGCACGGAAGGATCAATTTCCGCCGACCAGGCGTTGATGCCTCCGACCACATTGTGGACATTGCTAAAACCCATTTGCCGGAAATACTCGGCCGCTTGCTGTGAGCGTCCGCCCATTTTGCAGTGGAAGACGAGCTTGCTGTCTTTGGGTAAGGCCTGGATTTCCTGGGCGACTTCCTGGGTGAGCTGCTCGGCGCCAGGAATGATCGCGATTTGCCGCTCATCGTCGCCGCGAGCATCGTACAAGTAGAACTTTTCATCGGAGTCGATGAGTGTTTTAAGTTTCTGCACGTCCATTTGGTTGACGGGTTTGGGTGCATTGGGGTTGTCGATTTTAAAGCCACCGCCGGCACCGTCGACAAAATCAATGCTCATGCCATCGATGCGCCCGGCACCGCCTGGCGAAACGCAAAACTTGATGCCATTGCCCTCAAATTGCAACTTGCCCGCATGGGCAGGGCCAAACTCAAGGCTGGGTTCAAACTTAGTGTTCACCGAGAGGTGGAGATAGACCTCTTCATCGCCGGAGGCGTGTTCGTTTGCGGCACCAAGAATGGCTTGGGCGGCGCTGTCGCTGACAGTGATGGCGGGTGGAGCCACATTCGATAAATCGATACCGAGGGTTTGTTGCAGTTCACCGTTGGCATTCATTTCTTTGATGATGTCACAACCACCGACAAATTCGCCGTCGATATAGAGCTGTGGAATCGTTGGCCAGTTGGAAAAGACTTTGATGTTTTCGCGAATACTTTGGTCGGCCAAAACATTGACCGTGTCATAATCGGGAACAATATCATTAAGGATTTCGATAACCGTGGCCGAAAATCCGCATTGCGGCATTTGTGGGGTGCCTTTCATGAAGAGCACAACTTTGTTTGCGGCGATGATCTCTTCGATGTGTTTTTGGTCTTCTGTATTTAAACTCATGGCTTTCCCCTAAAAAAGTATTATTCGGCGCTTGTGGCCAAGCTTGTTTTTAATTCTTCGAGTGTGGTTTTGATGGCTTCTGAATCTTCAATGCCCAGAAGACTGACGGCGCCCGCGAGTTCTTCAGGCGCATGCGCAAACACCTCTTTGTTGTAGGCCCAATTATAGGCGCCAACACGGTTACCCGCTTGATCCCAGTGAATACCCGGATCCAGCACGACTTGCGTTGGGATTTCCTGAAAAGCGGTGAGGCCCGTAAGTTTCGCCCGTTGGTTGTGTTGGGGGGCGCCCCCATCGGAATAGACCAGAAGGCTTTTGACTTTTTTACCAAGCACATCGGTTTTGATGGCTTCAAAAAAGGCATCCCATTCGGCCGCATCCGGCGCATTTTTGCTGTGCACCAAAAGACCCATTTTCTCAACTTTGGTATAGACGAGTGTTTGTTTGCTCATGACCGTAGCGTTTAGCAAAAAGTTGTGGTGCTTACCAGTCTGCAGCACAAAAAAAAGACCGAGTTGGTCCGATACGAAACAGCCCTTAGTTTGTCGTTTTGGCGCCAAAAGTGTAAATCAGTCCATCATGGGCATGGGCCCATGAGGTCTTTTTCATGCGGCGCATATCGTCGCCAAGATGGGTCAGAAGAAGGTCTTTAGCGCCGATCTTGGCTCTATCCTGTAGAATTTCGTGGAGACTAATATGTTGTTTGAGGCGAGGCTCCTGGGTGCAACATTCACACAAGAAGAGGTCAACACCCTGGCTTTGGGCAAGGAGAATATCCGACCAGGCCGAATCGCCGGAGAAGACCATCGTGTGTGTACCTTCGATAAGACGATAGCCCAAAGCAAAGGGCTGGGCGTTATGGGGGACCTCGAAAGGGTGGATGGTAAAATCGCCTAAATGCAAATCCACATCTGGATGAACTTCGATAAACTCGAGCTCAAAACGCAGATCGCTTAAGGTCTTGCCATACATGACCGCATAGAGTTTTTCGGCGCGTTCCTGTAGGCCAGGCGGGCCAGCTAAGCGCAAAGGTGTTGAACGCTTAACCCGGTAAGAATATTCAAGAAAGAGAAATGGCAGACCGCCAAAATGGTCGCCGTGGAGGTGGCTGATGAGCAAGAAATCGATGCTGGTCGAGGGGATCTTGTCCCGGTTTAGAGCGGCCAATACAGAAGGGCCACACTCCAAGAGCAGACGCTCTTTTTCGCCGCTTAAGAGGTAGCAAGAGTGCAGCGCACCACCGGCGTTAAAGGCATCACTGGAGCCTAAGATATGTAAGGTCTTCATTGTCACAAAGCCTATCTGGATTGACCTGAGTGGGTCAAGCAAGACAGCGCAAGAGGGGCTCAACACCAGGTCTTTCAAGACGAAATCAATATTGTGATCAAGGCTTGAGCGATTGTAAACTTGAATGTTCTGTGACGACTCTAAAACCTTGAGCAACCAATGTCGTGTTCAATGCGCGCCATCTTTTGGGATCTGGAGGTATCATGTCCCTGTGACATTTGCACAAATTGTGTGCTTTTTGCTCTGCGGCTGGGCCGCATTGTGGACTCAAAGGCACCTCGATAAATTCAATAAGTTCCTCAAAGATGCCAGTATTTTAACGGTTTTTTGGGGGGCAAAGGCAGCTGTGGCCTGGGCTTAGGGGATATTGGCAGGATCCTTGCTTTATATAAGTGTTGGCGTGTGCAAATTCAGCATGTGTGAAAGGCCGTATGACTTTTTCTCAAAAAAAGAAAACCGGGATTTTGTCTATTGGTGTAGGTCTGGCAACAACCAGAACAAAATCTGTTCGCTTTAACCCACGTCGTGTCCCCAAGAGTGTCAACCAGGTCCTGCAAGATTTGGCTGCGGAGGCATCTATGCGCGTAAGTGTGACTTTTTTGGTCGCTTTGTTTTTGGTCAGTTGTGCGACTTATGTCGAGGCACCTCCAGGAGATCAACAAGACCAGCTTTTTCCGAGCAGTATCCACAAGGGCAATGGCTCCCCGGAGGATATATTTCAGACCGAAGTGGGCGTCTATGTGCCAACCTTTGGTGATGATTTGGGCGGCAATGGCTGTGTGAGTGATCTCGATTATTTTGCGCAGGACGTATGGCAGGCCTTTATGTCGACGCAGTGTTTTGCCTGCCATAATGCCAGCGGCTTAGCTTCAGGCACGGATTTGGTGCTCAAGGGGGCCTCAGAGTCGGACTATCTGCAGGATAATTTTAATATCGTGAAAAATATTTCGACGCAGACGGTTGATGATGTTTCTATTCTGCTCCTGAAACCCACCAATCAGCTCAATCATGGTGGAGGAGAACGCTTTGGCGTGGCCAGCAGTGAATATGGCGCTTTGCAGGAGTTGCTTGGGCGTTTTGCGCAACCGACCGATTGTATAAGCGATCCACCCATCGTTGATCCTCCGTTTTTGGATTATTTTGCCGTGCTTGAGCAGTCGGAATTGACCGCCGCCTTACGCAAGGCGACTTTGAACCTGGTTGGGCGCTTGCCCGAAGCGCAGGAGGTTGCCAGCGTTGAAAATGCTGGTGAAGACGCTTTTCGTGCCGTACTCGAGAATATTTTGAGCGAAGAAGCATTTTTTGACCGGCTTAAGGAACTCTATAACGACATTTTTCTGACCGATCGATATATCTCAGGCAATCAGGCGGCCAATTTGCTCAATGCCGAATTGTTTCCGAACCGCATGTTTTATAACGATTTGGACCCGACGGTGGACGATCCGGCTTGGGTCGAGGCGGCCCAGGATTATACCAATAAAAGTATTGCGCGTGAACCACTCGACTTGATTGCGCATGTGGTGCGTGAAGGGCGCCCGTTCCACGAAATTTTGACTGCCGATTATATGCTGGTGAATCCTTTTTCGGCCATATCCTACGGCTTTGATGAAGTGTCCTTTGTTGACCAACTGGACCCAACCGAATTTAAAGAGGTACAACTGGATACACCCCATGCGGGGCTTTTGTCATCAGTCATGTTTTTACGGCGCTTTCCGTCGACCAACACCAACCGAAATCGGCATCGGGCCTATGTCTTTTATAAGAAATTTTTAGGCATCGATGTGCTGGAATTTGACGATCAGGATGTGGATCCCTCGGCGATTTCCGGTTTCAACCCGACCATGTTTAATGCCGGGTGTGCCTCCTGCCATGACATTCTCGACCCGGTGGCTGGAACGTTTCAGAATCGGTCCAACAGTGGACGCTATCGTTTGACCGATTGGTACGTGGGGATGCAGCACCCTGGTATCGACGGCACTTTATTGCCGATGGAAGAGACCCATCGCGCTCTACCATGGTTGGTGGAGCAAGTTGCGACGGACGAACGTTTTGCGCTGCAAGCGGTACGCACCCTTTATCAGGGTTTGACGGGGCAGGAGCCCTTACGTGTGCCGGAGGGGAATTTAAGCCCTGACGCTTTTGCGGCGCAGATGCTTGCCTTTAATGAAGAAGCGAAGGTCTTTCAGGGAATTAAGGACAGCTTTGTTGCCGATAATTATAACCTTAAAACGTTGATTAAAGAACTGATTCTCTCCCCTTATTTTAGAGCTCTGGCGTTAGAAGACGAGGTTGAATCAGAGCTTGAACTTGCGCACGCGCAGACCGGCAGCGCCCGTTTGCTCACACCGGAAATGCTGCATCGTAAAATGGAGGCGACATTGAATTTTCCGTGGGTGCATTTTAACAATCAGCGGTCAAAGATTTTGAGCAGAGGAGATTTTCTCTACTTCTACGGCGGCATCAATTCGAATACGATCACCAAACGCATGACCGAGCCCAATGGCATCATCGCCAGCGTATCGACACGCATGGCCAATGAGATGGCTTGTTCTTTGACCGCATTTGATTTTACCCGCGACGCTTCTGAACGCATGCTTTTCCCTTATGTGGAGCACGATGATGCGCCGGTGGTTGATAATATTGCCGACCCACTTTTTAGCGCGGCGGCGAAAACCAATATTCGGTATCTTTTTAAACGTCTTCTTGGAGAAGATTTGGCTTTAAGTGACCCTGAAGTTGAGAGCACGTACCAGCTTTTTAACGATGTCTGGTTGGATGGACAGCAGGGGATGGCCAACGACACATATTCTGAGAATTTAACTTATGCCTGTCGTGGCAGGTGGGACCGCCCGAGCAATGACCTTTTACCTGAGGAACTCAGAATCAGCGGCGATGAGACCTACAGCATCAGGTCCTGGATGGCGGTTTTGACTTATCTCCTAAGCGATTATTTTTATCTTTACGAATAGGATTGAGGACATGGACAGACGTCACTTTTTAAAATTATCAGCGTTAACTGGAGTAGGCTTAAGCCTGCCGATGTTGCCAAGGCCGCTTATGGCTTCGACTGAGCCCTTTGCGGGGCCCTATGTGATTATGGTCAATGCCACTGGTGGTTGGGACCCAACGTCATTTTGTGATCCCAAAGGCATGCAAAGCGAAACGGAAATTAACCCCGTCAACACGAATTATTTTAGTGGGGACATCGCCATGGCAGGCAACATACCCTATGCACCCATTGGCTATAACGAGACATTTTTCAATAAATACCACCAGCGGCTACTGATCATGAACGGTATCGATGTGGGGACCAGCAATCATGATACGGGACGCCAAACCGTGTTTAGTGGTAGGGGAGATCGTACCGCGTTCCCATCCCTGGCGGCCCTCTACTCAGCAACGCAAGCAGGGACTCTGCCGATGTCGTATTTGAGCTTTGGTGGCTATGATGCAAGTGCGGAGCTGGTAAGTCCGGCACGGGTAGGCGATGTGGGCGACTTACGTCTCCTTGCCAAGCCAAACCACACTTCGGCGACGAGTTCGGACACCTACCATAGCGACTATGCCTATGGGCGTATTCGTCAGGCGGTTCTGGCCCGGCTGCAGCGTGTGCAAAGCAGGCAGGGGCTGTCCCAGCATCGCACGCAAAGTGCATTTTTACATGGGGCACGTTTAGGGGAAGGCATTCTACAGGAGCTTAACACCCATCTTCCTGAAGACCTCGCAGATCTCGATGATAATTCGGTGCAGCAGTTTGCGCGACAAGCACAAGTGATTGTTGCCGCATTTAAATCGGGCGCGGCCGTGAGCGCGAACGCGGTGATGGGTGGCTTTGACACCCATGGGAATCACAATAACAGCCATACGTTACAGCTCTCTCGCCTGTTTCAAGGGTTGGATTATCTTTACGAAGAAATCGACCGCCAGGGTTTGAGTGATTTAGTCTATGTGGTGGTGGGTTCGGATTTTGGTCGAACCCCTTATTATAATCCCAACAACGGTAAAGACCATTGGGGTACAAGCTCAATGATGGCCAGTGGCCCGGGTATTACGGGAAACCGGGTTGTTGGCGCCAGCGATGCGGGGTTTAATCATTTAAACATCGATCCGACCACTCTGGGCGTTGTTTCGACAGGAGGCCTCGTTTTGGAGCCCAAGCATATTCACGCCTCTTTGCGGGCTAAATTAGGCATTGCAACCCATGCACACAGCCAGGCGTTTGAGGTTTTTGGCCAGGTATTGCCCGGTCTCTTTGCTTAAAATCGAATACCCATCGCCAGGAGTTGTTTTTCGGCTTGTGGAGCCCAGCCACGATTGGCCATTGGCGAAGCCGGGCTGGGGTGGAGAATTGTTTCAATCGCAATGTTAGAGGAAGCCAAGTCTTGACGTGCTTGCGTGGCGGCAAATTTGCCGACACCAATCAGGCGCTTTGGTTCGAGGACGTCAATCGTTTCTTGTAGGGCCTTTGCGCAAGCATTAAAAAGTGGTTCGGCAGCGGCTTTGTTTAATTTGTCTGGTGTGAAGTTCGCACCGCTTTCCTTCATAAATACCAAGGGACAATAATTAAGGACCAGAAAGTTTTTAAAAAACTTTTTGGGTTCACCATAGCGCTCCTGGGCCCAGCCATAGAGTCGCCGCCCGCTGACTTCAGAGCGCGTGCATGCAAACCCGTCAATGGGACGCTTGGGGTGCAGGTTTCGGGGTTGTGTGATTTTGCCCGAAAGGGCCATCCATTGCTCGACAAAGGATATTTCACCAAAAGGGATGCCGGTTTGTGCCATGCCCCAAGGTCCGGGGTTCATGCCCAAGAGAATGTTTTCAGCTTGAAGTGGCGCAAAGCGCTCTAGGTAATTGGCAAACACGGGCCAGGCATATTGCAGGGGGTTGTAGACGTGGGTGATCGGCTCTGGGAAATCGATATTATCGATGCTTTTGTTCAGATTCTTGTAAATGCGGAAAAGTTTTTTTGTCTCGGTACCCATAACGTTGTCTACACCTTTCTTCTTATGGTAAAGCGCAAGGCAAAGAAAGGATAAGATGATGGCCAGAACCGAATCAACCATGTTGACTTTAGGGACACGCGCTCCTGATTTTGCGCTCGAGGATACGAATGGCAAGCAGGTTTGTTTAGATGATTTTGCCGGTGGCAAGGGTTTGTTGGTGATGTTTATTTGTAACCATTGCCCTTACGTTCATCATATCCGTGAAGAGTTGGCGCGCTTTGCCAAAGATTATCAGGATTCAGGGATAGGGATCGTGGCGATCAATTCAAACGATGTTGACAATTACCCTGATGACCATCCCGACAAAATGCGCGAAGAGGTGGCACGTTTTGGTTATGTTTTCCCTTATCTCTACGATGCCACGCAAGCGGTGGCCAAAGCCTATACGGCCGCATGCACGCCAGACTTCTTCCTTTTTGACGCGAGGCATACGTTGATTTATAGGGGGCAATTTGATTCAAGCCGACCTGGTAACGATGTTGTGGTCAGTGGCGGTGATCTGCGTGCGGCTTTCGATGACGTTTTGGCACAAAAGCCTCTCAAACCCGAGCAAATGCCTTCTTTAGGATGCAACATCAAATGGTGTGCTGGTAACGCGCCAGATTATTTCCCCTCAGCTTAACGCAGCGTGTCTATTTTTTTACTGGACGGCGCAATTAATTAGTTGTACGAAGCGCCAACCCCTTGCGAAGTTCCTTGCCCCGAAAGGACGGACAATTCCCGTGAAAGAAAAACCAACGAAAAACCCGATTGCTTGGGTCAATACCATTTTCCTTTGTGGTTCACCGATAGCGGCATTGGCGCTACTTGTGGTGTATCATGTTCAAGGTTCCTGGCATTGGGCAGATATTGCGCTGCTTGCGATAATGTATATGGCGACCGGTATTGCGATTACTGCCGGTTATCATCGCCTCTATGCCCATAACACCTATGATTGTTCACCTTTGATCGAGATGGTGTATCTTGCCTTTGGTGCTGCAGCGCTGCAAAATTCCGTATTGCATTGGGCTTCAGACCACCGTGTACATCATCGCAAAGTCGATCAAGATGAAGACCCGTATAATATCAACAAGGGTTTTTTCTGGGCCCATATGGGGTGGATTTTTTACGACAGCGAACCCGATCTGCACTTTGACAAGGTTCCTGACTTGTTGGCCAACAAGCTTGTCTGCTGGCAGCACCGTTTTTATATGACAATAGCAATCGCAACGGGGTTTGGTCTGCCTTTGGCTTTAGGCTTTTTGGTGGGGCGGCCCTTTGAATTCTTCTTGTTTGGTGGACTCTTGCGTGTGGTGATGGTGCATCATTCAACGTTTCTGATCAATTCGGCCGCCCATTATTTTGGCCGACGTCCGTACAGTTTAAACAATACAGCTCGCGACTCTTGGTGGCTTGCCTTCTTTAGTTTTGGTGAAGGTTATCACAACTATCATCATGCGTTTCAGGGTGATTATCGAAATGGGATCAAGTGGTATCACTGGGATCCATCCAAGTGGCTCATTCGTTCACTTTCCTGGATGCGCCTTACCTGGAGATTGAATAGGGCCTCAGATGAACGCATCTTAAAAGCGATGATGCGTACGGCACTGGCAAAGGCTGAAGAACCGATATCAAGATTACCGGAAGAATGGGCGACATCTTTTTCCATGCGCATGGATGAATGTCGCGCGCGCTGGCACGATGCAGTGGATGTCCTTGTTGAAAAGCGTGAAGAATACCAGGTTTGGGCTGATTCCACGAAGGCGCTGGCGAAACGAGAACGTCGTTTGCTCAAAATTAAATGGCATGCACAAATCAAAGAAGCCAAGCAGCGTTTGGTTATTGCCAGAGCTGAATACGCATTGCTGCTGCATGAACTTCGTCTGCAGCCTTTGGCGGCCTAGGGGCTGGACTTGTCCATGACTTTTAGATAGCCACGATAAAAACCGACTGTTTTTTTACGTTTTACCGTTAGCACAGGAGTAGATTATGGCACAGCAAGCCTCATTCGACATCACGACCGGTTGTGATATGCAGGAAGTCGACAACGCGATCAATCAAGCCAATAAGGAACTCACCCAACGTTACGACTTTAGGGGTGTGGCTTTTACGTTGGATTTAAAACGCGATGACAATGAACTCTTGATTG
>JASMKV010000009.1 GCA_030749035.1 Myxococcota bacterium | reverse complement strand
GGCTGCCATTCTAAGGCCAATTTGAAACTTTTTAGGGCAGCATTCATGTTTTCAAGGTCAATGTAGCACCAGCCGGCTCCAGCATATGCTTCGGGCCGAGTTCGATCTAGTCCAATGGCTTGCTCAAAGAGCCCAATGGCCTCTTTAGCGCGGTCTATTTGCTGCAGGCGTGAGGCTTTAGCGGTTAAATCGTTGTAACTCAATTCAGGTTTATTAAGGTCTTCGATAGCTTGTTCTAAAAGTTTGATTTGGTGAGTCGAGCGCAGATGCTGGCCATTTTTCTTTAATATCTTTTGGAATATCTTTTTCGCTTCTTCGAAATTATCGAGTTTTAAAAGAGTTTTTCCTATTTCATAATGTGCGCGAACGAAATTAGGGTGTTTTCTTACAAGTTTTTTCAGCGCATTAAGCTGGGCTTCCAGATCACTCTTATTCTCACTAAACTTATACGTTTTGAGCAGGCGTACAACTTTGTCATCCTTGTCGCTGGAGCTCACTTCTTTCATGACTTTTTCAAAACTGTCGATATTTTTTTCATACAAGTAGTAATCGGACAAGGCGCGCAGCGCTTGAATATTACTGGGTTCTCTTTTAAAGCTTTGTTGCGCTATCAGTAGGGCCCGCGCTTGATCTTTTCGGCTTTCTTTGACTTCACGGGGATTCTTTTTCGCTTGTAGGTCGCCATAAAACTCAAGTTTAATGGACGCACGGCGCATCAGTGCTTCAGCAAGGGCAGTGTGGGCGTTGAGATAATCATTTTTTAAAGCAATTGTTTGTTCAAAAAGCGCGACCGCAGTGCTCAGCGCATTTTCAGTATCGTTTTCCATCTCGCTATATCCAGCGGCAACTTGTTGCAGAACAGCGTCAGGAACTTGATCGGAAAAACTTTTAAATGTGCCCTGGATATAGAGAAGACCAACGGTGGTTCCAAGAATTAAGCCGGCAACAAGAATATAAATAACTTTGCGATAAGACTTCGGTGAATTTGTATCGTCGAGTTCATAGGAACTTAGTTCGGGGGCATCTTTAGGGCTTTCAGCTTCAGGCTCTTGCGCTGTGTTGTTGGTACCCCAGTCGGGCTGTTCTCTAACAGAGATTTCATCATGTTCAATCTCTTCAACGTCACTGGGCGGACTTGGCTTCCCTTCGACAGCTTTAAAGAACATCGAGAGCTCAGCAATGTCGCCTAAGGATTTCCAGTGCGTTCCGGTTTTCGATATTTCATCGCGCCGTTCAACTTTTTTCTCGACAATCCATCTTTGTAAGGTTGTGAGTTCTCGAAAATGATAGGTGGTGCCTCCGGACTGTTTTACCTTCCACTCTGCTTCACCAGCATCACCAGTTTTTGTGGGACGATAGACACGAAAGACGTGTGCACACGATGCACACTTCACGGGCAATCCTTTGTGTGGTATTCGTGCCGCATCAAACTCGTAAACACGACCACATCGTTGACAGTGTATATCCATAATTTTTTAACTCACCAGATACGTTTTTCTCAAACCTAGAGGTTCATTGCAATGATCTAGATCGGTTCAACGAAGCGCGCGACAATAATTTTATGACCAATATTGGGGAAGTTTACTGTTAATTTTTCATCGCGACCTTTACCTTGGCTGGTCATCACCGTGCCTTCACCAAAGGTGGCATGAGAGATGCGTTGTCCACTCTGGTAAAGACTGTTGGTCTCGGGAGTCGAGGATCCCTGATATTCATCAATGAATTCAGCATCTTGCCATTGCTTTTGCGATGCAGCGGGGGGCCGGGCAGGAGGCTGAGGGGAGTGTAGTTCTAAGAGTTCATCAGGTATTTCGGTGATAAATCGTGATATTTCTGAAAAACGCGTTTCACCAAAAACACTGCGAGATCGCGCAGCACTTAAATTGAGTCGGTTTTTGGCACGGGTAAAGCCGACGTAGCAGAGCCGTCGTTCTTCCTCGAGCTCTGCAATGTCGTTTTGGCTGCGGCTGTGTGGCAGTAGGGATTCTTCGAGCCCTGGAATATAAACAGTAGTAAATTCAAGGCCTTTAGCCGTGTGCAGGGTCATTAAAGAGACGTGCCCAATGTCTTCCCCATCCGAATCGAGTTCGGTGGCCAAGGCGGCTTCTTCAAGAAATTGACTGACGCTGGGGGTATCACTGAGATCTTCAAATTCCTCACAAGCGGCCATGAGTTCGCTTAAGTTGTCGAGCCGTTCAACTTTTTCAATGTCTTGGCCTTCAAGACTTGCGAGATAGCCACTCACCGTCAAAATATCATGTAGAATTGTCGTCACCGGCTCGTTTTGTGCTCTGAGGGTATGGTTGTCGACAAGAACAACAAATTTTAAAAGCTGTTGTTTCGAGCGACTCGCAAGAATATCGTTGCGCTGGCATAATTCTCGAGCGGCATCAAGTAAGCATAAATCATTGCTTTGCGCGTGGAGTTGAACTTTTTCCAGCGTCGTTTTACCAATACCTCGTGTGGGGACGTTAACGACACGTAAAAAATCGACGTCGGAATTGGGGTTAACCAGAAGTTTCAAATAAGCCAGCGCGTCTTTGACCTCCTTGCGATCATAAAAACGAATACCACCATAAATTTTATAGGGAATATTCCGTCGTCTAAGCGCATCCTCAATGGGTCGACTTTGGGCATTGGTGCGGTAAAGAATGGCGTAGTCTTGTGGCGCATTGTTTTCCATGAGGTTCATCGCGATGGTTTGGCCAATGGCTTCCCCTTCATCGCGTTCAGACGGAAAAAGCCGAAAACTTATTTTTGAACCTAACTCACCATCTGAAAATAAGGTTTTACCTTTTCGCGAAGTGTTGTTGGCAATAAGTGTGTTGGCGGCAGCAAGTATACGTTTCGTGGAGCGATAGTTTTGCTCAAGGCGTATCGTGCTGGCGCCGGGAAAATCTTTTTCAAACCGTAGAATATTCGCAATATCGGCACCACGCCAGCGGTAAATACTTTGATCGTCATCACCCACAACCGTAAGTGTTTCACCTTTGCCGGCGAGCAGTCGAAGCCATTGGTATTGCACAGGGTTGGTGTCCTGGTATTCGTCGACAAGAAAATAATGCCAGCGACGTTGTAGCGTTTCTAAGACCTCTGGTTTTTGCTTAAGCAGCTTAAGGGTCATCAACAACAAGTCGCCAAAATCGACCGCTTTGGCTTCAAGACAGCGTTTTTGATACAGGATGTATATATTGAGTGCCTTTTGCGCAACCATATCAAAAGCCGAAGGCACGACTTGTTTGGGTTCAAGGCCAGCATTTTTCCATTGGTCAATTTTGTGGGCGATGGCTTTGGGGGTAAAAACTTGGGGGTCAAGATTAAGCTCTTTGAGGCATTGTCTAATAAGTTGCTTTCGATCTGAATCATCATAAATGGTAAAATATTTGTTGAGGCCGACTTCTTGGGCAAACTCTCTAAGAATACGAACACAAATTGAGTGAAAGGTACCGATATGGGGTTGTGACTGTGCATCTTTGCACAGTTTTAAAGTACGCTCTTTCATTTCTTTGGCGGCTTTGTTGGTGAAGGTCACCGCTAATATTTTATTGGGCCAAACGTTATGCTCTCTAATTAACTGGGCAATACGATAAGTGATGACGGTGGTTTTGCCGCTACCGGCCCCCGCTAAGACCAAAAGAGGTGCGTTTCCGTGCAGGACCGCTTGTTTTTGTTCTATGTTAAGTTTGTCGATATTCATTGTTGCTTTAAGAATTCTTGATCAAGCGCTCATCAATAATATGCTCGACGAGTTTCCGTGATGCATCATCGATATTGACGAACTCAACACCCATGCCGGGATTGCTGTGGCTGGGGTTATTGACATGCACAACCCGCCCTAAACCTTCAATAAGCTTTTGCCCGTCCTCCAATTGAATTTGCAGATAAATCATGGAGCCGGTTGGGTGTGATTCCGAAGAGCGAATAAAAAGTCCACCCGATGATATATTGACAGCATGCTCACGTAAGAAAGTATCCATATCTTTGAGGCGAAATTGTACAAGGAGTTGTAAAGGTACGCGTGGGTGAATACGTTGTTCTGGGCCGGAAGACATGTCGTCTATATGCCTTATTTATTTTTATTTGTGCAACAACTATTTTATGACAATAACGCTGCCTAACTTAAGGGGCAGTACATCTCCAGTGCCTGTCCGATGGTATTGACTTGCTGCAGTTCTATATCATGCTGATTTTTTAGTGATTTACGCCCGTGGGCCGCCGGGATGAGACATCGTTTAAAGCCCAATTGTGCGGCTTCCTGAATGCGTTCTTCGAGCCGGGCCACACTTCTTAGCTCGCCGGTGAGTCCAATTTCACCGATACAGACAAGATCTGTGGGAAGTGTGATGTCATTTGCTGATGAGGCGATCGCGAGCAATACACCCAAATCAGCAGCGGGTTCGTTGACGCGTACGCCACCGACAACATTGATGTAGATATCTTGCCCAGAAAGCACAATTCCTGCGTGTCGCTCCAGGACGGCACAAATCATATTGACTCTGCTAAGTTCGATGCCAATGCTGGTTCGGCGTGGCGCCGGAAAGGATGTCGCAGCACTAAGTGCCTGGACTTCAAGGAGCAGAGGTCGCGTACCTTCATAGGATGTAATAATGCTTGCGCCTGGTCCTTGAGAGCGTTGCGTGAGAAATATTTCAGAAGGGTTTTGGATGGGTGTTAATCCTGAGCTCTCCATTTCAAAAATCCCAACTTCGTGTGCGGCACCAAATCGATTTTTGTGTGTTCTTAAAAGTCGATAACTACCGCTGCGTTCGCCTTCAAAATAAAGAACCGTGTCGACCATATGCTCCATGACTTTGGGGCCCGCGATAGCACCGTCTTTGGTCACATGCCCGACAAGAAAAACAGAGATATTTCGGTCCTTGGCAATGCGCACAAGTTCGTTGGTGACTTGACGAATTTGACTCACCGAGCCCGTCGCGCTTTGAAGTTCTGCAACGCCTACTGTTTGGATGGAGTCAATGACGATGATATCTGGCTGCATCTCTTTGATCAGGGCAGCGATGGTTTCAAATTCTGTTTCGGTCAGAAGTGCCATGCTGATACCATGCTGATTAAGGCGCTCTGCCCGCACTTTGATTTGCTGAAGGGATTCCTCAGCGCTCACATATAGACATTTTTTTCCACTCGTAGACAGATTCGCCATGACTTGCAGAAGCAATGTCGATTTGCCAATCCCGGGGTCGCCACCAACCAGAATCATGGAGCCAGGAACAATACCGCCTCCCAAAACCCGATCAAATTCACCAATACCGCTGGTGATGCGCGCGTTGTTGTGTGAGGGAATGTCTTTAAATGTATAATGCTTGGGTGCGTTCCGGGCAGCGCTGGCTCTTTTTTTGTCCTCGACGCCTTCTTCGCTAAAGGAGTTCCAGGCCTCACAGCCGGGACACTTGCCAAGCCATTTGGGCTCGCTGTGCCCGCATTCCTGACAGACAAAATGAAACTTTGATTTCATAGGATATTAGTTGCCTAGGGCGTGCCCAGACCAGTTATGCTGCCGCCAACTTTTTTCCCCGCACTGAGTAGCCGGTGCAGTTCTTTTGCGGCTAAATGAATGCGCTTTTTATATTCTTTGGTGTCTGCATGGATATTGTCCAAGGTTGCGGCGTGATCTTGGGCAGCCTCTTTAAGTTGGTCGAGCATTTCATGCGCATCATTGTGGTTGAAGCTGTTGTTGACCAGCATGTGCACAAAGATGTCTGAGCGGGCTTCGTTCGTGTCATTTTGCTCGGCATCAGTATTGCCCTCTAAAGCAATAAGCGTTTCGCAATCATGGATACAGTGCGCATGATATTGATCAAAGAAGCTTGCTAAAGCCGCAATGTCATCAGCACTCAAGCTTTCAAGCAAAAGGTTGAATGCTGCGATTTCGTCTGCTGTTAAATGATGCGTAATGTTGCTGGTTTCAGTGTTGGCCGAGAAATCAGCTTGTCTTGTTTGATAGACTTGCCGCATATGGCTCATGTCACGACCATGTCGTTTTTCCAGATGTGTCACAACAAGATCTAACGCGCCAATGATACGTTGCTCATTGCGCAGGAGCTGATCTTTATTCGCAGGTTTGTGCGTGCCTATAATGCCCAAGCATTTGATCAAGGGGGCTCTAAGTCCAGGATCGATCTCGCGTAAATCAATGCCCGTATAAAGAGCAAAGGTACGTGTATAGGCCTGTTCTTTTGATTCGCCAGGAAGAAAATCAATATCAAAATCCCCTGAAGCCAGTTCTTCGATACCGTAGAGGACATTTTCAGGCACAGAAGCGTTCGCGGGCACGGTTTGTTCAATATTCGGTGCTTGATGTTGTGGTCTGGCACCATTGGGTGGATTTAAACCGGCACTTTGTTCAGCGGGTATGGGTTGTGGTGCTTGTGTGGGTGCAGGTTGTCCTATGCCATCAGCCTGTATTTGCGATGCTGGTTTTTCCTGTTTTACGGTCGTATTCGAAGATTCTTCAAGGTTCTGCGCCGAGTTGGCATCAACTTTATTGTGTGGCTGAAGGTTTTTTGGGGTATTGATCATTTGTGTCATCTTTTCAATATTTTAACTTATTGTAAATCGTTATAAAACACCCATCTGCAGAGTAAAGCCCTGCCAATATCGTTATTTTCGACCCCAAAATTGAAGTGTTGCGCTTAATTTTCGCTTTTTATCGATAAACGCAGGCTTTAAAGGATCGCCCTCAATAAATCCCTTGCAATAACCATACGTTGGATTTGCGAGGTGCCTTCATAAATTTGTAAGAGTTTTGCATCACGCATCAGTTTTTCGACAACAAATTCATCGGTGTAGCCATAACCACCAAAAACCTGTACCGCGTCGGTTGTGGTCTGCATGGCTGTATCTGCACCATAGACTTTAGAGCAGGCGCTATGGGTGCCGCGCAAATTATTTTGTGCGACCTGGTAGGCCGCATTCAAAGTCATAAGGCGTGTGCCCGTATAAGCGACTTCCATATCGGCGATCATGGCCTGCACCATCTGATGGTTGATGATCGGGGTGCCAAATGTTTTTCGTTCCGAAGCATAGCGTAACGATTCATCACGGGCGCGACGAATCACACCAGCAGCACCGGCGCCAATCCATGGGCGTGAACGATCGAAAGTCCCCATGGCCAATTTAAACCCGGCTTCAGGACCG
>JASMKV010000008.1 GCA_030749035.1 Myxococcota bacterium | reverse complement strand
CCCTCTCAAGCCGATCCTCAGGAATAACGGTACTCAGTGATTGTTGTGATGAATCAGGAAGCGTTGTCGGGATACGGTTATAACCATAGCGCCTTGCCACTTCTTCAATGAGATCGACTTCAATACGCAAATCCTGACGGTAAGACGGTCTTGAAAAAGTTAAATTTGTATCGTTACGATTTTCACAATGAATCTCGATAGGCTCTAACAAAGCAACAACCTCTTGCGCACTTAAAGTTAAGCCTAAAACTCTTTCAACAGTCTTCAAATCAAGGTGAATATGCACAGCCTTGCTCTCATAACTCGAAATCTCTAATGTGCCCCGACAAACGGTTCCGCCGGCAAGCTCCGCAATCAAATGCGCGCATCTATCAATCGAGCGTTGAATCGCTTCAGGATCAGCACCTCGTTCAAACCTCGCCGAAGCCTCAGTATGAAGTCCATGTCGTCGACCGCTTTGCCTAACGGTTGTTGGCTCAAAGTAAGCACTCTCAAGCAACACATCACTGGTCTCTGCACATACTTCACTCTCGGCAGCGCCCATGACGCCAGCCAAGGCTAAAACTTTTTCACCATCGGCAATCACCAAGTCTTGCACATCTAACTTGCGTTCGACATCATCCAGGGTCGTCATCATCTCACCATCGCGAGCACGTCGGACAACAATGCCTGGTAAATCATTCGTCTTCGCCAACAAATTCAAATCGAAAGCGTGCAAAGGATGCCCATACTCCATAAGCACGTAATTTGTCGCATCCACCACATTGTTGATGGATCGAATACCCACGCTCTCCAGGCGATTGGCGAGCCAATCAGGAGAAGGGCCGACCTTCACATCGCGAACAACCCGGCCACAATATTTTGGACACCCCTGAGCATCTTCAACGGCTATCTGTGCATAATTCGAAGCATCATAACCCTGCTCAACAAGACGCCATGAAGTGCCTTTAAGATGTAAATCAAAGGCGGCTGCAATCTCTCGCGACAACCCCTTATGCGAGAGCAAATCGGGTCGATTCGGCGTGATCCATAATGTCAGCACAGGCTTGGCCTGAACCTTTGTGAAAATATTTTGGCCAATTTCCCAATCCGCAGGCAGCACCCAAATGCCGTCACTCTTACTCGCCAGACCAAGCTCTTCCATCGAACAAATCATACCTTGGGAGTTCACGCCGCGAATCGCACGCTCAGCAATATCGAGACCATGGAGATGCGCACCTGGCGCCGCAAAGGCTATCTTTTGTCCGGCCTCTACATTCGGTGCTCCGCAAATAACCTGCTTGACCCCTGCCCCATCATCGACCTGACAAACTTTAAGCTTGTCGGCCTTAGGGTGATTTTCGCAGGACTCAACTTGCGCAACCAGCACGCCTGAAACATCCATGGCGGGATTTGAAACCTCTTCGACCTCGACACCCGCTTCGGTTAAGGCATGGCAGAGTGCGTCTAATTCCGGCACTTCAACAAAATCCTCTAACCACTCTAACGATAATTTCACTTCACTCTACCTTACTCTTTAGCGTCCCGGCGCATGCCGACCATTTCCACCAAACTGACCTAAAAAACGCAAATCATTCTCATAAAAGAGACGAATATCTTTAATGCCGTAGCGCAACATGGCAATCCGCTCGATGCCCGCACCAAAAGCAAAACCCTGGACTTTATTGGGGTCGTAACCGACGGACTTTAAGACTTCAGGATGCACCATGCCAGCACCAAGAACCTCGAGCCACTCGAGACCTTTGCTCGTTTTATAACCCACATCAACTTCAGCCGAAGGCTCGGTGAATGGGAAGTAACTCGGGCGGAGGCGGACTTGCGCCTCCGGGCCAAAAAGCTGTACGGCAAAACGCTGCAAGATGCCTTTTAAATCACCGAATGTTGCCTTCTCATCAATCCACAGCCCTTCAACCTGATGAAACACGGGTGAATGTGTTGCATCGACCGCATCGTTTCGAAACACCATGCCCGGTGCGACAATACGTATCGGCGGATCCTGCGCAAGCATGGTTCGTATTTGGACATTGGAGGTATGCGTGCGCAGCACCACCGAAGGCGCCAAAAAGAAGGTATCTTGCATATCCCTGGCAGGATGGTCCTGGGGGATATTGAGGGCTTCAAAGTTGTACCAGTCGTGTTCCACCAGCGGTCCGTTGGCCACTGTGAACCCCAACGACTTTAAGCAACGAAAAACTTCCTCCTCCACAAGCCTTAGTGGGTGCGGATAACCTGCGACAGTCCTGCGGCCAGGCAAGGTCACATCATACCTACCGCCCACAAGCTTGGCTTCACGCTCGGCTTGTGCAAGGCTCTTGGCCGCATCATCTAACGCTGCGGCAAGCTTTTGCTTGATGATGTTGATTTCCTTACCGCGCCCTGGGCGTTCCGCCTCAGGAAGCGCAGAAACGCTGCGCAAGGCTTGCCCCAAGAGGCCCTTCTTGCCCAATAATTCTGAACGAAGTTGCGTGAGATCTTGCTGCGAGCCTAGAGACTTAATCTTCTCCAGTGCAGATGCTTCTAGATGCTGAAGATCCTCCATGTTTCAAGCAGAAACTTCCGTCGAGAAACCAAAAAGACGAGCCTAAAGCTGCTCTTTGGCTAAAGTTGCAAGTGCGGCAAACGCTTTAGAGTCATGAACGGCTAAATCAGCCAGAACACGGCGGTCCATTTCAACATTGGCCTTATTAAGTCCATTGATAAATCGACTGTAACTTAACTCTAATGGCGTAAGTGCTGCGTTGATACGCGTAATCCATAAACGGCGAAATTGGCGCTTACGTTGTTTGCGACCTTCAAAAGCGTAGGCCAAAGCATTATCAACTGCTTCTTTGGCTACTGTATATAATTTCCGACGTCCACCACGAAAACCTTCGGCACGCTTAAGTACCTTGTTGCGACGTCTTCGAGTTTTAAATCCACCACGTGTACGAGGCATAATGACCTCCCTTTTCTCTTCTTAAAAAATATTAATAAACCTAGCCATAAGGCAGGAGCGATTTGGCCATTGCCTCGTCGCCGCCTTCCAACAAGGTTGTCCCTTGTAGGCCACGTTTTCTATTACGACTCTTGTTGGAAAGAATGTGACGCTTTCCTTTTCGCCCTACCTTGATGCGTCCTTTACCTGTAACGCGATAACGCTTAGCCGCTGATCTCTTTGTTTTTAATTTATAGCCCGCCATTGTCTTTACCTTAACTTCTCTATGCTGTTTTACCCGGCACAACCATCATGGACATATTTCGTCCTTCCATTTTTGGTCGCGCCTCAATCGCCCCTGCATCCACAACATCTTCTGCAATTCTGTCCATCAACTTGAATGCAAACTCTTTATTTGCAATCTCACGTCCACGAAACATCATGGTTACCTTGGCTTTGTGTCCTTCTCCTAAAAACTTCTTAATACGTTCTACTTTAAAATTATAATCGTGCGTTTCAATTTTCGGTCTAAACTTAACTTCCTTAACCGTTGTATTGCTTTGCTTTTTCTTTGCCTCTGCTTTACGTTTCTTTTCAGTATATTTAAACTTACCGTAATCCAAAATCCGACATACTGGCGGGCTCGTCTCGGGCGAAACCTCAACCAAATCAAGACCCATATCTGCAGCCTTTTCTATCGCCATGACTGGTGGCATGATACCAATCTGTTGTCCCTGTGGACCAATTACTCTTACTTCGGATGCCCGTATTTGACCGTTTATGCGCGGTCCTCGTTCGCGTTTTGGTTTAACGATAATGTTCTCCTAACTTCCATTTAATTTCTAACCACTTACCCTCAAACTTCGTTCTTGGGCGCGGCCGCGGCTTGTAACACGAGCGTAATCGCCTGGTCAAGCGCCATATTTCCCCGATTATCTTTCTTTCGAAAACGCAAAGAAACCTCATTATTCTCCTCTTCACGCTCCCCGACAACGATAACCATGGGGATTTTTTTGACCTCCGCATCGCGAATTTTAAAACCCAACTTCTCCGAACGGTCGTCAATTTCAACCCTTAAGCCCTTGTTTTCAAAGGTCTTCTTTAAGGTTTCCGCATAGGGTTTGAGCGCATCGTTGATCGTCAAAATCCGCATCTGGACCGGTGCCAGCCATACCGGAAAATCCCCAGCACAGTGCTCAATCAAGATCCCCATGAAACGCTCGAGCGATCCTAAAGCGGCCCGGTGGATCATCACCGGCCGGTCTTTTTCACCTTCCGCATTGATATACGACAGATCAAAACGTCTCGGCATGGAGAAATCGAGCTGAATTGTGCCCAGCTGATGCCAACGCCCAAGCGCATCGCAGACCTGAAAATCAATCTTCGGCCCATAAAAGGCGCCATCGCCATGATTAAAACGATATTCAAGTGTTGAGCTTTTAAGCGCTTCCTCTAAGGTCGACTCTGCATGGTTCCAAATCGCATCCCATTCCAGGCGCTCTTCGTCACTCAAGCCATCTTCTTTGCCCATCGATTTTTCTGGACGTGTCGAAAAGCCAACCCGAACTTTAAAATCAAACGTTTCATAAATGTCACGAATCATCGCAACCTGTGATGCCAGTTCTTCGGCGATTTGATTTTCCCGGCAAAAGATATGCGCATCATCCTGAGAAAAAGAGCGCACCCTTGTTAACCCAGCGGTCACCCCAGAGCGCTCGTAACGATGCAAACGACCAAAATCGGCAAAACGAATCGGCAAATCCCGATAGCTGTGTTTTTCGATACCATACATCAAAGCATGCCCTGGACAGTTCATCGGCTTGACGCCAAATTCGCGTTCGTCAATCTGTGAGAAAAACATATTCTCTTTGTAGTTCGCATAGTGACCAGAGCGGTGATAAAGTTCTGCATCGACAATTTGTGGCGTAATCACTTCATCAAAACCAAGTCTCGCATAATAACCGCGCACAAAATCCACCAAAAGGTTATAGACCAAGGTTCCTTTAGGCTGAAAGAACGGCATCGCTGGCGCCAGAGGATGAAACCAAAAGAGATCCAACTCGCGGCCAAGTTTGCGATGGTCACGTTTTTTCGCTTCTTCGATTTGCGCCAAATGTTTCTTGAGACTCTTATTGTCCCAAAACGCTGTGCCATAAATCCGAGCCAGCATAGGGTTCTTTTCGTCACCACGCCAATACGCCCCAGAGACATGCGTCAATTTAAAAGCCTTGAGCGCACCGGTCGATGGAACATGCGGGCCTCGACATAGGTCAACCCAGTCGCCATGGCGATATAAAGAGATGGCATCCCCGTCTGGGATGGCATCAACCAACTCGCACTTAAACTTCTCACCCATTTTATCAAAAAGCGCCAATGCCTCGTCTCTTGAAACTTCTTCACGGACGAAAGGCAAATCATCCTGGGCAATCTTGGTCATCGCCTTCTCGATTTGTTCAAGTTCTTCTGGAGCAAAACCGGCTTCACGATGAAAGTCATAATAAAAGCCATTTTCAATCGAAGGGCCAATCGTGACTTGTGTCCCAGGAAAAA
>JASMKV010000007.1 GCA_030749035.1 Myxococcota bacterium | reverse complement strand
CACCTTGGACTCCTTTTCAAACTTATGATTGAGTAAGCCCTCATGCCTTTGCAACGTATCATCGTCATGCTTTGTCTGGTTATCGCCGGCGAAGCGGTTTTTTCCCTGCCCTTTCATGTGACTCGTTATTTTCGCCCGACCTTTCTCGAGGTTTTTGGCTGGACGAATTTAGAACTTGGTAAGGCCCAGGCCATCTATGGTGTGGTTGCCATGCTCGCCTATTTCCCCGGCGGCCCCTTGGCCGACTATTTTTCTGCCCGCAAACTTTTGAGCATCTCGCTTTTATCCACCAGCTTCGGCGGCCTGCTTATGGCCACCATTCCAGATCAACAAACCATGGCACTGTGCTGGGGCTTTTGGGGACTCACCTCTATTTTACTTTTTTGGGCAGCACTCATTCGCGCCACCCGCGATTGGGGTGGCAGCGATGCGCAAGGCCAGGCCTTTGGCCTTTTGGATGGGGGCCGTGGTCTCTTTGCGGCCATTTTGGCTTTTGCCTGCGTGACCTTCTTTGATTTTCTCATGCCCGAAGATGTGCAAAACGTCAGCGCCATCGAACGCCGCTACGCTTTAAGCATGATCATTTACACCTACACCGCCTTGACCATGGCGGCAGCGGTCTTTGTTTGGTTTGCGATTCCCGAAAGTAAGCAACAAGAAAACGTCGAAGAAAAACCACCCATCGTCCAAACCCTGCTTACCCTGATGAAGATCCCCACCCTCTGGCTGCAGGCGCTTATCGTCATCAGCGCTTACGTCGGTTATAAAGGCACGGACTATTTTTCGCTCTATGCGGTGGATGTCTACGGCATGGACGAGGTCAAGGCGGCCCAGGTCGGTGCACTGGCTGCCTGGATACGCCCCATCGCCGCCCTGCTGGCCGGACTGCTGGCCGATCGGCTTCTTTCCTCACGGGTGGTGGCCGGTTGTTTTGCACTTTTGGTTCTCGTCTACGGTGCCATGGGCATACTCGACCCGGTGCCCAGTGCGGTCTGGTTGCTCTTTGCGCAAATCATTCTGATTTGCGTTGCCGTCTATGGTTTGCGTGGCGTTTACTTTGCGCTCTTTGAAGAAGGCGGTGTACCAGCAGCGGTTACCGGTAGCGCTGCTGGCATCGTTTCGGTGATCGGTTATACCCCGGATATTTTTGTCGCACCTTGCGCCGGCTATTTACTCGACACCTGGCCTGGCGTTCAGGGTCATCAATATCTGCTGCTCTTCTTGATGGCTTTTTCTGTCATCGGTTTGCTCGCGAGCATCGGTTTTGGTGTGTTGGCGAAAAAACAATAAAATCAAAATGCCTATCTTGATGCCTTAAACAACAAGCCAAGTGGCTACACAAGGACAACGATGGTCCAAGAGGCCATGGTTTGTGCAAGCATACGTTTTAAGAACAACAATTGTGTACTTAAGGTCACACAGGTGATCGTCATACTCCGCTAATCCCCTAAAATTGCTTTATTTATTAAGCTCGCCGCGATTGGCCTAAAACTCGCATTAAGCCTTAAGGATGAACGCCACCCTCAAGAATGCACAAGCCTTAGGCCGATCTGCGCCTGCCCCTTTGGAGACAAAAAAAAGCTTAGCCCCTCAAATGCCTGCCCCTTTAGAGCCGGTCCGAAACGCAATGCCAAAAATCGATCGCTATAAAGCCAAGAGCACTTTACCCAAAACCACACCCGCATCGCCGCAACTGGCTGGTGCTTTTGTCAAAACAAAAGCGCCACAACACAACACGACAAAATTTAATGAAGCGCTGCACAATGCCATCGCCCTACACCTTACGCAAAGCGCGCCAGAGCTCGCCAAAGAAATACTCGACGGCAGTGAGCAAGAACATTCTTCATCTGAAAGCCAGGTACTCTTCGAGCATATTGGGCTCATCGCCAAAATCAAAACCATGGAACAATCCAAAGAGCCTCAAGCACGCCAGGACTTCCTCATCACAGAAATACAAAAGCGCCTGCCTACCTTCGCGCTCGCAGCTGGACAAACGGTCTATAAAAATTCTGAGAATGTGGCGGTCGGCAGCATCGAAGCCCTCTTCGTGCACGATACGGAAGTCGGTTACTTAGAAGCGCGCCAGCTGAGCCAAATTCGTAAAGAGATGAAAAATCTTTCCGCAGAGCAAAAGCAGCAGGTCAGCATTCTACTTTTTCACTTAAGTCAGGCCTGCTGTGCACAAAAGGATGTAAGCGATGCCAATATGCTTGGGCAAATTCTGCAATGCTTTGACCGTGTCGACCAAACGCCCTTAACCCTCTACCTGCGTTACCAAGTCTCGGCCCACTATCAGCATCTCATTGGCAACGACAAAACGAGTCTCTCTCTTTTACAGCGCAGCTGCACGCAAGCCAAAAAACTTCAGGACAAAGGCCTCAACCATCGAACTCAATTTGCTTACGCATCGGCCCTGCATCGCTATGCTGCAAATGGTGATGACTACGCCCTGCGCCAATACGCGGCCACATCCTTAAGCCGAATGCGGCAAGAATTACATGTGGACAAAAGCTTTCCTCGCGAGGCCTATGCGCGACTCATTGTTCTAGAAATTGATGCCCATATGCAGACCAATCATAGCGCCAAAGCCAAAAAGGCCATGGGCATGCTGCGCGGCCATCAGGATATCCCATGGGTGGCCAAAACCTGCACAAGCTACACCAAGAATTTATCCCAAGGCTCCAGCGAAGCGGCGTTTAAAGTGGCACTGCGCGAGCTTAACTCCGAAAGCATGGGCGAAGCCCTAACCTATGGCGGCGGTGGGGCTTTGGCGGGCGCCGGTGTGGCGGCGGCCATCACCTGGTGGACTGGACCGCTCTCCTTACCGGCGATTGGTTTAGGCGCACTCATCGGTGGCGCCATTGGTACGGGTGCGGTTAAAGGGCGTAATCTCTATCGCGGTTTCGATGAAATCCTCGAGGCCTACGATACGGGCATGAGTAACTTAAGCTGGCAAGACGCAGCCCTCGATGGCACCTGTCTGGCCCTCGATGGATTGGCCATTTTCGCACCCATCAAAGGCGCTGGCGCTTTAGGCCGCGGTGGCATCAAAGCACTCATCCAGGGTGGACAGACAAGCATGGGCCAAAATATCATGCTGCGTTTGATGCACGAAAGTGGTGATGAATGGCTTAAACTTGTGCAGAAGGTTGGCCGACAAGGCGCACAAAAACAGCTGATGAATTTAAATCGCGATATGATTTTACGCGAAATGAATCGACAGATCTTACATTTTGGTGGCAAGGCCACGCCTGTTTTGGCCGGTGGGATGCTGGGCCAAACCGCCATGGTCTTCGCCCGAGAATGGCAAGCGGTTGCAAAAATGCCGGAAAAAACAGAGGCGCAAATAGCTGCCAAAGACCACGCACGAAAAAGATTTCGCGAACAACTTGGTTCAATCATGGTCATTATTGCCAGTGGTGCTGCGGTGGCACGTTACGCCGCCAAAGCCGCCACCAACCCTGGCGCCGCAGATGCAAATCTTCAAGCCGCATTAAAGAAAATCGAAAGCGGTGAAAATTTAGGCCAAATCAAGCGTGGTGAATTTTTAAGCGAAAGCGATCTGCATCCATCGGCCAGACTCGATGCCATACGTTTCCGCGATGCGCTTTGCCTTTTTAGCGATCCTAAAGCGAAAACCGCCGTCTTGATGTTTTTACGCGGTGATATTCACACCAGCACCGGCAAACCCTTAGGCCAATCGGTCAAAAAATTGAAACTCACAGGTAAAAATGATTTGGAAATTGAGCGCTATTTAACCGGCCGTGGCTTTAAAAAACATAGTCGGGTCCTGCGCATGGATGGTGAACTGGTCCTTGATGCCCACGGTCAGCCAGCACCCCACCACATTTATCTGCATCCCGATGGCGGCATGGTGCGTGTGAAACCCATCGGCGACCCAAGCTCCACCAACCCTACCCGCATCGCCAGCCACCCACACGTGGTCAAAGCCGTACGTTATCCGCCCAGCGCCTCCCATGCCTGGAAACACGAATCCTTTAAGGTCGATGGGCAGGGCCGCCCTATCCCAAGAACCCCTATTGAAGCGGATTTACGAAGACCTGGCGATCTTAGTATCACTGCTGGCCACACCTTTGCCGACTCCTGGGCCTGGTCCGCCCACGATCTGGTCACCCCATAGCTACTGACAATTTTGTCAACTTTTTTCGCTTTTCCCCTAGTCAAAGAATTTCGCCTGATATAAGAGCCCATCCCATGAAGAAAAGCAGCATATTTTTATTAGGGCTGCTTTGTTGCAATCCCACCACACCAGCAGAGCAGAAAACAGAAATCACCTATGACCAGGCGGCAAAACCGCAGGTTGAGCAGGTCACAAAAAACGTCTGGGTTGCCAGAGACTATGGTCTGGCCAACTCCATCATGATCGAGGGGCCAGAAGGCCTGGTGATCATTGATACGATGGAAAGCGTCGAAGCGGCAACACAAGTGCATGCGGCCTTCCGCAAAATTTCCGACAAACCGATCAAAGCCATCATTTACACGCATAATCATGGTGATCATATTTTTGGCTCGAAGGTTTTTGTCGAAGAGGGCACAGAGATTATCGCGCACGCAACAACAACCCATTATATCGATCGCATCATCAATGTCTTGCGACCCATCATCTACGAACGCAGCATGCGGCAATTTGGCACCATGCTTAAAGGCGATGAATTCAGGGGCAATGCGGTAGGTCCGAAGCTTCATTTTGATCACCACTATACACCGGGACTTCTGCGACCGACCCGCACCTTTGATACACCAACAACAACAATGAACTTGGCCGGAATCGAAATACAGCTCCTGCATGCACCGGGCGAAACGCCGGATCAAATTGCTGTCTTTTTACCAAAGCAAAAGATTCTTTTCCCCGGCGACAATTTTTATCATGCCTTTCCTAATCTTTATGCGATTCGTGGTACCTCGAACCGGGACACCATGACTTGGGTTAAGAGTCTCGATCTTTTCCGCACTTTGGGGGCGGAGATTATGGTGCCTTCTCATAATCAACCCATTAAAGGAAAAGCTGCGGTGGCAACGGCCCTGCGCGATTATCGGGATGCCATTGCCTATGTGCACGACCAAACTGTACGTGGCATGAAGATGGCCAAGAATGTGGATACATTGGTTCGTGAAGTCAAACTCCCAGCCCATCTTGCAAACAAACCTTATCTGCAAGAGACCTACGGTAAAGTCGAATTTGCGGTGCGATCAATCTACCACTCTTATATGGGTTGGTTTGGTGGCGATGCGACCGACTTAAAACCACTCTCGGTTCCTGAGCGGGCCGAACGCATGGCCAAACTCCTGGGCGACGATAGAGCCATCCTTCAAGCGGCGCAGGCTGCTTACGAAGCGCAAGACCATCAATGGGCCGCAGAGCTTGGACGCTTGGCTGCTGCCAGACCAGCGCTTGAACAAGAGGCCAAACAACTTTGGAGCAAGGCCTTAAGCGCACTAGGCAAGGCCACCCACAATTCACCTGCACATAATTTTTATCTTACCCAAAGTGGTGAAATTGCCGGCAGCCTCAATATCCCGCAATTGGATGTCAATTCTATGCCTGAGCATCTGCTGCGCTCTTTCCCCATCGATCGCTTCATGCATGCGATGCCGATGACACTTAACCCAGAGCGCTCGGTCGATGTGGAGGAAAAGCTGGGCTTTCGTTTTAAAGACACGGGCCAAAACTTCCTGATTGAAGTGCGTAAAGGTGTGGCCACAGTGAGCAATGCTATTCCAGCGGATGTGCCTGTACTTAACACCGACTCCTATACCTGGAAACAAGTGGTGCGAGGCCGACAACATATTGCCAAAGCGTTGGCTGCTGGTGATATCGAAGTCGACGGTTCGGTCATCGACGTGGCAAAATTTTTGCGACTCTTTAAATCGTAAATATGCACAAGTGGGCTTTGGCTTACACCCTCAATGTGCCTCTTAAGATCTTGATTTGATTAGAACTCCTGCTGTGCCCTATGGCATAGTTCCTGCTTATTAAAGTGTTGATGAGACATATGCACAACACCAGGCGTTTATACACACGCGGCCTTACCCTTATCGAATTGGCTATTGTCATCGCTGCCATTTCGATTTTATCGACCAGTGCGCTCATGGCGGGGGGCTTCTTCAAGAGCACGCAAGTCGCCACCACCGCCCAAAAGGTCAGTCAAATACAGGCGGCAGTCAAATACCATCTGAGCAATAAAATCAGAATCGAAACGACAGAGAGCACTTGGGGCTCCTGGGGCGCTTTGGACAGTCTGGCCGTGCTCGAAGGACAACCCTTAAACAACCCTGGCCTGCGTCGCAACCTTTTATCAGACCCAGGATTTATCCGGCAGGCGATGCCCTATAAGCAAAACGGTATGCTTTTCGAAGGCGTATTTATAATTGAGAACGCCTCCGTGGGCGACAAAGGCATCATGATTAAAGTGCGCGCCGAAGACGAATCGCAAAGAGAACAATTACATCAATACATCGTCCATCATTTTGCCAACCATGAAAACTTCTATCCGGAAATTTTGTCCGTCGGCCCCTATCGCTGCGCAACTTCCAACGACCCTTTTCACAGCGGACAAGGCGAATTTTTACGACTTTGTTTTAAATACTGAGACGCGAGCACATCAATCTGTTTGTGAGGCCTTATTCAAAGGTGCGGACCATTCCCCCTGCCATTACACTTAATTGCCCCCAAGTATGCGCGATCAGCAAAGAGAATGGTCCAACTATAAATATTTAAAACCTCATCGTAAAACTCGCTCTTCGTAAGCGACCATCCCCTCCGCCATTACACTTAATTGCCCCCAAGTATGCGCGATTGGCAAAGGGGATAGTCTTATTTATTTAAAACTCTTCTTAAGAAACCTCCTGGGCTGTGTTCTCTAAAAACACATTGGCCATGGTTTGATTGGCCACATCTCTTAAGGCATCCAATATGCGATCAAAATTCTTTTCGACATCCTTGTGCCGTCTTAAACATTGATGGAATTTTTGCACAAAGTTATCAATGCGTGCTTTGCCTTGAATAATCTTTTCACGAATACGTCCTTGATGTGCTTCTAAATCTTCATGGGTATAAAGATTGACCAAACGCGCATCGTTTGTTGCAGTGCGCCGTACAACTTTAGCGCTGGGATTTGTTTTCACATGCTTATACACATAAGGCGCTGCCAAATCCTCACCTCTTCGCGAATTAAGTCGCTCTAAACGCTCAAGTGTTTTCTTGGCGCGCTTATATTCACTGCCCAAATAATCGAGTTGCTTATCGAGTCTTTTGATCGACATCGCCTGTCGATAGACATTTTGTGTATATTCGAAATAGGCCTGCTGCATC
Organism: Myxococcota bacterium; assembly: GCA_030749035.1. GTDB lineage: Bacteria > Myxococcota > XYA12-FULL-58-9 > XYA12-FULL-58-9 > JASMKV01 > JASMKV01. The sequence continues at coordinate 7,587 of JASMKV010000007.1, read as the reverse complement.
ACGTAGTGCAAAAGGTTTGAAAGCTGAATTTGGCCAAAAAGCTCCTCATCAACTTGTTCGACAAGCCCCCCCACGCATCGGCGAAATCCGAATGCACAAAGACCGACAAGTCCTCATCAAACTTTGCCGCCAGCAAAGAAACAAAATGCTCCAAGCCCAAAATTGTACGACGATCCAATAAAAGTAGCCATGGTGGTGGCGTCCCCGGCAATGTTTGTTCACCGAGCATTTGCTTTAAGGTCTTTTCATGGCCCGAATAACGCCAAGTTCGAATCATCGCATCGGGCTCGGTCTTGCCTTCAAATTCACTTGCGATCGTTGTCATCTGACTCCACCTTTCGTCCGTTCACTGACTTCTATCGCAAGCCCTGTGCCAAAAATTGAGCACCTAAAGCACAACCTTAAGCACCTGTTTTTAAATGGTTTATTGGCATTAAACGCTACATCTTAAAAAGTGGTACAAAAGAATGGCACCTAAAAGCCTACAAGTTGTGCCACTCAAACAACTTTAAGTGCCACTGCTTCTCAAGCGCACATACTTAACGCAACATTTTGTCAGTAAAGACGATAATCATAGGTGCTCAAGTCCCACTCGGCAAAAACCAAGGGGGACCTATGTCATCACAATCACACGCCCACATACTTTTCCCACGTCGCGCATTCATTGAACACGATTTTGCCGAGCGTGTTTTAAACCTTATCGACCACTATCTCATTGCACAAATGCACGCCAATGGCGTTGATGGCAAAGCCTGGCGAATTCGACTTAAACGCAACGTTGTCCATATCGAGGCTCTACCCCAGCATCGTAAAGACTGTGCAGACTTGATTGATCAGCTCACAGGTATTAGAAGAGTCGACGAACGCTCCGAAATGGATGAATTTGGCTGCTGGCATCTTCACGGCATTAAAATTATCCTTGCCAATAGCTTCGTAAGTGACATTGCCTACCGCGCCCTGGCCCGCGAATGGTTGGTATAGAAAGATGAAAATCATGAACACACATTTTATCCAGAGACTCACTTTTCTAAGTTTTTTCTGCTTTGCAGCAAGCCTGCTCTCAGGCTGCGCGATTTATGCGATTATGACACCTAAAAAATCGCATCCGCCTTTAGAGGGTATGCTTGAAGCCAAGGGACTTAAACAAGCGGTGACCATCTTTCGTGACCAATACGGTGTCCCGCATATTCGCGCTGAAAACGAAAGAGATCTCTGGTTCACCATTGGTTACTTGCAAGCGCAAGACAGACTCTTTCAACTCGATCTTATTCGTCGCTTAGGCACAGGCACCATGTCCGAAATTTTTGGTGATGACGCCATCGACTACGATACTTTTATACAAGGTCTTGACCTCTTTAAGGATGCCGCACAGAAACGTGCTTTAGCCAATCCCGAATTGATCGAGGTTGGTGACGCCTATACCGAAGGTATTAACGCCGGCGCCGCCTCACTCCCTGAGCTTCCTGTTGAATACCGAGTGCTGGGCATTGATTTTAAACCCTGGCGCCCCAGTGATTCATTGGCCATACGCACGATCAACGCCTGGACCATGGCTGAAAATCCAGCCAAAGAGCTGGTCTCTTTTATGCTTCGCAAAAAACTCAGTGTCGAAATGGCCAATGCCCTTTGGCGTTGGGATCCTCAAAGCCAGGAAGTCGAAGCTTACTGGGATGAAGTACGTCAATACGACATGGGTGATATCAACGCGCCTATGAAAGGGTTTATGAAGTACTTATGGAAATTTCATGAACCTTCCGCATCAAACAATTGGGCCATTGCTGGGAATCGAAGCAGCGACGGCTTTCCTATTTTAGCGAGCGATCCACACATGCACCAAATGGCACCAAGTGTTTGGTATGTGGTTGAAGGTCGTGGTGGCGATGTGCATATCGCTGGCGGTGTACCTGCCGGCTCCCCTTTTGCAGCCATCGGGCACAATGAAAAAACCGCCTGGGGCATCACCAATGTGATGGCCGACTATGTCGATGTGGCTGTGCTTGAACGGGTTGGAGACAATGGTTATCTCCTTGGTGGGCAAGGCAAGGTCCTGCGCGAAGTCAAAGTCAACATTGCGGTCAAAGGTGAAGATGAACCGGTCAAACGAACCGTCTATTGGAGTGAAGTCGGCCCGATCATTTCAGAGCTCACCGGCACGCATCTCCTGGCACTTCGCTGGACCCTCTTTGAACTTGAAGATGAAATGCCGCAAGTCTTTTACGACATGCAAAAAGCGCAAAGCGTCGACGAACATATGGAGGCAGTGCAAGCTTCAACGGTCATCAGCCAAAATCTGGTTGTCGCAGATACTGACGGCAATATTGGCTGGCAAATCTTTGGTGGAATCCCTAAACGTAAAGGCTTTAGCGGTCGCATGCCTTATCCGGCATCCAATCCTGAATACGATTGGGATGGATGGCTTGAAGAGCTCCCTTCAGAGCGCAATCCGGAACGCGGTTATATTACAACCGCCAACAACAGGCCCGATCATGCGCTGGCGACAGAAATCAGCACAGCGTATCTGCCGAACTGGCGGCGGGACCGCATCGCCGAACTTATTGAAGGGCAGGAAAAACATGACCTTGAGAGCAACAGAAAAATCCAACTCGATTGGTTTGATGCACACGCCAAAGCCAAAGTCCCGGAATTACTTGCCGATGTCCCGGAGGATTTCAACGATTGTTCTACTCTTTTGAAGACATGGGATTATCAATCCACCCCCGAAAGCATTGCCGCTTCGGTCTGGGCCATTTTTCAGGATGAACTTATTCGCCACGCCATCGCCGATGATGTCGGTGAACGTGAATATAAAATATATGTCGCCGCTGCCGTGAATACCCGAACGGTTATCGATGCGAATTTAGAGGCTTTCGTGGATGATAAAAATGCCACAATAAAAGCGGCACTGACAAGCACGTGCGCCCTGATGCATGAAGAATTTGGTGAAGACAAAAAAGAGTGGCGCTGGGGCAAACTGCATGCCTTACGCATCAAACACCCCATGGGTGCTGAATCACGGCTGCTTAAAAGCTGGAACATGCCCGAAATAGAATATGGCGGTTCCCACGCCACCGTAAATCAAGCCGGATTTTCCTGGTATCACGAAACCCTGGAAACCAATTGGATGGCATCGATGCGGCTTCTTGTGCCCATGTCCGATCCAGGCAGCGCGACCTTTATCTATCCAGGAGGCCAAAGCGGACATCCCGCCCATCCACATTATAAATCCTTGATGCAAACATTTGCGGACGGCAAACAGGTGCCTCTCTATTTTAACGATGAGGATGTACAAAAAAATGCAGTGCATATTTTGAAGCTTTTTCCTAAACAAGAAGAAGAGCTGCTCCCCTGATTTTTTCCTTGCGCTGAGCCCAGGTTTTTTACACAAGAGGTTATGCAAAGAATCCTCCCCATTTCCTTTTTTTCTGTGATGGTCTTCCTGCAAGCCTCTGCGTTTGCCGCAGAGGAAAAAGACGCCATTTTATATCTGCATTTTCAATCTGACGAAGAGTTGCGCTTTACCCTTAAAGCAGATGCTGACGCGCTTTTGGGCATCAAAACATTTCCACAAAAGCCTGAAGCAGAGAAGATGGCCGACAAAAAAACAATGGAGTTCAAAAAGGAATTAAATAAAATCCTTATTCTGTCGGGCGATTTAAATTGTGCGTTTAAAACAGGCGATGTCGCTCTCGAACATTTTGGTTCGCGTTCCACACACCAACAACCAACATTAAACGTCGTTGTGCACGGCAAATTTGTTTGCTCACAGAGCCTTGAAGGCAAACAACTTCGTTTTGAATGGGGCAAAGCTTCTGCTGGATTAAAAAATGTGCTCGTTCAGCTTTTTAGCGCTGGTAAACTCGAAACCAAGGTTCAACTCAGCAAAGGTGCCAAGATTATTCTGCATCCACCGAATCAGATTGCGCTTGCTCCGCCTGAACATTCGACGCCTCAATCAAATTAAACAAAACGCTGTCAAACCGGTCGATCAATTCAACGGTAGAACGTCGACGGAAATCAGATGTGGGTCGGCGTCCCATCAGCAGTGAACTCGAAATGGTGGTTTGTATGTCGGCCCTCAAGTGCTCATCCTCTACTTGTTCAAGATCGTTGAGAATCGTAACTTGATCGGACTCAATATCGGCAATCCTGTTTCCCGTATCTCTAATAAATTGATAATAGCCATCAAGTGCATCAAGCTTTTCAGGACTCATCCCATCAATGCCGTCATAATTGCCATTGTTCTGCTCTTCGCGCCAGCGCGTCACCAAAGTCTCTAAACGGGTAAACGTACCATTGCTGCTGCGTAATTGCTCTAAGGGATTGGTTTGCTCCAGGGCATAGGCACCCACTTCGCCTTCTTTGGTCAAAGAAGACTGCACCCAGCTCTCAAAACCTTTTTCTGAAAAGGCTCTAAACTCCGCATCGATTCCTCTGAGCTCAGAACGATACTGCCGGCGATTCATCGATTTTCGCAAACGCACCACATTGTCGCGTATGCGATCGGCCGGTCTGAGTGCTGCCATATCTTCACCAGCTTTTTCCAAACGCCTAATTTCACCTTCACGAACAACATCAACCTGTGCGCCGGAGTGACATGAGTCCGAAATAAAAACCAAACGCACGCCCTGATCTTCGGCGCGCTTATAAAGTGCTTGAATTTCACGATTTTCAATGGAATTTTCATCGGCCATGAGTATGCCGCCTTCGCCGCCATGACTTGAGGTGTAAATCACCACCGCATTTCCAGCCTGTGTGCCATCAATTTGTGCACGCATTGCCGAGAGAGCCTGTGCTTTCGATGGATTGGCCAATTTCGCAATTTGTCCCTCAGCATAACCTTTACCCTGCAGCGCCCTATCCAAACGCGCGACATCATTCGCCGTGCCGGGCAAGTCATTATTGTAGGGAAACTCTGAGCAATTAATCAAAAGAATATTTTGATTTTCGATCGCCACAGTATCGAGCACATTTGCATCACCACTTAAAGTCGCCAGCTGATTGCGTGAGGCAAAACCATGAGATTGCTCCAAAGCTTGACCCAAACCCACATCATCTCCACGCAATTTCCCTAACAAGCTCGTCGTATACAAACCACCGCCACGTATACGCCCACCACTGAGTCGAGTCGTACTCTCGTAGCCCACCTCTGTTTGTCCGGTGGCCGCCACAAAGACACGGTTTTGCGAGGCGCTTTGACGCATGTCACGAAAAGATACGTTATCGTGTTGACTCGATGATGCCTGATGAATTCCACTCAAAGTGATCTGGCGCTGAAAATTAAACGCCGACAAACGATATTCGCGCTCTGCGCGATCCTTGCCCCTGAGATTAAGGGTGCCTCGACCAAGCTCCCGTATTCTCCCTTGCGCCTGCATCGATGTGTACTCGCCGGTACCCAAAAGACCCAATGCATGATCCTCACCATCAATTTCATTCAAAGTGTTGTTGGCAATATCCCATTGGCCATGGTCCGGCATTGTTGAAAAATCCGAAAAGAATTTTTCAAAATTCTCTCTGTTTAAACCGGGGAATTGTTCTGCAAAGACCGCTTCGCGTTGAGCTGAATCTTCCAGACGATAAATTTCCGCAAGTTGCTGCCCGTCAACGCTGATCTCCTGGTCATCATGCTTATAAGAAAACTCCGCATCAAAGCTTTCTGCCATCTCTAATAGATTTTCACGCGAGCGCAATTGCTGACTTAAAGCTTCGAAAGCATTGCCATCAATGCTGTCGCCCAAACCAAAATCCTTCGCCGCCCTCGCATTATCCGAGATATCGATGCGCACATTATGGGCATCACCCTCAGAAATGGCTGTAAGCAGTGCCCCAAAATCACGCGTTTCAAGCCCTGGCACAGCTTGCCTTAAGGCAGCTTCCGGCTCGGATTGGTTCATGATTTGTCGTAAAGAGACACTTTCCTGGTGAGGAAGCGCTGCTGGATTATCACCGATCACATAAGTCGTACCACCACTTTGATAAACAAACTCAATTTGTCTGGCCGCCAAGTTCTGTAACACTTCGGCCGCATTATCTTTGTTGGCTAAGAATTCACGTTTTGTCGCGACAAGCGTGCGTGCATCCGCTCCCGCTTTAATATGCAAACTCTCGGCCTCACCCAAAAGCGCTGCGGGCTGACCGGCATCCGCCTGTATGCTTCGCAGCATCGTTGCGCGATCTTCAGACGAGAGCTCACTAAATCCATCAGACGTGGCAATGCTTTGTAAGAGAGCCAAACTTTCTTTGTTATTTTCGCTGCGATTAAAAGCAGCAAAGGTTTGGCGTTGTTCTTGTGGGGAAAGTTGTTGGAAATTTTCCGAATACGCGGTGTTCGCCAGGCAACCACGGGCATGCGCATCCACATTCGCCGCATAGGAAGCGCGCAAAAGGTCACTTTGTAATCCCGAATCAAGCGCTTGGAATTTACTGTCCTGGACAAGCTGGCTTAAACTCTGCACCCTGGCTGCATCACGCGAACCCACATAAGTCGCCGCGACTTGGCGGACCTCAGAATCAAGACCTGCAACATGGCGCAGCGCATCGGCGGTTGTGGGCGAAAAATCTGATCGTTCAAAAGCACTTAAGTAGGCTTGTTGATCATCGCTGGGTAAATCCTGAAAGGTCCTGGCTTTGGCAAAATGCTCAAGCGCCCCATAAGCCCTATCATCAGCGCCATGATCGGCGTAAATGGCCAGAAGATGCTCTTTCACTTCGGGGTTTTCAATGCCCACCAAAAGGGCGCCGGCAGATTCGGTTTGCGCACTTACCCGCGATTCGATGCCGTCCGTTAATGCCTGCGCAGCAAAGGACCAGGATTGGTCATCAGGACGCTTCTCTTTAATTTCCTCCGCCAAACGCTCGCGCCCGCCAGGTCTGGCCAAAAGCGCACCATAAAGATGTGGATTGGCATCACCAACGTCTGCCCCAACATCCGTAAGTCGTTCAAGTTCACGGCCCAAAGGCTTATCGTTAAAACTGTAGGTCTCTACGAAACCCAATGTAAAAACCTCAGCGACCGTATCGCCAATGCCACGAAAAGCTTTTTCATGGGTTTTTCCTGCATCAATCTGAATATCACGAAAATCCTGAGTCGGTGTACGCAGTCCTGCTGCCCTTTGCGCACCACTGTCCTGGGCAACATCGGGGGCCTGTGGGCGATGGGTCGTTTCGGATGTATCTACTGGTGGAGCCTCTTTGGGTACAACCTCTTGGGTTGGCGCTTTAGCTTCCTTGCTTTGTCTTGCTGATGGACCTTCTGCTCCGTCGGCCTGCGCAGGAACACTTGGCTTAGGTAGAGATGGAGCTGATGGCGTTAATTTGGTACTCATTGCGGGGGCCTTTTCTCAAGTTTGAATACGCTTACTTATTCAACGAATTTCTATCCCAACATACATAAAAAAGACAGCTTCGGTTAATTTAAAAACATGCACCACCAACAAATTTCTTTTTTTGTCCGGAAACAAATTTTAACAGAAATTTTCAAGCCTTAGAAGCAGGTTCGTGCATGTATGAGGAGGGTAAAACGTCAATTTAAGCCTTTGATGCCTAAACAACACCCTACCCTCCTGCCCCAAGATCTTATCTTCATGG
>JASMKV010000006.1 GCA_030749035.1 Myxococcota bacterium | reverse complement strand
TTGGCGCGTATCACCATGGAAGGCAAAGGTTTCAATTCTCCTGAAGCAGCGGCGATTCGTTTGAGTAATGCGTTAGATGGTGGCTTCCTGGGACTGAAGGGGACCAAAGAAGAGGTTGTTTACGAGGTTCTCGATCAGCCGGACATGACTTTAGAGCAACGCCAGGTGTATCTTGGTGAGGTGCGCGCGGCTTACGCCCAGCGTTATGGCAATGGCGATCAAGAAGCCTTGTCGAAGGACCTTTTAAGTAAGCTCTATGGTGGTGATGCGAAGTTGGAGATTGCCGATGGTTCAAAAGTACAGCAACGCGCTTTAGCGCTCTTAGAGAACGCCAGCTTAACGTCAGCTGAGCGGCTTGTGTACGCGATGAATGAGCCGGGGGCCTTTGGTATCTTTGGTAAAACCGATGGCGATACCATTATCTCCGTCCTGGCTGGTGCATCACCCCTGGAAAAAGTCGTGGCCATGACCGAATACGCGCGGATGACCGGTCGTGTGTTCGATGTTGAAAATGGCAGGAACCCATTACTTGATGATCTTAATGGCTTGGAAGGTGTGGGCGTAAGGCACGCGGCGCAATTGGCGCAAATCATGCCACAGGATGTGGATATGTTGTCGATGGAAATCAACGCTTATCTCAACACGTCAAGTGATCCGGCGGTCAACGAGTGGATTGCAACCCATTTTGGTGATCCAGCACAGTGGCTCTCAGATAATTTTGGCGATACGGACTACGCCACTGCCGGCATTCAAAATGCAGCGGCCATAGAAAACCTTCGGGCGATGGTTGATGCGGCCGGCGGCTCGGCACATTTTGCGACAGCGATGAAGGTTTCTGAGGCGCAATTGACTCAGGATATTCGTGACATGGTGGCGAACTCCAGAGGCAACGTGCTCAATGAAATGCTCATGGATTTCTTTGGACCCCATGGTGCAGGCCTTGAAGATACGGCCCTGCGTGTGGGTGAAGCGGTACGTAATGTGGCTATGAAGGAAGCCAGTGGTCAGCAAATCACTGAAGCGGATCTCAATTCGATTCGCACGCAGTATGCAGATTTATTGCATCGCGTTTCACAGTACGACCAGCTTAAAGAAGCCCGTGTGGAAATGGCGACGAACGTGGCCATGTCCCTGGCGATTGCCGGGACGATTATTGCGGCGCCACAAGCGTCACCTTGGCTTTTTGCGGCGGTCGGTGCCGGTGCAAAAACGGGAACGGATTTCATTTTAGGTGAAAGACGTCCGGTGAAGTTGCTTAAGGATGCTGTTCGCGGTGGAGCTGCAGGACTGATGGTGCACTTTCAGGTCAATAACCTGGCACTGCTTTCGCCGGATGCCTCGATTTGGACGAAAGCGCTTTATGATGGTGTGGCAACCGCCAGAACTGCGGTTGGGGTTGGCGGCGTGTACCGTGCGACAGAACTGAGTACTTGGGAAGATGGAATTTATGATGGCACCAAGACGCTTGTCGATGGGGCATTTAGGGACGCGGGAATCGGTTTTACGGTTGGTGCGCTGACCTCGTTGATCATGAGCGGTATTGAGGATTTGCTCAATAAAGAAAATCCGAATGTTGAACAACCTACGGACGATACGATCGTTGACCCAGTTGAAGACGGTCCGGGAACAGTCGATCCTATCCCAGAACTTCCACCAGAGCCAGGTGACACCGGCCCTGGAACGATTGATCCTATTCCTGAGTTGCCACCAACACCAGGTGATACTGGCCCTGGAACGATTGATCCCATACCTGAGTTACCACCGACACCCGGTGGTGATGGCATCGGTACAACCGATCCTGTCACACCACCACCACCACCACCAGGTGGTGATGGCATTGGCACCAATCCAGGTGGCGACGTGACGCCTCCTCCTCCTCCAGGCGGATTTATTGGTGGCGGATTGAGTGGAACAACCGGCACAATGCCACCTCCACCTCCGGTGACTCCCCCGATTAATGTTGTTGGTTCGGCGACAGAGGCCGTGGTTGTGCCAGAGCCCATGACCATTCATACGATCGGTTGTGATTTTAATATCCCAACTTTATTCAATGCGATGGATACGGGCACCTTAACCACACCGGCGATGATGCCAAGTGTGATTAATTTAGGCCTGGCCAAGTCGTTGGTCACCACGACAGTGACCCTACCCACCATTATGGGACTTGCGCGTCTTGAATTAGAAGCGCATCGTCGCAATGGCACTTTACCAAGTGAAGGTGAATGGCCTGCGCTTTTGGCAGCCGGACGTCGTGCTGGCTTGGATGTGGGCACACGCGTGCCTCCTGACAATCCAGAAGCGGTGATTGGGCTCATTACGACAAGAGCTGAAGAGGTGGTTATTGATGACACACCTGATGTGCCAGTGGTCAATACCGAAAGCGATACATCGAACACAACGGTTCAGCCGCCGGTAAGCAACAGCGGAGGCGCTGATGTTTCAGGAACCATCATTACGGGTGATGGTCGTGACGAAGAGGTTGTTTCAACCCCGATCACACCAAGTGTCGAGACTGTCACGAATACGCCTGAGCCTGAGGTGGTTAACACGCCGCCTGTGGTTGAGACAGATGTCCCCATGACCAAGCTTCTTGCCCATCAGAGCCTTCAAGGGGCTTCGGAGGAGTGGGTGAATGAACACCTGCGTGCTGGTTTGAATTTCCTTATTGGCGATAACGTTCGCGATATTGCCTCTATGGATAATGAAGCCGTTTTGGGCGTTTTGGATAATCACTTTGCGACTGTCAATGTGAAGGTGAAGCTTGAGGATACCCAGCGTGCATTGGTGACTTTTGGTTTACCGGAGCAAGCGGTCGGTACAGCAAGCTACAGCATGTGTAGCGCGGCGACAGAGAACGCGTTGGACCTTTTTGGACCTCTGTGGAAAGAGCAGCGGGCTGAAGGCATGTTGGCTGTTTTAGATTCGTTGCCACAAGCAGCGCGTACAGCACAAACGATGGTCGAGGTTGTGGGTTGTGCCATGCCTAAAGATCAAGCCGGTTTTCGCAAATTCGGAAACGATTATAAGGCGATTTTAACCAATGACGGTTATTTAAGCGCACCTGAATCCGGAGCTGAATCGAAGTGGGCGGTTGGTCCGCAAACGATGGAAGCCCATCGCGCACTGCAAACCGATTTGGATCTTGCCAAGCAGGTTGCAGCCAATACCACCTTGGTGGGACAAGTGAATGCGCAAATTCGTTCCGGTAAGATTGAAAGCGGCGTTGAGGCCGATAAGGTTGGCGTGACGGATTTACTTTCGGCGTTAGAGCAACTTAAAGGCTTTGATGCTTCACAAGCGAAGTCTGCAGACTTGAAGAAAGACTTTTACGGTATTGGTATGCAAGCTTTGGTGAATAGCTTGGGCAAAAACCCTGCTAAGATTGCACAATTTTTGAAAGTCAGCGCTGGTTATGAAGGCAGCGCTCGCGATGAGTTGCTGACAAAGAAAATTGTCGAAGCCAATATGGATGATAAAGAATTTATTCAAAATTTGGCGCGAGAGCTTGTCGACCAAAATGTGCCTTTGGGGACCTTACCCGTGGCGTCCTTGGATATTCTGGATACATCCCTGGCGAACCATATGCTTCGCTCGCGTACAACAGGTAATATGGTTGAGTACCCAGCCAACAGTGATAAAGCTGCACACGTGGCCTTGCATGAAGCCACAGCGATGAAAAAAGACCTCGCCATGCTCATGTATGACGATTTGTATTTTGTCTTAGGCAGCATGGACACGGCAAAAGCAGCAGAGCGCCTGGCAGAGATCGGGCCCAACAGCGGTTATGTCGATGATTTAGCCAAAGCGATGGGCAGGTATTACAACGCTGGCAACAGCGCGCATCAGATTGAACTTTTACAGGCGCTTGCGAATGAAAATCCGCAAACCGCTTCGAAGATTATCGAAACCCTTTATAAGGAGAGCAGGATTTTGTGGGAGTATCGCGATGGTTTTGCCCGTGAATTCGCCAAGACCCCGGGCGGCGCTTTCCATCCCTGTCTCAAGAATTTGAGTCGTGGGGCGCGTAAAGCCTTGCATGAGAATCTTCTTGCCGGAGGCCTCTTCAATTGGGGTGTCAGTAATACAGAAGAGCAAATTGCTGCCCATATCAAGAAATTTGGTATTTAAGCTTTAAGCTTGATATTCGTTCATCGGCTCGGGCTGACCGAGCCGAAGTTTGACCTCATCGCGTAAAATCTGTGCAAAGGTTTGGAGTGTTTTTAAGCTCGTGGCGACGCTTTGTGGCGTGCATTGCAGGTGTGCCGGGATGATATGGATGGCCGCTTCTTCAGCATCCGGTTGGAGTTCTTCCTGGGCCGCATCAAAAAAACGTTTGGCCAAAAGGTGTCTTGCGCGGCCAGCGGGGCCCTTGGCAAAATCGATAAGCCTCTGGCGGCCAGCCGCATCAATGCCGCCCAACTCGCCACTTTCCGAAAGCGTACTTTGTAATTGCGTGAGGATGAGTGGGTTTTCTTTTAAGGCTGCGGTTTGGGTCGTTAAGATATCCAGGACAATGGCCAATCCAATAAGCCTGTCTTCATTTAAAAGAGGCTGATCTTCTTCGGGGATGTGGGCTGGCGGTGAATAGGGCAGATGCCACTGTGCCAGTGCCTCGGGTAAGTTCTTATTTTTCTGTTGGCGCGCACGTACTTCAAAACGGTCAGATTGCACCAACGCATCATCAAGGCCAATTTGTTTATTTTGAAGCCCGGCCGCCTGGTCTTGTTGAAGCTTGAGTTCCTCTTCATGAATTTGTCGTCTGGCCCAAGGGAGGACGACCATGGGGTTGTTTAAGGGCGTGCCCGATCTAGCCATGGTCTTCATCCTTCTCAATAAACGCCTGCCCATAGCGTCGTTTAACAATGGCCGTATGCTCAAAGCTTTGATTGGCGGCGGCCACATCTTGATTGGCATGATAGGTGATGGTTTTGGTGCGCTCGGGATCGGCCGTATTTGTGTTTTCTGCCGTTTGGGCAACAAAAACTTGTGTGGTTTCTTTGGATATATTGGTCGTCATTTGTGTCTGGGTTGCCTCTTGTGCATCGGTGCTGACTTGGGTGCGGGTGGGATCGTCGGCAAAAAGACTCTCTTGCAAAGGCAAAGCCGTGTCCGCATCGAGCATAATGGTTGTGGTTTGTGTGCTCTGATTCTCTGTGTTTTTGGATGCAGAACCTGGCATGGGTTCAATCGCGCCGAGTTTCGCAATAATCTTGAGCAAATCGACCGAACGTTTTTGCACATAGGGTTTGTTTGAGTTTTTGGTTTTTTCCAAAGCAACCCGGGCCGCCTCTTTTTCGCCAAGATAGAGGAGCGTTTCACCCAAAAGGCAGCGACTGTAGGTGTCTTCCGGATCGATAAGCAGGGCGCAGCCCAAACTTTCATTGGCATCTTCCCAGGCATATTGTCTTTGTTGAATAATCCCTAAGGCGCGCCAAAATCTTTTGTCGTAGGGATAGAGGGCGATCAGGCCCTCGAGACAGAGCTCGGCTTGTTCGAGTCGGCCCATGTCGAGATAAATACAAACCAGCGCAAAGCCTGCGTCGAGTTCTTCAGGAGGAATAGCGCCAATTTCGGCCGGTGACAGGATGCCTCGGCTTAAGGCGTCACACAGGTCTTTGTCGACTTGAGCTGGCAGAAAAGTTCACCTAGTCTTTAATCGTCAATTCGCAAGTTCGGTTTGCATCGGTCCAGCCGCGCTCGTCCGCACTGTTACCAGACCATGTCGAGTGGGCCATGATGAAGTAAAAACCATCGTCTGCATCGTTGGGCTGTGCTTGTGCCTTGTAGTTTTCCCCGCTTTCGTTTTCGCATAGACCACCATTACAAGCGCTGTTGTACCCGGCAGGGCATTCGCTGATATCGCCGCAGCTTGCGGGGGCTGCTTGACAAACACCATTCTCACAGCTGTCGTTATAGGTTGCAGGACAGTCGGCGGTGCTTGTGCAGGGCTTACTTTCGCTTAAATAACAGGACCCATAGTAATGCAGGATGCTGTGGTTTTCATTGCTGTCGCCGTCGGTGCCGGACATGCCGCTGCCAAAAGGCGCCCAGGCCAGAGAATAGGCGCAGTAGTGCGTGTCGTTGTCGGTGATGTCATAAGTACAAAAGAGACCTTTGGCTTTTGCTTCACAATCTGCATGGGTATTACAGGCATGAAATGTGTCATCGGGGTCTTCATAGAAAAAGAACGTTTCCATATATTTATTACAGCCGTTCGAGGTCATCCAGCCGCGCGCATCGTCCATATAAAACTGACATGGATAGGCGCTGTGGGTGGCGGGAAACAAGGCGCCTGTGCTTTCATTCGGCCATTTTTTGGCACCCATGGTTAAGCTACAACCGTCCGCATCCTGGCAGTAGTCGGTCATGACACTGTCGGGAATTTTGATATAGGCGGACCCCGCATTGGTTGCGCCCAGACTGAAATGGGCCCGGTCGAGTGCTATATCTTCGGTTGCTGTATTTGCGGAGCTTGCGACAAAGGCAGCAGGATCACCTGTGCTTGTGTAGGTGGTAAGGGTGGCGCTTGCACCGCTACCGCCACCGGCGCTGATGGTCACTGGATCGTCGCTGCCACAAGTGATGATGGCATCGTCACCACTTTCCTGCACAGTGCAGGATGTTCCAGCTGCCCCGGCACTGATGCTGGCGCTGGTCTCGCCGCAGGTGATGGTGGCGTTTTCACCACTTTGCTCGACGCTGCATGACGTACCGGCCGCACCGGTGGCGCCTGCAGTGCCATCTTCACCGGGGTCACCTTTAAGCACGGTCATGTTTAGGGTGTCGGTGCCGTTTTCATTGGAGACACTCAAAAGATAGATGCCGCCATCGAGAACGCTTAAGGTGCCGGGGAAATCAAGTACCGCCAACACATCGGTGGAGTTTGTTTCATTCAGGGTCAGATGAATGTTGTTGTCGCTTTCGGTTTCATGAATCATCCACCAGTCACCACCGCTTAAATCCTCACCACTGACAAGAAGCTGGGTGCCGATACAATTTTCGTTAATATCATAAGCCGCGCCGTTGACCGTGGCACTGCCGCTGCAAGTGCTTGTGCCATTTGATGTGAGCGTGTCGATTTGTGGGGGATTTTGGCGCGCACCGCTCTGACACAGTTCGTATTCACAGATGAAACCGGTTGGGCAGTCCGCATCGGCACTACAAATTTTTGTGCAGGTGCTGTTGGTTCCACAGACGTAGCCCGAAGGGCAGGCATCGTTACTTTTACAACCCAAAGGGTCGCGCTTTTTGCATCCGACCGATGCCATGAGCGTAAGTGCGAACGTAACGAGTAAAGCATGACGCATGATCTATTCTCCTTTTAAGCCAAGGCTGGCCGCTGGTGATAGATGCTTAGTCTAGCCGAACACAGAGCAAAATGCATACAAAAAATATGCAATTATTACAGTCGCTTTACTCTTAAAAGAGCCCTAGAGTCCCGAATCCAGGTAGGATGCTTTTGGGATTTGCGGACAATCGGCTTCACCGGCACAGGTCGAGCAGTCATTGGTCGCCAGACAGGGATGATCGGAAAGCATTTGTCCCTGGTTGATCAGATAATGCCCAATTTGATTGAACGTGAATGTGCTTGGGTCAAATTCCACTGTGGAGTCCGGCAGATCGAGTGCATGCTGACCGCGGGATTTGAGCATGGGGATACGTACCGCATGGGTGCCTGATTCCGTTTCCAGGACAGCTCGCAGGGGCGGTAAGACCGGACACGCGTTTGTACAGCTTGCCGGGGGATTGTCGCCGTCACATTCTGGTGCGCGGGCAATTTTGCCAAGGCGAGGTGGATCATCCCAGTGCAGTCCGTTGGAGACATCATCGATATCAAAATTGATGCTGCGGTTGTCATAATAACAATCGCTGGTTTCAAAATATTTCAGTTTATCCACCGATTCCATGACGTGCGTATCGATAAGCAGTTGGTTTTGCGATTTGCCATAACGCTCGTCGATTTCTTTGTAGCCAATGATGCCAGCGGCGCGGCCCAAAGCAACACCTGCAGAAACAGGTACCGTAAAATCACCGGCGGTGAGGATCAGGAGCAAGTTGGTGGGGACTTTGCCTTCTGGCATAATATCCAGCGGGTCACGGTAGCGCGGTGCGTAGTTGATGGGA
Source organism: Myxococcota bacterium (assembly GCA_030749035.1). GTDB lineage: Bacteria > Myxococcota > XYA12-FULL-58-9 > XYA12-FULL-58-9 > JASMKV01 > JASMKV01. Next base: position 24,757 of record JASMKV010000006.1, on the reverse strand, counting down.
TCACCTGGCTCTAAAATAATTTGCCCAAGACCTAAGAGTCGCCGCAGACTTGGTGTGTTGCGCCGGTGGCCAAAGCCTTGTTGAACCGAAAGCAAGGGCGTTTCTTTCAAAAAGTCGTCGCCTTGAAAACCATTCACGTCGTACTCAAAGGTGTCGATGGTTTTGTAGATGGTGCCATTGGGACGCTCAACGGTGACGCGCACTGGATCGTATTTGTCCGAAGCCAAATGAATCCTGAAGGTCCGGTCCGCATGGACTTGTGCCTGATCCATTTCGCCGGACTTGAGGTTATAGAGTTTGATGATATCACCAGGGCGTAATTCGTTGACAACTTCGCCATCAACAATTTCACCAACGGTGGCAAAGGCCAGAAGTTTGTGGGTGAACACATCGTTGACCAACCATTTTAAATTATAAAGGCAAGCCGCATCGTTTTCGCATTGCGCCGCGTTGCCTTTGGGTTCGGCGATAAGCATGGGCCCAAGCATGGGCATCAACGCCGAGTGTACAACATTACCGAGCTCGGTACGCATGCCGACTTCTAAAAGAGAACCACCAGGTGCCATCGGTGCGGCGGCCACAATGGTGGGTTCAATTGTGGCTAAAATTGTTGAATTGATGCCACCCATAGAGGTTCCAAGGGCAAAATAATCGACATCGGTGCCACCTAAATCGACTTGTCCATCCCCATCAAAATCGCCGGCAATATCGTTGGCAACGCCGTCGCCATTAAGATCCATAGACCATGTAGTCACGCCGTCAAAAGCTTGTAATGTTCGGGCTGCTTGCACGTAGTCGACATTGGTTTGGCGTACGATGTCGCGTGTATGGAAAGAGTCGTTGGTAAAAAAGTCACCGCCCGGTTCATAAATGCTGTCGTTGTTTAAATCTTTGGCCCGGTCTTTTTTGAGCGCGTTGTAGAAAGGGATAAGGTCATCGCCTGCAAGCTGCGCAAGAAGGCCTTCAACGATAACGTCGTAAGGACCACCGATGGGAATACCATGGCCCGGCGCGTCGATGGCAAAGGTGGCAATACCAAACTTGGCCAAGACGCCAGCAAAGGCCAGGGCTTCGACTTTAAGAGAGGTATGTCCGTGGCAATAGAGCGCGACAGGAAAAGGTTTGCCATCTTTGGCGTATTCTTTCTTCGGAACAACCATAATAAAGCGCAGACTGCTTTCTTCGGTTGTGGCGATGCCTTGTTCGGCTTCCATTTGAAAGGAACCACCGCCCGCATCGAGGAAATCTACAGAGCGATAGTCGCCAGCCACCATATAGTCGACAGCACCGTAGGTATCGACCAATTCATTGATGCGGTTGCTTTCGTAGTTGGCGATTTCAAGATTATCGAAAAGCACACGAATGGCGCCAACCAGTTTTTCGGGGGTGAGATGGTAAGCGGTGACGCCGCTCGAGCTGTTCATCTTTTCCAGACTTAAAATTTCAGCTGGATAGTCTGAGCTTAAATGTGCCAAGGGGCCATAGCCACGTAGGCCTTCACGGATACGGACCAAATCGTTGGTGACGCTTTGGGTGGTGAAGGTCCAGGCAAAAGCCACATCATCAGCATTTCGGCCATAGGGGGTTAAGAGCCCATCTTCGAAGATAGGTTTGAGGGCAGCTTTTTGTTGGAGATGGTGAACGTAGTCAAAAGGCGAGACGATGCTTTTGCCATCTTCGTTGACGAGGTCTTTGGTGATCACCACCGCATAGGTGGTGCGCTCTTCTAAAGGATAAACGGGTCGGAAGGTCAGGGTGTTTGTTTCCTGCTCATAAAAGGTAATGAGGTCGTGATAGCTGTGTCCATCTGGTCCCCAGATGTTGCCTCTATCAAAGACGCCATCGTTGTCAGAGTCCTCGTGGGTATCGAGTTTGCCGTCACCGTCTACATCTTCGCCCGCATCGAGGATGCCGTTTTGATTGGTGTCTTCCCAAACATCAAAGACACCATCCGCATCGCTGTCTTCGTCTTCCACATCAAAAATGAGATTACTCGATGTCGATCGGGGGTCATAATCGAACATATCCGTGTCTTCGAGGGTCATGGGGAAATTGCCATTGCCAAAATCAAGCACCGAAGCTTCACCATAGGTTGGACTCTCAGGGCTCACGTTGATGAGCAGGACCACGTCGTCATTAAAGTTGATGTCACCGGTTTGTGCTGCCGCGATGGCGGCAAGATCAAGTTTGGCAATCTCGGGTTGGGTTGGGTCGGGCGATTCAAATTGTATCCACATGGGGGCCGATGTGCCAAAGCCATCTAAACCGGCAAGCTTGGTGCGCAGGTCTTGTTCAAATTCCGTGGGCGCAATCATGCTCGCATTGATACGCAGTCCTGTGGGCGATTTTCTGTCGGGTCTGGTACCGACATTGTTGGGAAAGGGGATTTCGGGGAGTGGCTCAGCAAAAGGGTCCCAGGTGATATGTGGACCGCCGGTGTCGACGGTAGGCGCATGGCCAATAAGGTCAACGCCGCCGGAATGACAAGCGCTGAGTAAAGCCCCGATTATTATAGAAGTAATAAAATATTTTTTTGTCATGATTTATCTCACTTAGAACTTTCTGAGGGCAATTTTAAGTGCGTATCTTTTTTTAAGGCAGTGCCTGAACTTCAAAGACACCGGTAATATTATCAAATTGGAAAACTTTTTCGGAGTTGCGGTCGACCACAACCAAGCCGGATTCATAAGGTAAGCCGCCAACTTCGCTGCAGTCTTCGATATCAAAAATGCGTTTATCTGAAAGCGCATAATGTTCATCGGGGGAGAGCGCCAGGATTTCGTCCTCAAAATCACAGGTGGAATCAATTTCAAGCGTCGTGGCATTAAATCGATGGCCGGCAAAGTAGACCCAGTCGTCGCTAAAAACAACTCTGCGTCCGGGATAGGAATAGTTTGCGCTGCTGGCTGCGCTTTCCTGGAATTCGCCATTTTGTAGGTCGTAACGCTTGAGCCCCGCATTCAAAGAAGCACTTTCGGCCGCATAGAGATACTGTCCACTTGCATCAAAGGTTAAGGACGGTTGGTAGAGCGTCGCTTCTAAGGTTGAGCTCAGGCTGCCGGTGCTTAGGTTGATGAAATGCAAATCATTTTGTCCATCCTGCTCGGCGTAGACCAAACGCTGATCATGGACCGCCACACGGTATGGATTACTTGTTGTTTGAATCGTGCCATTGAAAGCTTTGGTTTGTGTGGTCAGGTCTACAACGGCGATTTCGGTGCTGCCGAAAGTCGCCACATAAAGTAAGTCGTTTTCGCTATCGATGGCCATATGGACTGGCTGCGAGCCAATCACTTCGGCGCGTGTGGCCAGGAGCGTGGTCGCATCGATGAAAAGGATTTGATTTTTTCCGCCGTTGAGCGCGTAGATGATGTCTCTGTTCGGGTCTGCCAACAATTGAATAAAATCGTGTTGCGAGAGTTCGCCAGCACTCACGTTTAAGTCGTTTAACGCATGGCTGCCCACGAGCGTTGCCAGGTCTTGACGGTAGAGCAGTCCACCGACAGGATCAAACTCGTAGAGCCAGTAACCATCTTTTGAAAAGGTCATTGTGGCTTCAGGGTTTGTGCGGTTTTCAAAATCTAAAAAAGTCGCTGTGTCGTAGAGAGCCTGTGTGGAGGCCGCAATGCTGCCTTCATGGTTAACGTGCAAGATGTCTGTGCCCAGCCAGCCGATGATGTGCGAGAGGTCTTCTGTGGAGAAAATACGCTTGGCAAAGAAAAGATGCTTTTGGGTTTCATTCAAGGCGAGAAATCGTTCTGGCGATGGGGGCGTAAAGCCATTATCAAATGTGAAGGTATCGAGCTGTGTCAATTCGTCACTGCCTGCATCAAGGGCAAAAAGTTCGCCTCCGGCAACATTGCTTTCCCCAACATAGAGGAGGTTACCGTCTGCAGATGTAAGGATACTGGGCTCATGGTAAATTTGTCCGGTTAAGGCGCTTGATTGCTCGGTGCTGAAATTGACTTCATAGATGGCAGAATAACCTGTTTCTTCGACATAAAATAAACGAAAATTTGTCGCTGGAGCAATGCGGTAGGGTACTTCGTTGGTCACGACCTGTCCGACGGTGTCACCGGTTTCGGCATCAAATGCATAAATCGTTTTCCCGGCCGCTGAAGAGACAAAGAGATGTTCCTGTTCGGGTTGATAAGTCATATGCGTGGGTTCGTGTGCGAGGGTGATGGTTTTTATCACGCTGTCGGTGTTGATGTTGATAAAGTAAATGCTCTTGTTGGTTGGGCTCAGCGCATAAACTAAACATGCATCCTCATTTTCGATGAGCTGGGTGACATTTTGCGTTCCGGATAGAAGAATGTAGGAGCTTGTGCCCAAGCATTGCAAATCGGGATAATTGGGTAGGCTGGGTGCAATTGTATTGTTGTCGTCAGGCGTATCATTGTTGTCGTCATCTTTTTTCTGGGCACCGTTGCAAAAGCTCAAGGACATGCCCAAGCCCAAAACCAAAAAGAACCTAATCAATTGTAAAGTCAGCACATTTGCTCCCGGTCATCGTATTTTTGCGATGGTCTAGCAAGATTCTGCCTCCGGGGCAATCAATCTGGAGAGGGATTTGGCCCTTTATCCACGATCGTGTGCAGAGTGACTTTTTCAAGGGCGCCGGGCTTTTTTCTTGGTCCGAAGAGTGGTAGCCATAGAGTATCATGGGAAAAGTTTTGGTCATCGACAGTGACAGCAGTGTAGCCGACCATTTGGAGTCGTTGTGGATTGGTTTGGGTTTGCAGTCCCAACTTTTCGGTGATGGCATGGCTGGTATGGCCGAAGCCCGTCGAGAGCCACCCGAACTCATTGTTTTAAGTGTGGAGTTGGCGCGGGGGAGTGGATACTCACTCTGCAATAAAATCAAAAAGGATGGTAAACTTGCTGAAATCCCAATGATTTTAGCCTCAAGCCAGGCCTCCGATGAGACCTTTGCGCAGCACAGGCGTTTAAAGACGTGCGCTGATGCTTATATCAAAAAACCTTATCAAATTGAGGAATTGCGTGAAGTCAGTCAAAAATTACTCAACGGTGAGGTGATTGCCCAAAGCGAGGCGGACATTGCGCTTGGCGAAGCGCAAAGTGCTGAGCTGACGCATGTTGAGGATGTCGAGCTTAAAGCTGAAGAATCGAGTGTGGCAAACCTTTTGGAAAGTGAAGATACGGTGGTGAATGAGCCCGTGCCGCCGCTTTCAGAGCCCAGAGAAGTCGAAAATCTCGTTGAAAAAGAGTTGCCCTTTGCCCAAACAGATGGTTTAGCAGAATCACCTTTGAGCTTGGAGAGCAAAACGATGGCAAAAAGTTTAGGTCAGTCATGGAGTTCCAGTCCTGGTTTGACTGATTTTACCCAAAGCGGCACTTCGACGCAGGGCGGTTATACGCAGCATACACCTGCGAACGATTTGGATCAGCGCTTGAACCATGTTGCCGGTGTGATTGGTGCAGAGCAGCGTTTAACCCAGGAAGCAACGCTTGCGGTAGAGCAGGCCACGGGCGAATTAAGTAAAGTCCGGCAGGAGTTAGAAGCCACCGCAGCAGCCTGGCATACACTTTCGCAGAAAATTGAACCCCTTCTGGCAAGATTGCAAAGCGTGATACAGGAGCGCGATCGCTTGAAGAAAGAGCTGGCGCAATTGGCGGATACGACAAAGAACTTTCACGGTGAAATTGATAAGGCATCGGATATTCGACGTGAGGCGCAAAACACGATCAACACGGCTTTAAACTTACTTGATGATGCGGGCCTGGGTGAGTAAGTCTTTCAACTTCTCAGTTTTTAACAATCTTTTATATTTTATTCATCGCATGTTGCGGAGTTGTCATTATCGCTGATGCTGGAGCTGCCCGAGCTTAGATTGTCGGCGATGGCTTCGGCGGCACAGGCAGGTAGGTTTGTGTTGCCTGTGATTTCCAGGCTGAATCCAACGTTGGTCAATGCATCGAGTTGTAGCGCCGCAAGTGCAATATTATGTGAAATACTACAGCTTAGAGCTGTTTGGGTTAAAGCGTTAATGTTGATTGTTTCAATATTTTTGTTTTGGACAATGCGCAGATTCATACCAATATTTTCCAGAGCAGGCAGTTGTAAGTCTGTCATGCGATTGTTTGCACTTAGGAACAAATCACCGCCAATACTTTGCAGATTGGGGGCGCTTAAGCTTAAAAGTGCATCGTTGTCTTGAATGATTAAGCTTCCATTGATTCTTGTGAGGGCGGGCAAAGTGATGGCTTCATCGGGGCCAATCTGGAGATCACCACTGATCGTTTGTAGATTTGTGAGCAAGTCGCTGCTGGTGTGCAAGTTGATGGAGAGGTTCCCGGCCCAGTCGGTGATGACGGTTGGTGTGTCATCGTCTTGCTCTGCACTTGGCGCACATGCCTCGCCAGTGCATGACTCCGTGTTGGTCTCTGTGTCTGTCTCGCCAAAGAGAGTCTCGTCAGGAGGCGCAAGATTGCACGCCGTGAGCCCCAAGCCCAGAACGAAGGTGCAGCAAAGTTTATTTGAAAAAAATGAGAGCATGACTTCTAAAGACTTGTGCCAAAAGATACAGGAATTGTCGAGGAATAACCGAGGGGAGTCTTTTTAATACCGTGTGTCCGATTTGACACACACCAATCTTAGTCCAACTCAGCATGCAGCTGCGCAATAAAATCGATAAGTTTGGCCTGAATTTCATCAAGCGTTTGACCGCTCCACCCTACGGGCATAGGAATGACCCCAACGTTTTTTGGATCACCGTCGAAATTGACGCGCAAATCAATTTTCCAGGCCAAAGATTTTAAATAGCGTAGAACTTTGTTGCCCAACGCCTGTGTTTTTCGACTGGAATGGCTGAGGGCTTGCGTGGCTAAATCCCAAGCGTTTAAGGCGTAGGCAAAGTCCTGGGCACCGCTGACAGCTTCTGTATAGCTTAAGCGGGGCGCAATCGTGAAGGGCTCCGAATCCGTTGATTCATCCAGGTTGCTTTCTTCTTTGTAGGCCATTTCAACCATCGCCCAGGGCATGGAGTCGCTGTCCATATGATTAAAATTCTCATTGTTGCCCGGGCTGTGGTAAGCCTCACGCATCATACGCTGCAGCGGCAATGTCGAATCGAAAAGAGCATAGGTTTGGTTGGGCTTTTTTTGTGTCTTCCAGCGATAGGCGAATTGATAAAGACCGTAGCCAAAGCGGGAAGTGGCGTGGACATTGTCGACGCCGCTGAAATTATAAAACCAAACCTCGATGCCTTGTTGATATAACCACTCGGGGATAGAGAGATGTTCCATGCCTGGTATGGACATGGCGCCCAGCAGGCCAATATTGACAATCAGAATATCCACCATGGTTTGTGCGTTCGGTCCCAGGAGCGGTTGTATATTTGCTGTGCTGAACTCATTGTTGTCGGCTGTGTTGATGGCTTCGGGCGGAGGTTCTTTGATCGCAAAAGCACCATAGAGATCGAGCAGTCCGTTGCCGGCCATGGCGATACGCACGGGCAGGTTTGGCGCAAAAAGCTCCAGTTCTTCTGTACTCACTTCTGTCATCAGCTCGCCAATCGCCGCTTTGAGCATGGTGAGAACCTGCACGGCCCGGTACTGGCCCTCCGGCACATCCTGGCTGACACCGAGGGCTGCACCGCTGCCGGTATAGATGTCCGGATAATTTGCGTGTTCGCCGGCAATATCGATGATGAGTTGAAGATCGGTACCCTGCAGCACATTCAAGAGATCTTTGATGATCACCTTAAAACTTTCCTTTTGCTGATCAATGATGCTTTGATCCAACGTATAATGTAAATATTCGCCCCATTGACTGGCATAGCCGAAAAGATAGGTGTCTTCCTTGGCATATTTTTTAGCCAGAACACTGTGGGCATTTAAAGCGATGCTCCGTTGTGGATGCAGCGTTTGCTGACTCGACCAATCGGCGTTGGGCTCTCCAGGATGAATGCTCGCGGCTTCGGGGCCCAACATCGCGGCGATTTGCAGTGTCGTGATGTCGTGTCGTTTAAAGCACCAACTTGTATTGGGGACGGCCATATGTGTGGGTTTGCATGCGTTGTTTATTTTCTCCTCAATATTGAATTTATAGTCAAAGGTGCCAGACTGGCTGAAATGTTGTTGGCGCATTTGCTCAGCCACTTGATTATAGGCTTCTTGGTACTCTTCTTGCTCCCAATAGTCCGTCCATGTCCAGCTGTAATCCGGGTCTTTGCTTTTGACCCACCAACGCAAGGCTGCTGGCCCCGACAGATAGGGTTTATAAAAACTGGGTGATAAGTCTTTCCAATCGAGGGTGAAGGGCTGAATCTCGACTTCCAGAGGAATGGAAATCCGATTGAGATTGCTGATGTCCAAAACGATACGACCCTTATAATGACCAGGCGCCAGATCTTGTGTGTCGATTGTCATCAACACTTCGCGATTGAAACCGGGACGCAGTTTCTTATTCCATGTTGCCAATGGATGCAGGGTCGACTGTTCGAAGCGATAACGCCGCTTTAAATAGCTCGAACGATTGATATAACGCGTGTCGATACGAAAACTTTGAATTCGAATGTTTTGTGTGGGAATGGCTAATCCACTTGTTGTTTGCAGGGAACTCGTCAAAATGTCAAAATCTTTGCTCTGCTTGTAGCTTGAGCGCATACCGAGAATCAGGTGGCCGCTTTCGCCCTGGGCAACCGTAAGTTCTATGCCATCTTCAATATCCTCCAGCCACTTTGCAGGTGGATCGATCTGCGGGTTCAAATTATTGCCCAAACGGCGACGGTAGAGGCTGAGCTCATCTTGAGGAAAAGTTTGGTCACCAATGGCTTTCCAGGCAAGGGGCCATACGGGTTTGATTTCGGCATCGAGATAAGCTTCATGGTAGGTGTGCAGCTTTTTGTGCATGCGCAGTGCCAACGCATTGCTCACCTGATTTGAATCGGCATTGTTGTCAATTTGACGCAGGGCCAGGGCGTTGATTGGAAACATGCGCCCATCGGGAGCAAATTCGAGCCGTATCATGCCTTGAGCATCGGCATGCACGACGAAGGGATGCAGCGTAAAGCGATGCGACCAAAAATGGGCGAAAAGCTCTTGATAGTCCTTGAAATTCCAGGGCTCTTTATAGAGCAGAGGGTGCTGTGTGGGACCTTCGATTTGGGGCACGGGTATCGAGCCGTTATAACAATCTGCCTGTGGGCAATCGATTTGGCTTATGTGGCGCGTATTGGGATCCCAGAGATATTTTCCAGCATTGTGACCACCCTTAATAAAATTGCCGTTCGTGCCTGAAAGCAGAAGCGCCATATAACTTGTATTGGGTTCAACTTTAAATTGGGCTTGATAGGGGGTGGCCTCTTCTCCGATGAGAAGATGGCGGTGAAAGGGGTCGAGGGAGGGCGTGGTCTCAAGAACCATGGTGTTGAGCCAACCGCTTTGGGCAAGATCAGCGCTCACCTCTGTGCTCGCATCCATATTGCTAAAACCGTAGGTCTCATCGAGCAGGGCACTTGCAAGTTGAATGTCCGGAGAATAATTTTGTGCTGCAATGAATTCCTGAACCAATGTCGGTGATAAGGGGCCGTTGTTAAACGCTTTGATGTCTTCGAGATTAAAAAGGTCTTTTTCCGTAAAGCAGCAGACCTTAAAGCCCAGGTAGGCGGCCTTTGCTTCATAGTCAATGATCGCTTCAAAGAGTTCTTGAGTCTCATCCTCTTCAATCGCTTTACTCTGGCTGAAATCAACGTCTGCATTGGTGTTTTCATATTGCCAGGTTTTGGCATCATGACCCCAAGTCAGTGTGGCTTCTGAACCAAAGCGAAAGAAGAAGTCACCCGCCTTTTTCTCCATGATGGATGCGAGGGATGCATCGCCAAATTCGATGCTGCGAATGAGGATGGTAAAGGGGAAGCTAAAAAGTTTTTCCTCATCCTTTTTAAATTCAAAACTGAGTCCCGTCTTTTTCAGCTGGGGGGGGGCATCGGATACCGATTGTTCAAGGAAAGAGTCTAAGAATAGCGTTTTGGAATGACTATAACCTGGAGAGAGATCTGGGAATTCAGGGTAAGCCCGCAGATCCTGATGAAATGCGGTCTTCCAGGAGTTTTGGGTGTCAGGTGCATCAACGTTTCCGAAGAGATAGGCCGATTTGATGAACGCTCCATCATAGGAAACATTATCGTCAAGATCCGGATAGAGGGTAAAATCCACATGCAGGCGACGTATTTTTTGTTTGAATGCGTTAGTCGAACAATCCGTGATGGTTCGGGTCAAAAGCAGACGCTGGACTGTGTCGGGGGGCAGTGTATGCAATTCAACGCGAAACCAGGGGTGGGTCGCATTGACGCCAGCGGGAAGTTCAGCTGCAGGAACGATGGTGAAGGTTGCGTATTCATCAGCAGAGATTTCCTCATCGGATGTTGTAAGGAAAACAAGCTGCCAATTACCCTGGCTCATCATCGCTTTTTCGTCAAGAAGCACAGAGCATTCTGAAGTCGCTTGCGTTCCAGCACTTGCGCTCAAAGATTCTGTAAAGTCAGGTGCGCCACCTTTCCCCGCAGCTTGAGAATCGGTGGTATTTGATGGCTTGCTCTCCAGATCTCTGACATCACCCCCGCAGCCGGTCGCATCATCACGGGCCCCTCCCGCAAAACCGGTTAATTTGTCGACGCCTGGACTTGTGAAGATGAAAAGCAAAAACAGACCAGCCGCAAGAAGAGCGAGTCGTTCTTTTTTGTGTCTTTTGTTTGGGGGAGGAGTATTCATCGTGTGGCCGTGATGAGCCCATGCATAGCATGCTGATGTGGTGGTGTCATGAGGCCTGGGATAAAAAGGTTGGGCTTTCGGCGTTGATTGGCTTGGACAGGCATAGGCCTCTTTGTTAGGCTTTTCTCTATGACGAAACGGGTTATCGTAGGTGTGGGTGGTGGTGGTGTCGGCTTAGAGCCTCAACATCGTTGCCTGGACGATTATCTTTTATCTTTGGTGGATAAAACAAAGCCATGCATTTGTTTTTTGCCCACCGCAAGTGGGGATTCCCCCGGCTATATTGAACGCTTCTACACAGCCTTCTCTGCAGATCGGGCCGATACGAGTCACTTAAGCCTCTTTAGTCATGATGGCCGGGATCTGCGTCAATTTCTTTTAAGCCAAGACATCATTTATGTGGGTGGTGGGAATGTGATGAATATGTTGGCGGTGTGGCGCGTACATGAGCTTGATAAGATTCTACGAGAGGCCTACGAGAAGGGAATTGTGCTTTGTGGCGTGAGCGCGGGGATGCTTTGTTGGTTTGAGGCGGTGGTGACGGACTCTTATGGCCCGCAACTTGAGGGCCGTATCGATGGTCTGGGCTTACTTAAAGGCAGCGCTTGCCCACACTACGATGGCGAAGTGTTGCGCCGACCTCGCTACCATGAATTGATTGGTGGTGGTTTTCCAGCCGGACTGGCGGCGGATGATGATGTGGCGCTTTGTTTTGTGGATGAGGGGCTGCACGAGGTTGTCACAAGCCGTGTCGGCGCCGGAGCCTATAAGGTGTGTTTGCGTGAAGGTCGGGTGGTGGAAGAGGAAATTGAAGCTCGTCTCTTATGACTTATGCGTTGCGCTAAAATGTTCGAACACAACGTGTTGATGGTTTAATTTGTCGCTTCGGTAAATATGAATAATATGTTCAGCGACATCATCCGGATTCAATCGCGTAATATTGCCGTCATAACGCTCTATAAACTCCTTGGTGTAGGATGATGTGATGCCTGTTGCAATAGCCCCGGGCTCGATCCAAAAGAGCCTTACGTCTTCGTCTGCGCATTCGGCACGAAATGCTTTACTAAAGGCGCTTAGGGCTGCCTTGCTTGCCGAATAAGCGGCCAGAAGCGGCATTGGCGCTGCTGCTGCATTGGAGGAAATGTTGATGATGGTTCCGGTCTTGTTTTTGGCCATCAATGTTAAGGCATGTTTTGCGCACAAGAGAGGAGCTCGCGTGTTTAAATTCAGGAGGTCAACAAGATCACTGGTTTCCTGCTGCAGAAAATATCCAGTCAAGGTGCGCCCTGCATTATTGATAAAGAGGTCCAGAGGTTTTTGCTCGTGCGTAAATTCCTTAAAGAGCGTTTCTATGTTTTGTATCTCCCGGAGGTCAGCGACCACACCCTGAGCATTTTCGTGCTCAAGCTTGGCAAGAGCATCTTCGACGCTTTTCGTCTTAGACCCGTGTATGGTCACGGAGGCTTTTTCCTGGAGGCAGCGTTTTGCCAGCGCAAACCCAAGTCCTCGTGTGGACCCGGTAATAAGCACTTCTTTGCCTTTAAGAGAGAACATTAATTCCACGCCCAAGCACTTGGCGTAAGGGTTATATCATCGAAGCTGATATGGCTTGGACTTGCGACCACAAAATCGACAATTGCCGCAATGTCACTGGCTGCGAGTCGGGGCTCCTCAAGCACTTTAAACTCTTCAAGATAGTCCTCAGAAAAGCGCCGCAAAATATTTGTTTTTGTAGGTCCAGGGTTAATGGTTGTGAGTCGAATGTTGTGTGGGCGAAATTCTTCACGCAGGGCTTTGTGAAGAGCGTTGAGGCCAGCTTTTGCCGCGCTGTACACCGCTTGCGAAGGCATCGGTTTGATGGCTGCTGCGGAGGATATCGAAATAATATTACCACCTTGATGCGCGCTCAGGATTTTAGCGCCTTGTTGGATAACAAGGCAGGCCGCGATGAAGTTGATGTGCAGAAGTTCATCCCAGTCTTTATCGCTTGTGCTTTTCCAATCATCCGGAAGTGCGATGCCGGCACAATGCACCAGATGCTCTAGTCTGGGTATTTCCTCAAAGCTCTCAAGAAGATTTGCCGTGTTGCTTAAGTCACAAGCAATGGGTTTATAATGCGCACCGGATGTCTCATTGAGTCTGTTGCAGTTTTGTGTGAGTGCTTTCTCATCGATATCCAGACACAAGATGTGTCGACCTTTTTGTCCAAGCTTTTGTGCTATCGCCAGCCCCATGCCTGAGGCAGCGCCTGTGATAAGAATATTTTCTTCTCCCATCTTTAAGGATTTACCACGAAAGCAAGTTTGGCAACAAGGTGCACTTCAAAAGAAAAGGTGTTGCCAATAGACATCAATTGGTGTTTTTTGAGTTGATGGATGAGCCAAAAGAAGAGAAAGTCACATGGGTTAGGTATTACCTTTCGTCCGCATTGGTTTATGGCATCGCTCTTCTTGTGTATTTTTTGTTGCCCTACTATGGACGGCTTCTGAATGACTTTGCCCGTCAGGCTTTAATCACGTGTTATGTTGGTTATTTAGGGTTTTCCCCTTTTTATTATTTGCGCCACCGGGAGTCCTTATCGCCTAATCACAGTTATCGTTTATTGTCTTAGTCCTATGGCATGTTTTGCGCCTTAGGAGGTGGTGAGTTTCGACGATTCACGCAGGAAGAGAAGGTTTCGGCTCTTTTTATGGCGGTGAAGTTTTTCTTTCTGCCCATCATGCTTAAATTTGTTGGCAATCATCTTTCTTACTTTGATCGTGTTTGGGGCAACCCTGATAAATATCTTTTTTATCATATCTTTATCTCAGCCTTGTTTTTTGTGGATACAGCGATTTTTTCGGTTGGCTATCTTTTCGAGTTCGAAAAGTGGAATAATAAAATTCGCTCAGTGGAACCGACATTTTTGGGCTGGTTTGTCGCACTGGCTTGTTACCCACCCTTTAATGGCTTTTGGGGTGTGCCTTGGGGGGCCAACGATGACCGGGCTTATTGGGATGAAACCTCAACCATCATCATGCGCTGTATTACGGGGGCGCTTCTGGTTATTTACACCTGGGCTTCAGTGGCCTTAGGGCCCAAGGCTTCCAATTTGACGAATCGGGGTATTGTTGGTCGTTTTCCTTATTCGTTGGTTCGTCATCCCGCGTATATTTCTAAGGTGGGCATGTGGTGGATAACGATGTTGCCGGTGATTAATGTTGGGTTCGCGCTGGGTATGGGGTTCTGGACAGTGATTTACTTCTTAAGGGCACTCACCGAAGAGAGGCATTTGGGTATGGACCCGGACTATAGGGCCTACTGTGAAAAAGTGCGTTGGCGTTTTATTCCGGGGATCTATTGACCCATCAAACTTATTTGGTCCAAATCCTGCTCTCCTCAACGTCAACTTCAAGGATCACTTCTTTAAGTAATTCGGCGCCCGCATCCATCATCGATTTTTTGATAAACTTGCCGACTTCCTCAGCCTGGTTTTCTTCGCATTCAACGACAATTTCATCGTGTACCGCATTGACCAAAAAAGCATTGTCATATTGTTCTAAGCCCTGCGCAATCGTGGCCAAAGCAATCTTGGTGATGTCGGCATTGGTGCCTTGAATGGGCATGTTTTTGGCGAGGCGAAGGGCGGCATTGCGGTTGTCAATCATTTGTTCTGAGCTAATGGCAAGACGTCTGCCGCTAAGCGTTTGTGCAAAACCCCGTTGCAGCGAATGTTGCGCATTGTCTTCGAGAAAACTTTTGACCCTGGGGAATTTTTCAAAATGTTTATTTAAAAGGTCTTCTGCGGCATGTTTGCTGATGTCGAGTGTGCGGGCTAAGCCTGCTGGACCCATGCCATAGGCAAGGCCGAAATTAATGGATTTGGCTTTGTGTCGAAGCTCAGGGTTTTCTGTTTTACTCACCGTTTTTTGAAATATTTCACTGGCCACGCGTGCGTGCAAATCTTCGCCTTTTTCGAAGGCTTGTAAGAAAAAGGGGTCACGGCTCATCTCCGCCAAGATACGCAACTCGCAGGCGGCATAGTCTGCAGAAATAAGAGTTCGATTTTCGTCGGTACAAAAACAAGCGCGATGCTCCTGGCTTTTGACCATGGCTTGTAAATTGGGTGAGTGACAAGCCATGCGTCCAGAGCCAGCACCAATCTGCTCAAAGGTGGGATGAATGCGGCCATCGTCACCCACATATTTCAGGAAGCTTTTGCCATAAGTTGAGACCAACTTGCCAAGCTCGCTGTACTCTTTGAACCAGGGTCCCAGCGGTTCAGGGAGAGTGCTTAATGTCGATTTTTGCAAATTAGGGACCTCAAATCCCAATTGCGCCAAGAGACTTTTGAGTTCTTTGTCACTGTCAATGTCGACATGGGTGTCCATCTCACCGAGTTTTTGTTGGCTGGCCTTTTCACTCAGGTGATTCGCGATTTGGCTGTAAAGCGTCTTTTGCTGTGTTTCGTTTCGTTGCGCCAAGGTTTCCCACATCTCAGAGTTAAAGGGCATGCCATGAATTTCCATGGAAGCGATGGCGGCTATCGCCGATGCTTCAATTTTCGAAACCAAGTTGAGTTGATTGGTCCGCAAAGCACCAATTTGTTTTTCGACAATTTGTGCAAGCATTTGATTATACGCGATGAGCTCTTCAAAGCCGGTTGTGGGGTCCGGTAAGTCATTGAAACCGTAACGGTTCGCCACCGCCTCGATGCTGGTTTCAACGCCAAGACCGTTTTGGATGAGTTGTTCTGTCAAGTAGAGGCAGGCCCATCTTTTTGGCGCGTGGTGACAAAATTTGATTAAAATCTTGTGAAGTTCCTTGGCTTTATAGGCACCAAAAAGCTCGAACTCAGCAAAAAGGTCGCTAAGTTCTGGTGTTCTTGCGGGGGTTAGTAGTATGGTTTCCTCTGCAGTGCTGATGGTTATCAGTTTCGGTGCGTGGCCGTCGCGGGCCATCGGATCGACATTGATCATGGGTATTGATTGGCTGTGGCGAATGATGCGTCGTGCTTCATTGATGGCTTTGGTGCCGTGGAGTAGTTCCATAGGCTTGTGAATTCACAGGATGAGCAAAAGTGCAAGGGTTAGCAGAAGAAAAAACATCGGACCATGTTGAGGATGCATCTTTTGAGGTACCCCATGTCCTTGTGGTTGACGATGAGTTGGGTATTCTCGATTCTCTGAAGCGAATCTTCCAAAGAGAGAAATATCGTGTTTCGATTACCGACAGTGGTGAGGAAGCGCTCGATCTGATTCGCAAAGAAACGGTGGATTTAGTTCTGGCAGATATCATGATGCCAAAGATGAGTGGCATCGATTTGCTCAAGGCGGTCAAGGCGATTTCTCCGAGCATCGAAGTGGTGATGATGACAGCTTTTGGAACGATTGAAAATGCCGTCGATTGTATGCGGCAAGGGGCGTACGATTTTATTCCCAAGCCTTTGAAAAGAGCAATTGTGGTGCGTTCAGCGCAACGGGCTTTGGAGCGCCGTGCCTTGGTGAATGAGAATCGCGTTTTACGGGAGCGCGTTGAGGAGTTTGGCGAAGATGACTTGGTTGGGAAATCCGTAAGCATGCAAAATTGCATGGCCGTGTTGAGCCAAGCCGCAAAATCCGAGGCGACAATTCTTTTGACCGGCGAAAGTGGCACCGGCAAAGGTTTGCTTGCACGCCATGTGCATCGACTATCACTGCGCTCGAGCAAAGCTTTTATTGCAGTCAACTGTGCAGCATTGCCTGAAAATCTTCTGGAGAGTGAGCTTTTTGGCCATGCAAAAGGTGCTTTTACAGGCGCCATTGAGCGTCGTGAAGGCCGTTTTGACCGAGCTGACAGAGGCACCATTCTCCTGGATGAAATAGCAGAAACGAGTGGCGCGGTACAAATTCGCCTTTTAAGAGTGCTGCAAGAAGGGGAAATCGAGCCGGTAGGTGGCGAGAACACGAAGAATGTTGATGTTCGCGTGATTGCTGCAACCAATAAGGATTTGGATAAAGCGGTCCATGAAGGTCTTTTTAGAGAGGACCTTTTTTACCGCTTGAATGTGATTCCGGTTGGTGTGCCACCTTTACGTGAACGACATGGTGATGTGGTTTTGTTGGCGCATCATTTTTTAAGACGCTACAGTGAAAAGAACAATAAGGTGGTTAAAGGATTTTCGGATGCAGCTCTAAAGGCTTTAGATGCGTATTTATGGCCAGGCAATGTCAGAGAGCTGGAGAACGTTGTCGAACGCGCGGTGGTTTTGTGCTGTCGCGA
This sequence comes from Myxococcota bacterium, assembly GCA_030749035.1. Taxonomy (GTDB): domain Bacteria; phylum Myxococcota; class XYA12-FULL-58-9; order XYA12-FULL-58-9; family JASMKV01; genus JASMKV01. The sequence continues at coordinate 7,780 of JASMKV010000006.1, read as the reverse complement.
ATTGATCGGTTTGGACGATCTGCCCGATAACATCAAGCAGCTCAAAAAGGTTAGCACTGAAGAGTCAGGTGAGAGTCTGTCGATTCCTTTTGGTACGCCTCTTGCCGAAATCGAAAAACAGGTGATCGAACAGACCTTAACGCGAACCGATGGCGATAAAAAAACGGCAGCGCGTCTTTTAGGCATTGCGACCAGGACGATTTATCGCAAAATGGATGAGAATAAAGAACCTACTTGATGCCGACGAGTTCGACGTCGAACACCAACATACCTGCTGGTCGCCCAGGACGATTGCCGTAGGCAAGTTCTGCAGGGATCCAAAGGCGCGCTTTTTCACCCTCGCTCATCAGTTGTAGACCTTCGGTCCAGCCTTTGATGACACCATTCAAGGGAAAGGTGGCGGTCTGCCCGCGCATGACTGAGCTGTCAAACATCTTACCGTCTGTTGTCCAGCCTGAATAATGAACTTCTACGCGGTCGGTGGCTTTCGGCTTTTTGTCGCTCTTGCCTTTCGCCAGGACCTTATAATGCAGACCTGAGGCGGTTTTTTTGGAATCTTTTGGTGGCGCAGCGACGTCCGCCGGTGCCGCAATCGGTTTGGGTGCTTCGGTGATGCTTAAAAGCTCAACATCAAAGACGAGTGTGCCCGCAGGGCGTCCGGGACGATTGTTGTAGGCCAGTTCAACGGGGATCCAAAAACGGGTCTTTTCACCGGCGACCATGAGTTGGAGGCCTTCGGTCCAACCAGGGATCACCCGGTTGAGGGGGAATTTTGCCGGCTTGCCGCGTGTTAAGCTTGAATCAAACATTTTCCCATCGGTGGTCCAGCCTGAGTAATGTACTTCAACCGTATCTTCGGCTTTAGGTTTGCTGGTCCCAGTGCCTTTGCTCAGCACTTTGTAAGCTAAGCCAGAGGCCGTTTTTAAAGCGTCTGCAGGCGCTGCCGCAACATCTGCTGGAGCTGGGATGGATGCCGGTGGTGTCGGCGCAGGTGCCTTTGTGGCAGCAGCTTTCGGAGTTTCAGTTTGAACCTCTTTTTTTGCGCTTGTTTCGGCGGTTTTTGTCTCCGCATCTTTGGTGCAGGCATGGAGACAGAGGATAAATGACAGTACGGATATATAAGATAATAATGTTTTCATAGCGCCGTGTTTATACTTAAAGGTGGGCTGGAGTCGAGCAAAAAGGTATGGTTTTAGCACCGATCACGCTTTAAGCACCGTCTGGTAGAGCCCATGAGCAGCATGTGGCCCCAAAGTAGAAAAATGAGCCAGAAGTCTTGCCCGCTGGTGCTTGTACAGGAACTCGGCCGTCGGGATACAATATTCTTGGTGGTACAAGAGGCAAGTTCATCCACAAGTCCATCACAATCGTTATCCAGCCCATCGCAGCGGGTTTCTTTTTCCTGCCAATATTCGTGGCGTTCACATTGCCAAGTACCGTCGATACAAAAGGGCACATCGAAGGCGCAGAGTCCGGAGCCGCCGCAGGTGCTTTGTGATAAATTGGCTAACGATGTGGCATCGATATCATCAATGAGGCCATTACAATCGTTGTCATGGCCATCACAGGTTTCTTCCTGGTGACAATATAAATAACTCAGGCATGCGGCAAAGCCCGAAGGCGATGGCGGCTGACATAAGTTGTTTTGGCAAACAAAATTATCCTGGCATTCGATATCCTCTTCACATTCCGGGAAACACCAGGTGCCGCCAAAGTCCTCAGCGCTGCGACACAAGCTGCCAAGGAGACACTGATTAGAGTTTGTACAAGGGGCGCAGGTGGGTTTGTCGAGATCACTGCAGACAAAATGTTCATCGACAAAGCCATTGCAGTTGTTGTCTTTGCCATCGCAGATTTCGCTTTGCTGATCGGGCACGCAAGAGGTGCATTGTTCGATGTCGTCGATGATGCCGTTGCAGTTGTCGTCTTGTTCGTTGCCGCAAGCTTCAAGACTGAGCGTGCATCCATCGGTGTAGCTGGCGGCCCAACTCAATGCTGCGGCAATATCCAGAAGGCCATGCCCATAGTAGTGTGATTGTCCTGTGTCATCGTAATAAGCATTTTCTTCGTCGATAGGCTGCGCACTTTGTGTCAAGGATTCCATGATTTGGGCGGCGCTAAGATGCGGGTAGGCGGCGACGATTAAGGCGGTGGCGCCTGAGACCATGGCGGTGGCGGCACTGGTGCCGCCGTAGTCGGTATTGTAGTCACCGCTCTCGACACCGCTTGTGCCTTGTCGATCAGTGGTCACGACTTTGCCCCATTGGCTGCCACTGCTTGATGGGGCGACAAGATCGATGGCTGGACCATAATCAGAATAGTAGGACAGTTGCCCAGCTTGGCTCAGTGCGCCGACGGAAAAGACTTCCGGCGCGCTGGCGAAGCCGTCATAGGCAATGGGTTCAGCACCATTACCCGCTGACCAGACAATCACAGCACCAAGGCCGCCGCGTCCTTCTTTAAGCGCGTAGGCAAAGGCCTCGCGGACAACTTGGGGAAGTGCCCATATCTCCGAATCTGCAAGCGGATCTAAACCGGAACTGTCCGGTGGGCCCCAGCTGTTGTTGAGTATGGCCGCGCCTTGATCGACAGCCCAGACAAGTGCTTCAGCGGTCGCGCTGCCTGTGGTAAAGACTTCTTCGCTGCCACCGTTGCCAATGAGACGAATGGGTAAAAGTTTGCATCCAGGGCAGACACCGACCAAGCCGATGTTGTTGTTGCCTTCGGCGGCAATGACGCCAGCGGTTTGGGTACCGTGATTGTCGTGGATTTGGGCGCTGGCATCGTCGAGTTCCACATCGCTTGAAAAGTTCTGTCCACTGTTTATAAATCGATTGATTAAATCGGGATGCGCTAAGTCGAAACCATCATCAAAGACAGCGATCAGGCTTGTCTCATTGGGCCACGCACTGCTTAAAATGTTCTCCCAGTGGGAATCAATATGAATATGAACGTCGTTGTTGACAGGGGAATAATACCACTGTTGTGTATAGTAAGGATCGTTGGGTGTGCTTTTGACTTGCACAGGAATACTTTGTTCGATTTCAATCCATTTAACGTCTGATCTTTGTTTAAGTGTGCGTATGGCGTTTTGGGCATGTTGAACGTCCACCACCAGGGCGTAAGGCAGGGTTGTCACCCATTGCCCATCAAGCACATAGAGAAGCTCTTTGATCCGGGCCTGCTCTTGCGTGTGTCGCAAATCCTGCGCATTAAGTCCAATGATGACACGCTCTGGGGAACTTAAGGTGCCTAGAAGAATGAAAAGCGAGACAAGTCCCATGGCCTTTATTCCTCGATGGTGCGGCCTGTGCGCAGATTATTGACGATGCGTTGAAATGTTGGTTCGTAGGTCGCCCACAACCAATCGGGGGCTTGAAAACTGATGATGATGCGCTTGTTGTTGGATAGGCCAAGATAATAATCGCGGCGATTAATGGTTTGGTCCTCCCTCGTTCTTGTGGAGAGACTTTTTAACTTTAGACCCTCTGGTGTGGTGATGTCACTTTCCTCAATGGCAATGCCGATGATGTTTTGGTAGGTGAGATAGTTTTCTAACTCTGTCGATATAAATTGTTTCACAACCTGTTCTAAACCCTGCGTCGAAGTGCTGTCTTTATATTCGAAGCCAACCCCTGCGCCCAACGCGTTATGATAAGCAAAGCTTTGCATTTGCACATTGTGTTTTTCGTATGACTTGTTCCAGTGTCGCGGGATCAATATTGATGTTGCCGGGTTTTGAATAAGTTTTTTTGGTGTCAGTGGTACATAGGAAGGGGTTGCGGCTTGCGCCAAAACACAGGCTAAGCAAAGACATACCATCACCATGACTGAACGTTGACTTTTGTCATAGCCAAGAATGCGTGGTTTGAAATTGAGCGCCAAAACAATGCCGCTGCATAGGCCACCTAGATGCGCCCAGTTGTCAACGCCGGGAAAAGAGAACCCCATATAGAGTGCAACAAGGGCATAAGGGATAACCGTGCCAATAAAATAACGCTTGTAACGTAAGGGCAAAAAGTCGCGATAGCGGATGCCAAAAACACTGCATCCACCCCAAATACCAAAAATGGTGCCGCTTGCACCACAGGATATTTGTGATTCGATGCACACCGAGATCAGTGAAGAAATACAGGCTGATCCTGTAAGCAAAAGAGCGTAGTCCCGACGATGAAAGATAGACTCTGCAGGGCCGCCAAGGTTGAGTAGAAAGATCAGATTAAGTATCAAGTGCCATGTGGACATGTGAATGAAATTTGCAGAAAAGAGTCGCCACCATTCTCCGGCTTCAAAGAGTAAAACCGGGTGACGGGCCCCTGAGCGCAGCAATTGCTCAAGACTTTGCTGACCCGCGCCTTGCCAAAAAATGTAAACTCCAGAAAGCAAAACGATAAGGCTTAGTGTAAGCCACGGGATGCGTCCAAGATGAAAATCCTTTTGGAAAATCCTGGATCGGTCGGCCTTGTTGGGGCCAAAAAAACCATTTGAATCGGGTCTAAAGTAGGAGGTTCCGTGGCCCGCTATTTTTTGTAAAGGAAAATTCATCCTATCCTTTTTAAACTGTGCGATATGGTTTTTGCCAAGGACTATCGAAAATCAACGACAGATGTCTTACCTTCTTTAATGTTGATGTTTTGCTTTATATTGCCAAAATCATCTCTGAGCTCGACAACATGTTTACCCGTGGGGAGCACTTTGCCGTTAATGGGGCAGGTTCCTATGGCTTTACCATCAAGGTGGATCCAGCCCCAGCTTTCGCATCGCACAACAAGCGTTCCAGTTTTGATTGTTGTTGGGGGTTCGGGCTGAGCCGCCTCGACTTCTTTTACCTTTGGGGGCGTTTTAGGGCGTAAATCTTTTGGCTTTTGTGGCGGTGTCTTAATGGGCTCTTGGGGTGCAGGCTGCGGTGATTTTTCTTCTACAATAGGATCCGCTTTGGGAGAGACTTTGGTGACTCTTTGGACGCTCGTTTCTTGTGGGGGCGTGGACTCAGGAAAGAGCTTTAGTTTAATATAAAAAGCACTCACGCCGACAAAAAGGATAAGGAGAAGAGTAAGCACGGCCATGGGCCCGGTGAGCCCCTTTGCTTTCTGTGTATTGGGGGCGCTCACGCGTGGATGAATGCGGCTCACAATCGGTGTGAGTTCAATAAAGTCCTCTGATTTGGCGTGCGCAATGGGTGCGGGGCCGACATGACTTGTTTCGATGCGCTCGGTTCCAAAAAGGTCGGTCATGAATTTGGTCAAAATGCTGCTGTTGACGATGGGTTCGGTATTTAAATAATCTCGTAGCGCGCTATGCATCGCACGCATGTCGTTATAACGCTTTGCAGGCTCTCCCGCTGTTGATGTTTTGATGATCTGCTGTACTTTGCGCGGTAAATCCATTGTGGGTGGGAAGACACTAAAAAGATCACTTTTGCCGATGCGTTCACTAAGGTTGGGGTTATCGATGTAATCCTTTTGGTTAAAAGGGGCTTCGCCGACCAGAATCGCATAGAAGACCGCGCCTAAGCCATAGATGTCTTCACGTTGATCGATGTCGTGGCCAAAGGCTCTTTGTGGTGAAATGAACGCGGGGGTACCCAATGTTTTACCGTTAAGTGTGATGGGTTCGCTGTCCATTTCTTTAGAGATGCCAAAATCAATGAGTTTAATGGCGCCATTTCTTGTCACCATAATATTGGCTGGACAAATATCCCGATGCGTGAGGCCTCTGTTCTTACCATTCTTATCGCGCTGTTCATGCAGGTAAACCAAAGCATCTGCGACTTGGTAAACGATATGTGCGGCAATTTGTGGGACGAGGCTATCGGTGCGCAAGCGTAATGAGTCGAGAATTTCGGAAAGATTTTTTCCGCTTAAGTATTCCATCACAATGAAATACTCGCCATTCTTTTCTGAAAGCTCGATGGTGTCGATGATGTTGGGATGGTCGAGATTCGCGGCAATGGTGGCTTCGCGTATGAGTCGCTTTACGAAAACCGGATCACGTGAATGCTGCGGCAGGATACGTTTGACAACAAAGCGGCGCTCAAAACCCTTGGGGCCATGGCGCGTGGCCAGGTAGAGCTCGGCCATACCGCCTTGGCTAAGCATGGGTCCGAGTACAACGCGCATGGTTTATTCCTTCAGGAGGTATACATCTCTTAGGCGGCTATCGTTCCCTTGCGCAAGGGTTTGCGTACATTATTCACCACTTACCAGCGAGTTGCCATAGGCACTAAATGAAATCGGGTAATCTGATGAGCAGCTGTTATAATCGCCAATATTGAAAACGACATGTCCCTTGATTTTTAAATCATTCGTGCCCGTGAATATATATTTCGCTGTATAGCTTTGTGCAGCGGTTACTTTGTTATCGCCTAGGGCTTCATTGAGTTCGCGAAAATATTTCTTCGTTTGATTGTTGAACAAATCAGTCAAGACAGGGGTTGGTGTGCCGGCAGGAATCTTTGTGTCTATCGCAGCACTTAGTTTGGGCAGGTCGGGGCCATCTTGATTGGAGGTATATTCGATATCCATATTCTGGATTGTGGCCGTACCGTAATTGGAATTCGTCGTGTTTTCGGGCAGCGGAGTGTCATTGACGAAGGTGACAGTGGCGCGATGATTAAAGACGGGCAGGTTCACACAGGCTTTGGGAAGACCAGTATCCTCATCGATGGTGCAGCAAGTGTCGGCGTAGGCGTCAACATCGTAGAGATAGGTTTCGCTTTCACTGCTTGTGGCATCGTGGCTGCCAGCGTGTGGACGTATGTCGTCAATGTAAATAAGCTCAGCCGTCGAACAGCCGCTTATGGTGAGTACCAATGCTATGCTAAGAATCGTTTTCATGCGGTCAAGCATATCATCGGCAAGGCCCTGGACACAATATTTCAAGCAAAAGAAGTCACCGGCCTAAGCCCATGTTAATCCTATGGAAAATCAGTGTTTTTAAGGGGTTTGCCGAGTTTTTATCGGATCCACATTATTCTGCAAGTGTGGCACCGATCGTATGGTTGAACAAATGTGACTTTTTTATTCTCTTTCGCACAAAAACCTTATTTTTTAGTTGACCTTATGATGCGCTTTTGGTTAATAGCGCCTCCTCGAACGGGACCTCAAGGTTCCGTGTGTTCTTTGGAAAATTTATAATGCGCCGAGTGCGGTTAATTCTTGGGTACGGGCCTGTAGCTCAGTTGGTTAGAGCACACGCTTGATAAGCGTGGGGTCGAAAGTTCAAATCTTTCCAGGCCCACCATAAGGGCAGGCAACGCATCCAAACTTAACCCCAGTGCATGGCTCGATGGGGCCGTAGCTCAGCTGGGAGAGCGCGGGCTTTGCAAGCCTGAGGTCGAGGGTTCGATCCCCTTCGGCTCCACCATCTAAAAAGCGCATTAAAGATATAAAGATTTGAGTCTTAGGCCGTTTAAAAAAGGCTGTAAGCATGTTCTTTGACAATTGAATTCTAGTAAAAAAAGTTTGTAATTTATTCTTATTAATTAAGATATTAATTGCTGAACTTCAATTTTGGGAACCTCAACAAAAATATTATTTTTGTCGAGGTCATCTCACCATCAAACAAGGTGAAAAAAATATAATAAAATTAGATAGATGATCTAAATAGATCAAGGTGAACTGCTATATAATCAACCCTGGCTTTAATCGTATTTTCAAAAGAAAATGTGGTTTAAGCTATAAAGGGCATACGGCGGATGCCTTGGCGTTAGCGAGCGATGAAGGACGTGGACGGCTGCGATAAGCTTCGGGAAGCTGCCTAGCAGGCTTTGAACCGGAGA
>JASMKV010000005.1 GCA_030749035.1 Myxococcota bacterium | reverse complement strand
CCCGCGAATGGGCATCAAACCGCAGCCTTTGCGTCCCAACCAACCTTTTGCCAGAGCAATATTGCACAAGGCCAAAATATTATCGACTCCATGCGCGTGATGCGTAAGTCCCATTGCCCAACAAAAAATACCGCGTTCGGCGGCAAAAATCATTTCCGCCACTCTTTCGATCTCCTGCTTAGCAACCCCACAAGATGCAACAAGATCTGACCAATCTAGGGCCCGAACATCTTCCGAAACGGCATCCCAGCCCTCCGTACACTTAGCGATAAATTCATCATGCACCCCTTTTCTTTCCAAGAGCGCCTTAAGAATCCCTTGGAAAAGAGCCACATCGCCACCTACGTGCGGCTGCACATAATGATCCGCAATTTGCGTTCCGAAAATCATCGAGCGCCAATCCGATGGCACGCGAAAGCGAACCAATCCTAACTCCTTAAGAGGGTTGATCACCACAACCCGCCCTCCACGTCGACGTAGCTCCATAAGCTGTGTCAATAATCTCGGATGATTGCTCGCCGGATTCGCCCCGGCGATCAAAACAAAATCAGCAGATTTTAAATCGTCCAAAACAACGGATGCGGTACCTGAACCGTATACTTTAGCGAGCGCCACACCGGATGCGCTATGGCAATAATAGGAGCAATTGTGCACATTGTTGGTACCATAGGCCCGCGCTATTAACTGCAACAAAAATGCCGCCTCGTTGCTCGAACGACCCGATGCGTAGAAAAATGTTTCACTTGGCGGCAATCCCTTAAAGGCAGCTCCCGCAGACTTAAGGGCTTCCTCCCAAGAAATGCGCCTATAGTGGCTATCACCTTCTTCGGCGATAATCGGATAAGAAAGGCGTCCCGCATATTCGAGTTGACGCGGGGTCATACTACCGAGCAGCTCAATGGAGTTTTTGGCAAAAAAATCGTCAGGCAGTGGCGCAATCATATCAGCCGCCTGGGCCTGCAACGACTTCTTACAGACCTCGGGAAAATGCCCCACTTCATTGACCATACCACCTTGTTGGCCCCCCATTCCCAGAGCACATGTTTTACAGGCATTTTTGGCACGCAAGCGTTTATAAAGCTTCCATATCCCGCCGGCCTGGCGCCCCATTCTCCAGGAATAAAATAAAGCAGCGAAGCCGCCTCCCGCTGAAACACGTGGTTGTGCCATGACTATATTGCTAAGCGAAAGCGCGATCTGGAGCAAGACCTCAAAGCCACCTTCTCTTAAATAAATTTTACTTTGATTTCAGGCACTTAAGAGGTGAGTTGGCAAGCGTTAGGGATGCGCCACCTCGGTACCCGACGATCGTTAAAAGCATCAGAGAAAACGCAACATTTTCAAGCTGATGCCGAAAACCCACTTGCCATGCACGTAACACTTTTAGGTCTGCTTTTGAGCACCGCACTGGCCTCCCAGGCGCCAGAAACCCACAAGGATTACCAGCTCATAGGTTTTTCCAAGAATGAAGAGGTTGCAGCCTTTGAAGTGCTGGTCAAGACACAATCGGAGACCCATAGAGACACCTATAGCCTTATCGAATTATGGCGTGTTGATAGCCAGGTCGTCTTAGGCACATTTCGACAAGGCAAAATACTGCGCCAAAACAGCCAAGACGAAAACGTGGAGGTGCCCCAAGAGACCCTGGCTGCGCAAAACCCGGAATGGATGTTGGCTGAGGATGCCCAGGGATGGCAAAGGATACACAAACAGACCCGTTTTCAAAAACGTCCCGTTATCATGAACAACAGTACCTTACGCGTCTCCCTGGATGAAGATGTACAAGTACATGTCAACGGCGATAGCAATAAAATCCAAATATCGGCTCTGCCGGGCTCTGCGATTGGCTACCAGCCCGTTATTCGCTTGATGAATGGTCAACACCTCGCCTTAGAGCATCTGCGTACGAGCCAACCAGAGGACCAAATCCTGAACGCGCAAATCACTGCGTATCACTCACCATCAGGCC
>JASMKV010000004.1 GCA_030749035.1 Myxococcota bacterium | reverse complement strand
CAAAAAAGTCGGATTGAGCAAAGAAGAGGCCGACGGGATAATTCGGGCGTTCTCACTAACCTACTACAACGAACGCTTTGTGGTTCCCAACGCGAAACGCGAAGAAACCGACATCATTCCGTATACCGAGCGTGGCCTCGCCGGCTTCGACCAGATGAACCCGTGGTCGCCTATGAAAAGGAGAAAGAGTTATTACAAATCACACCACACCGGGTCGAAAACCTATGAGTAGCAACGACAGAACGCAAATTCTGGAAGATGCTTATTCGCTTATGGCCAAGCTGTGGTGCAGTCCGGCTGAAGACGATATCCAGGGGGCAATAATCAGGAAAGATGCAGAAAACCTGGTCAAGCGGTTGGAGAGCGTGGATAAAGAGAGCGCAATGACGCTCTCCAGATTTCTCGAGGAAAGCACTATTTCTGAAGAGGATTACATTGATTTATTTGAATTAAATCCTCGGTGTCCGTTGTACCTTGGAAGTCACACCTATGAGGAACCCAAGACCTGTGCCACTGCTGCTGTTTCTGACAGAAATGAATACATGATAGAGCTGGCTGGTATTTACAGCCATTTCGGGCAGAAGCTAAATGGAGCGGAGTTACCGGATTACCTGCCGTTAATGGTGGATTTTCTTGCGCTAACCACCAAATCAAGCGACGACCCCGTGAGAATTAAGCTGTGTAACGAATATCTTTTGCCGCTCCTGCCCCCGATGCGGTCCCGGCTGGGAGACTTAGAAACACCATATCTCCATCTTCTTGATGCACTGGAGAGAGTCATCAGTGTTGAGTTAGATACGCAATCATCGTCAGCACAGGTAGAAAGTCATGTGGGATAGCTTTCTTTTTATCGGGTTGCCTTACATTACCGTCGCACTGTTTTTCGGTGTCACAATTTATCGTGGCTTTAGCGGCATGATGAGCGGACACAGAGGCAAATGGAACTGGACTGCTCGCGGTGATTATTTGTGGACAACCCGTTCCACCGGATTCTTTGGCCGTGCCTCCATAGGTGCAGCATCCTTATGTCTGCACTGGGGCATACTCATCCTGCTGATTGCGCATCTCATAGGGCTTATTGGCGGTGCCTACAATCTTGTCTCCTGGGTTAATTTTTTTAGATGGGCAGGACTGGGTGGTGGAGTGCTATTTCTCTATGGAGCAGTCTGGGCTCTTGCCCGTAGAGTCATTGTCCCACAGCTAAAAGCGATGAGCACACCGGATGATTACATCATCCTTTTATTTCTAATTGTTATTGACGGCTTGGGGCTTTATCAAGCTGCTGTAAAACTGGTCTTTGGAATATCTTACTCGGCAGGACCTTGGTTAGGCAGTATCATTAAATTGCAGCCAGAAATTACCGCGATCGCAGGCGCCCCTTTTATCAACAAATTGCATATCATCGTTTCGCTGCTCTTTCTTGCTTACTTCCCCTTTACCAAATTGGTTCATGTTTTTAGCTATCCTTTCGGATACAGCACAAGATCTTTTGTTTCCATGAGGCGATATGTGGGATTAAAAAAATAAATAACCATAGGAAATTCTGAAAGAGAATCTCATTAAAGCAATCAAGGTGATGGCAAGAAGATATCGCCATGGAACACGTCGCGACCCCTAAATCGCACCGGGCACTTTTTCTAAGCACGATTGCATTTATTGTTTGTTTTTCGGCCTGGATGCTAAATGGTGTACTGGTGACTTTTTTGGTATCCAATCAGGTGTTCGACTGGGGGCCAATTAAAATTGGGTGGCTGATGGGTATCCCGGTCCTGACAGGCTCGATTTTTCGCCTGCCCGCAGGGATGCTGACGGATAAATTTGGTGGCAAGCCTGTCTTTGCGACGCTGCTTCTCGTATGCGCCGTGCCGATGTATCTGCTTTCTTATGCAGACAGCTTTATAGATTTCGCGCTGTGCAGTTTTGGCTTTGGCCTGTCCGGTGCAAGTTTTGCCATTGGTATTGCCTATACCTCCGTATGGTATCCACGAGAACGTCAAGGCACAGTCCTGGGTATCTTTGGTGCGGGAAACGCGGGGGCAGCACTGACTTTAGTTTTTGCACCAACGCTGTTGAATGTTCTTACGGATAACGGCACCAATATTGAAGGCTGGCGGCAACTCCCCGTTTATTACGCCATGATGTTGGGTATTATGGGCGCTCTATTTTTTCTTTTCGCTAAGAACAAGAAACCTGCCTACAAAAAGAGCGCGGCAGCGATGCTGCAGCCATTAAAATATCTGAGAGTGTGGCGGTTCGGCCTGTATTAC
>JASMKV010000003.1 GCA_030749035.1 Myxococcota bacterium | reverse complement strand
CCCCGCCCGCCGACGGGCAAGTTCGGCCAAAAGGTCTTGAGTTGTTGCATGTTCAATATCTACGGATTCATTTTTATCAGATTTTTTCATGCCTACCGTAGATCACAATAATCGGGCGAGCTCAAATCAATCTTGCACCCTCGTCAGGGCGGTGGCTTGCATTTTAGCTACGCCGATACAGGCTCAATTTTAAAAGAGGTGGAAGTCTCCGGCAACAGCGCCGAAGATGGGGCCGGCCTGGATATTTGGTGGTCGACCACAAACATGACCTCTCTCACGATAACCAACAACACCGCCAGCGATGCAGGCGGCGGCGTGCGCTTATGGGAGACCACTTCCAGCATCACCTCGACCACCATCAGCAACAATACGGCGACAAGCGATAATGGCGGTGGGATGAGTGTGCAATATGGCTCCAGCGTGACAATCAACACGAGCACCATATCCAACAATACAGCGGGAAATCGCGGGGCAGGAATCTCTCTTAGAGGGAAAAATGGTGACAATTTAACCCTGAGCATGACCGACTCGACCATCAGCAACAATACGGCAACCTATGATGGCGGCGGCCTCAATATTGGTTCCTATTCTGACGTCACACTGGCGACATGTAGCATCACCGACAACAGTGCTGATTCTGGTGGTGGGCTTTATTTGGAGGGTGGCCAGGTAAACGAGGACTATGATTATACATCAACATTGAGCGTCACCGATGTTTCCTGGGGCAACGCCACAGACGACAACGACAACAGCGCCCAGGAACTCACCGTACAAAATAACAGTTATGCCTCATTTGATTGGCATGATTTAGATGCGGACGAAAGTTTTACTTGCGATACCTCGGCAGATCCTGTGTGTACTTTTGAAGAATAGAGGGCTGGCTTCGCCACTTTAACGTCCTCTTACCTCTGGCCTCGCGCTGAGTCTTGTTGAAACCTTAGCGCTTGCATCTTCGACGTGCACAGCGCATGAAGTATCCTATGAGCGATATGGCTCCCGAACAATTCCCAGCAAGTCGACCAAACGTGTTTCGAAAAACGTACGCCTGGTTGCGCGGTCATCCGGAGCAATCCACCTATTGGTTCACACGCATCGCAATCCTGCGACTTCTGGGTGTCGTCTACTTCTTTGGCTTTTACTCGGCAACGCAACAAATTGTCGCTTTGATCGGTGAAGATGGGCTGCTGCCGGTAAAGCTCTATACCCAAAATATTGAAAACCGTTTTGGCACAAGTTGGTTCTGGGATATGCCCACGCTCTTTTGGTGGGGCACCTCCGATACTTTTTTACTCAGCGTTTGTTGGATCGGCGTTGCTTTGTCTATAGCGCTGATCGCCGGTGTCGCCAACGCCCCAATCATGGCCGCCCTCTGGGCGCTCTATCTTTCCCTCAATCAGATTGGTCAACTCTTTTACGGTTATGGCTGGGAAATTCAGCTGCTTGAAACCGGATTCCTGGCCATCTGGTTGGTGCCGACATGGAAAATTGGTTTGCTGCGCAAAGACGCACCACCACCAATCGCTCTTATCTGGCTCTATCGCTGGCTCATTTTTAGAATCATGCTTGGTGCTGGTTTGATCAAGCTGCGTGGCGATCCCTGCTGGCTCGATCTGACCTGTTTGCAATATCACTACGAGACCCAGCCCATCCCCAACCCCTTAAGCTGGGCACTGCACCAAATGCCCGTCTGGTTTCATACCCTGGGGATCCTCAGCAATCACGCCGCCGAGTTGGTGGTACCCTGGTTGGTTTTTGGACCACGCCGGTTGCGTCATCTTGCCGGCATTGTTCTTGTCGGCTTTCAGATCACCTTGATCGTGAGCGGTAACCTTTCGTTTCTTAATTGGCTTACCCTTATCCCCTGTCTGGCTTGCTTTGATGACTCCTGGTTCAAGGTTTTATTTCGACGACGTCACCGGGCCACTTACCAGACCCATATCGAAACGGCAGCGCCGCGCTCGGCTTGGTTTTTACCTTCGCGTTTTCATACCGTGTGCGTCATTTTGCTTGTTGTCTTGATCGCCTATCTTAGCATTGATCCAATACGCAATCTTGTTTCGCCCGGACAAGCCATGAACCGCTCCTTCGGGCGCCTGCATCTGGTCAATACCTACGGTGCCTTCGGCAGCATCGGCAAAACACGTCACGAAATCATCCTGCAGGGAACCCATGACAACCCCAAGGATCCCAATGCGCGCTGGCTGGAATACGAATTTAAATGCAAACCGGGATCCCTTGATCGGCGCCCTTGTATTTTAGGGCCCTATCACCACCGGCTTGATTGGCAGATTTGGTTTGCCGCCATGTCCAATATCAATCGCCAACCCTGGTTGGTGCATTTCATTTACAAAATGCTCGAGGGCGACAAAGATGCGCTCGATCTCCTCGCTCACGATCCCTTTGCCGACAACCCTGCCAAATTTATTCGCGCTGAACTCTATGAGTATCGCTTTAGCAGCAACACAGACGAACCTGAATTATGGTGGCAAAGACAACGTGTCCGGGAATATATGCACCCTGTCTCGCTTGATAGTCCCGAGTTGCACAAATTTATGCAACAACGAGGTTGGTGGGTAAAAGATTAATCTCCATCAATCTGGTCTTTTTTATTCGCGTGAAGCTTTTGGCCAATCATGTTGGTGACGACATCAAAAGAAGAGCTGGCTCAGAGAACACACTGAAAACATAAAGCATCACCAACAAGAGTGCATAAGAAATAACCACACAAAACCAGCTTTGCACCCATGTTGGCTTTTGCTAAAATAAAGCCAACTCTTTGATCTCATTGCCCCGGAATGTTAAAGTACATCCATGTCTAAACAGCCAAAAGCACTGAAACGCTTTGCCCTGGTGGCTATCGGTCTTGTCATTTTATTGCTGGGTATTAACAATTTTGCTGAACTTACGGGCCAAGCTACCGGAGGAAAAAACGATGTGGCGATGGGCGGATGCGGTGGCAGCGAATATAATGCTGACTTAAGTGATAGCCGAAGACTTGGCCAGAGCCTGGCACAAATGGAAGCCGGACGACAGGCTCGAGGTACGAATACAGGCAGAGACAACTGGGACGACAGACAGAGCGCAGAGCTGGATTCACCGGAGAGTAGACGTGAAGGCGGTAAGCAAAACACGAACGAAAAATACCGTGACAATGCGGACGACAGCAGAGATTTGCGTGGTGCAAACGATGATGCGGGTGCAGAACTTGACCTTGTCGAACCTGATGACGAAATGGACCCTGACGAACCTGATGACGAAATGGACCCAGACGAACCTGATGACGAAATGGACCTTGTCGAACCTGATGACGAAATGGACCCTGACGAACCTGATGACGAAATGGACCTTGTCGAACCTGATGACGAAATGGACCCGGACGAACCTGATGACGAAATGGACCCAGACGAACCTGATGACGAAATGGACCTTGTCGAACCTGATGACTTCGCTGAGTGTCCCGACGGTATGGATGGGTGCACCGGGGCGACATTAACCGAATGCGATCCAGACGATGATGAGTGTCTGGAAGGCTTCGAAACAGAGGAACAACAGGAATGTGCACCGGGTCAGGAGTGCAGAGCGCCCAGCGGCTGGACCAGGGCCACACCCGTGTTAACTGAAGCCTGTTGTTGTGGTGTGAAGTGGAAAGACAATCACTATTGTTATTCCAAAAGTTATGGGTGGGGCACTTTTAAGAAAAATTCTTACAAAAGAGGTCGGCTGGGTTGTTGGGCGAGCACTGGAGACGAATGTAAATATCTGAGTACATGTGAGAGGGATTGTTTTCTATATAAATAATTGTCACACCGAACAAACTGTTTGACAGCAACATCAAGCCCTACCTTTACAAAACCATAGGCGACAAAGATGAACTCCTGGCTGGTTGACGCTAACCTATAACCCACTCTTGCGTAATTTTTCAAAGAGCTTCTTTTGTTCGCTGCTGAGTTCTTCAGGAACAGAAACCTGCACACAAGCATATAAATCACCAGCAGCACGCGAGCCACTTTTGGGCACACCAAAACCCTTGAGCCGAATGGCGGTGCCGGGCTGGGTTCCCCCTTTAACTTTGATGCGCTTTTCTCCCTCACGCAGGGTCGGCACATCAACGCTGCAGCCTAAAGCCAAATCGACCAGCCCAAGTTGCACATCGACTTCGAGATCCAACTTGCCTTTTCTCTTAAATTGCGGATGTGCTGCCACCTCAATCTGCAGATACAAATCGCCAGCGGTCCCACCGGTGGGCGCCGGATGACCCTGCTCTTTAAGACGTAATTTTGAACCGTG
>JASMKV010000002.1 GCA_030749035.1 Myxococcota bacterium | reverse complement strand
GGAGGGGGGCCGGGGGGCGGGATTTTCCGGGCAAAACCTCCAGATCGGGTTAATTACCCCAGGCTGAAAACCCACCAGGCCTCTGTTTGCAAGCCTCCGGATCGCCCTAAGGATCTGTTATGAATGGATTTCTTCAGGATTCACAAAAATCCCTCCAGTGGCATACTAATTGCTTTTTATAGGGCAAAGGATATCACCATGAAAAAATACAATATGCACCTATTCAGCCTTCTGGCCTTAAGCTTTCTCTTTGTCGGCTGTGGCAGCCCATACGATAGCCATCTCCACGAGGATGCGCAGACTCAAAACTGGCTCTCCGCAAGTCACTTTAGAGATCCCCAAGAAAGACCCCAACACGTTGCTGAGATTGAAGAATGTAGACCAGGCGATTTGGCCTTTCCATCCGTTCAAGTCATTCAAAAAGACGACGACGACTACCACTATTACTATTTTGTGCCAATCGCAGGAACCGATATGCTCGGACACACGATACAAATCGAAAATATCAGTGGCGTCTCCTGTACCATGCGTCTCAAAATTCGTAATGGCGGCTTTTTTCGTTTCGGCGAAAACAAAGACATCGAGGTGCATAAAATCAGTCCTGCACAAAGAAGCATCAATTTACCCGTTCTTATTCCGTCTGAATATGCAACACCTCGATACAAACGCGACCTGGAAATTAACGGCACCGTCGCCGGCACCCTCTTGGTGCCACCGGTTGGCGCCTTTGCATCAATCATCGATTAGCGCTGGCTTAAAAGCTGCTCAAGGCTGTACTTTGAGATGACCTCTTGATGTACAAACAAAAGCCCCGTGAATATCTCCATGTTTTAGGTTATAACCTCTTAAGGGAGAAAACATGGGCAACCAACCACGTTTCGGACACAAGGGTTTGGGCTTTTATCTTGTTTCGACAGGTCTCTTACTCATCGCGCCTTTAGTCCTTGCACAAACGCCCACACCGACCTTTGCTGACCGTCTTGTGCATGCGGCGATGGAGCGCACCCAACATCAAGTGACTTATGATGGTGCATATCATTCTATCCCTTACCCTGGTGGGGATGTCCCGGCCCATATTGGTGTTTGCACCGATGTGATTGTCCGCGCCTACCGCACCTTGGGGCATGATCTGCAAGTGTTGGTCCATCAGGATATGAAAAAACATTTTACCCTTTACCCAAAGATTTGGGGCTTAAAAAAACCGGACCGCAACATCGATCATCGGCGGGTACCCAATCTTCGTCGCTTCTTTGAACGCCACGGCAAGACATTACCCATCAGCAAAAGTCCACAAGACTATCAGCCCGGCGATCTGGTGACATGGGTCGTCAACAAAAAGCTCCCCCACATCGGCATCGTCGTCAAAGCCCGTTCCAGGGATAAAAAACGCCCGCTTATTGTCCACAATATTGGTGTCGGGCCGGTGGCAGAGGATATGCTCTTTGATTTTCCGATCACAGGTCATTATCGGTTTTTTCCAAAATAAAAAAGTGTTGGTCACGCGCACCACAAAGGCCAATCACAGTATAAATCCCGCTTTGCCCTTTGCACAAATCATATTGCAGAGTTAAGCTCATGCCGTTATGCGTTTGCGCCTTACTCAACTTGCTCTGCTCTCGACCCTTCTTCTCTGCACTGCTTGCGGCACACAGAATCCGGAAGCAGCACCTGAACAACAAGGTGACGCCATCATTCGCGGCGATGCCCCCACCAGCCAATCCGCCACCGATCCAGGTCCTTTTGAAGTGCTGATTATCGATCAAAGCGATGGCCTGCGGGATGGGCCGGACTACTTAAGCGCCACGATTTATTTTCCCGGCGATGCCCAACCCCCTTTGGCCAGCATTGTGATTGTCCCAGGCTACGCCAGTCCGGAAAGCTCTATCCAGGCATGGGGCCCCTTCTATGCTTCCCACGGCATTGTCACCATGACCATCGGCACCAACAGCCCAGTCGCCGACTATCCACCCGAGCGCGCACAAGCGCTTCTCGATGCCATCACCACCCTGCGGGCCGAACAGGACCGAACGGACTCGCCCCTAAAAGGCCGACTCGCCTTAGATCGGATTGCGGTCAGTGGTTGGTCTATGGGTGGCGGCGGTTCACAGGTGGCGGCCACTCTTGAGCCGAGCTTGCGGGCTGTGGTGGCACTCTGCCCCTGGAAACCAAACCCGGATTTTGACCACGCGGTGCCACTGCTGATCTTGGGCGCAGAAAACGACAGCCTGGCGCCATTTCATGAGCACGGACTTTTACATTATCAAGCCACCCCGGAGACAACGCCGAAGTTAATGTTTGAAGTGGCCGGAGCTGGGCATTGGGCAGCCAATGGTCCCAAAGGCACGCAAAACGATGTGGGTGATGGCTCGGTTGGACGCATCGCCCTATCTTGGCTGAAAGTATTTTTAGAAGGTGATGAGCGTTATCGCCCTTTTCTGCTTGAAGCCCCAAGCGCCGCCAGTCGTTTTGAAAGTAATCTTGAAGAACTCGATTAGGACTGCTCAATCGATTCGTAAATTTCTAAAACCTTGCGCGCATAAGGGTCCATATCCTGACGCTGCTTGGCAATCTCTGAGCGGGCTTTAGCCGCCATGGCTTCTGCCTCCGCCGCCACCGCCCGGTCTTTCGCTGAAGGCTGGGCTGGCGCCAGGGCTGCTTTTTTCGCTTTGCGGGCATATTGCAAAGTCTCTTCGGGGGTTGAACCTTCGCGCAACGCAATCTGCACTTCGCCGGCCACCGCATAGGATTTGCCATCCGGGCCCTCTTCGTATTCGTACACCGGCCCCCCCACCGCCAACTCACCGGCGGCCGCTTTGTGGGCGTTTTCATGAATGCGTACTTCCTGGTCGATGCGCTTGAGTTCTTTGACTTCCTCTTCTTCGGCAGGGGTTAAATCCTGTGGGGCCTTAGGGGAAGTTTCCTTGGCCCTGTCTTGCTCTTTAGACTCCTCTGCTTTGCCCTCTTCGTCCGTATTTTTCTCCGAGTCTTGATGGTCTTCGTTGGCTGCCTCTTTACTGCCACTTAAAGCAAGCGCATAATCACTTGCATCCGAGAGCGCTACCGTGTCCCCTTTAGCGACTTTTCTTTCTTCTTCTTTGGAATCTTTGGTATCAAGAAGTTTGCGAATTCTTAAATCAGCCAGATAGAGCGCACGTGCCTCGTGCAAACTCAAGCCCAAGGTAATCTCTTCGGCATCAGCAATGATCAAAGGTATTCCCATGAAGGGGCCAATCGACGAATCAGAGCAAAACTTTAATTTCAGTCCGCGATTGACCCATGCATCGCTTTAAAACTACTGGCAACGCACCTCAAGAAAGTTCACACCCTGCTGCGCATCCAAACTGATGTTGTTGCGCTGCAAGTCGGCCTGGACTTTAAAAACCAACATATCGTTTTGAATGGTGTAGGCGGTTTCGTTCGTATTCCTCAATGCTGCCACATTAGGCACAACCACGCCTTCACTAAGCATCAACGCCGTCAGCGGACATGCTTGATTGACCCCGGAAGCAATCGCAATCACAGGCGAGATATCACCCACTTCGCGCGCCACAAAATGCAACTTCATTGTTTCTTCATGATTAAAGTCAACATTGGCCAAAACATAGATAAAATCGGCATCCATAATCATAGAGAACTTATTCAAGAAAACCCCGTTTTGTGGATCTGATGTGTGTGTGATGCTCGGGCCATCGGTTCGATAGACATCAAAGTTTTGCCCATTGGTCTCTCCTAAATTATGCAAACGCAAATAGGAAAGTTCATAGGGACAAACCAAAGACGCTTCATTCGCCAAGGACACACATCCATCGTCCGTATTCATCCAATGGTCCGGGCGGATCAACGAACCGGGCATGCCGGTCAAATCGCCGTCAATATCCAACACTGCCGCCGTATAGCTGTCTTGCCAATTTTGGTTTTCTAAACCCAGATAAAACTTGCGATAAGGCTCAGGACTAAAGGTCACATGATGTACCGAGTTGACAAAACGCATCGCCCCGCCAGTTAAGGTAATCGGCGTGGGGGTGTATTCTTTGTCGTTATAGAGTAATGGGCTTGCCGAATAATCCGCAAAGAACACATTGTCTAAAACAAAGGGGCCATCATAAACTCGGATCCCTTCAAACAAACCTTTGTGCTGAAAGCGATGGTCGACACTTTGGTCCTGATGATAAAAATATTCCTCAGCGCTGTGGTTCTTGCTCAAACCCACCATCAAGGAATCTTGAATGACTTGATTGTAGGCAAAGAAAGCCGCAGTGCCATTATCGGCAAAGATGTTGTTTGGGAAGTGCGCTTGACCGCCGCGAAAATAAATGCCCGCACGAGCATTTTTATAGACCTCTAAGTCAGAAAACACTGGCGTGGTCGTAGGGTTATAATGGGCCGTCACAAGTTTGCGGTCATTGGGATTAAGCGGATTGCCGGTCAAATCCCCATCGGGCGCGCCATCCCAGGTGATGCCACAGACGGTCGACACCGCCACATTATCGGAGAACTTGTGGGTGTCTGTGGTTAAGGGCGTGACGTTGGCATTATTTCTGTCAGACTGCGCGCAACCCGAGGGGCCGCAGTGGAGATATTTCTGAAAGGCCATCCAAAACCCTGAGCCTTCCGAACCTGCCGCCACATTAAAGCGCACATCGTTATCCGGATTAGAAATCCAGTAGGTCGCTGGCCCGGGAAAGCGATCTGCCGGCATATCGTTAAAATCCGAAGCGAGCAAAGCACGGTGCGGTGCTATCTTT
Organism: Myxococcota bacterium; assembly: GCA_030749035.1. Lineage (GTDB taxonomy): Bacteria > Myxococcota > XYA12-FULL-58-9 > XYA12-FULL-58-9 > JASMKV01 > JASMKV01. The sequence continues at coordinate 5,264 of JASMKV010000002.1, read as the reverse complement.
TTCGAGTGCATGCCTAAATTACGCTTAATGATGTTTTGGGTTTCATTGCCTTCTTCTAAGAAGAAACCGTGGCCATAATGGTCGTAGCAAATATTGCCCACCACTCGAGCTTTGTGGGTATTATGCACCGTGACACAGCGTTGATAACTTTCGTGAATACTTGAGTTACGAATAAATTGGCCCTCAACATCCCCCATGCGATGCCAATGAAAGGGATAGCGGCCCATCTTTTCCATCTGTCCCACACGGAAGAATTCAACCCCATCGATAAAGGCCTTACCGCCATGCATCACCATCATATGCGCACCAAGTTGCGTTGCCGTATGTGTATCCTCTGGCGATTGAAAAACAATGTTGCGTGTAAGGTTCGCCACATAAGCCCTTTGGTCAACCTCGTAGGTTTCACCATCCTGCACATCATCGAATTTTTCGGTCTGACCGTGATGACGATAGTCCGCAGTTTCCTGAACATACAAAATATTGCCCTGCTCGATGGAAACAATTTCGAATTCCTCGGCTCTGTCCTGATAAAAACTTGTCGAACTCACCACGACACGGTCGCCTCGCGACCAATCCACAACGTCACCAAGAATGATTTTATCTTCACCCGCTTCTAAATGCGCACCAAGGCGCACATATTTGGACTTGTTGGTCTCCCCATGCATCGAAATCGTTCCGCCGTGCATTGCCACAACCGCCTTGCCACCCATGGGGTGTGGTGCTTGCATCATCTGCTCTGAAAGCTCGCGATTGTTCTTTAAAGTAAAGACAGCCTTGCCGGAAAATTTATGATTTACCCGACCACAGGAAAAGAGCGCCTTTTCGCCCATCACCAAAATACCATCGGTTTGGACTTCGCCCTCAAAGTCATCGGCGCAACGTAATGTCCCCAGCACCTTAATAAAACCTAAAGAGATACTTTCGTCGATATACACCTTCTGATCTTCAGCAACCACCACATCATCGGAAGCACTTTGCTGATGCAGCTGCGTCAGACTCAAGTGGTGTATTGGCCCGATCGCATGTGCCGGGTTAATCACATGTCCTCTTGGATCGCGAGAAGAACGATCTGGCGCCGGCCTTGCCCCACGTTGCGGGCCAAGGGGATGACACCCCCTATCCCGATCTGGCGCAGAAGATCCACCGGCACGAGGTCGTGCTGAGCTTTGCACCTCTGCCTCGTGACTTAGAGTTCCGCTGGCGAGATTAAATTCAGCCACACCACAACCGGACAGGAAAACCGGACAGGCCACGTGCATGATTCGGGATTTGAAAAACTTAGAGAAAAGTAATGACAAGAACATGAGGACTCCTTTGACAAAAACACTTGTGCCCTACATTTCAATAAACGTGCCGTTTTTAAGACAATCAAGTGGCGCAAAAACCCTCCATAATTACAGTGGCTTAGGGTTTTCAGGTTTTTTTCAGCAGGAGCGCTCTGGCCTTTGTCCCATGCGACATTCACGCTAAAACGCCTTGGCTAAAGCATTAACGCCGCTCGCTGGCACCCTGGCAATTGAGGCAAAAAGGACTTTCCGGCCGGGCCTTCAGGCGCCCAAAAGCAATCGGTTCATCACAGCGGCGGCAGTAACCATAATCAGCATTTTCAAAACGATTGAGCGCCGCGCAAACTTGTTTATAACGCAATTGATGGCTTTGCCTGTTGGCCACCGCCATCTGCTGATGCTGCATCGCATCCATCCTCGAGAGTCTGCCAATAGGCTCATCAAGTTCGACTGGCTTGGCCCCATCTTTAGAAAGCGCCAGAAGTTCTTCCAACTCACTTTTAAGCTTTTCTAAATCGACCCGAAGTTCCTCGAGTTCCTGCTCTGTGCGTTCATCCATCAGGAAAGTTCCTCAGCGCAAATAGTTCTGCAAATGCTCCGTCAGGATACGCACCACATCGTCTGTGCTTTCACCACAAAAATAAAAAGGCTGATACTGGGTCGGATCGAAGGCGGTGTTTTCCATAAGTGTCGGTTCAAAATCACGTTGTGGGCGCTCGGCGAAACTCGCAAGTTCACCTATCGAGGAAAAGAGTCCGGCGCCCATGCTTTTAAGCGCTTCACCTTCTTTCACCGAACCAAACTCAATCGACCACCAATAAAGATTAATCAGCTTTTGCACCAAAGCATCATCGGCAATGGCGGTCACTTCGCCAAAAAGCCGATTGACCTCCATAAATTTCGGGACCGCAAGCATCGGGCCATGGCCGACAAGTTCGTGGACCACATCGGGCTCGGGCGTATACATGGGCTTGGAATAATGCCTAATGTATTGGGTGCCGAGCATGATGTCGTTTTTAAGCTCAATCAAAAACGTTCGGGGCAAAACCAAACCGCATACCGGCTCAAAGGAAAAACCACCAAGCCGTCGCAGACTTTCGGTGACTTCACGCATTTGCGGAATACGATCCTCTGGAAAATTAACCTTATCCCAGTACTCCAAGTATTCGGCGCAAGCCCACTGCTCATGGACCGGCCGCAAAAGCTCCAAGATGGTTGCCCATAATTCATCTTCTTCCTGGGTATAAGGCGCATCTGGGACCGGCATGCCGGTTTTATGTTCGTAGGCAATTTTTGCAATCTCGTTGCGGCGCTGGCGATAGGCGGCGTCTTTAAAGCCGGGATGGTCCTGGTCCAACTCAACAACAACGGTCCGTGAATCAACCACGCTCATCTGCGCCTGTCCGGCAAAGTCTTCGCTGTCGTTATTAATCATCTTTTTCCTGCGTTCAAAGAAGTTTGAAGAGCATAATCCATCTACGCTCTCTGCCGCAAGTAAAAGTCTATGGGCGGGTACTACAATTCGATTTGATAGATATGCACTCCGAGTGCTTCAAAGCCCTCTTCAAGCTGGCCGTTCTCAGAACAGAGTCGCCGACCCTCGAAAGGTAAATGAATCTCCTTTTCATCATCGAAACCACTAAACCGCAGAGCAATCTCTTCCTCGCATGAGTTGACCGCAATAATCGTACGCGCACCTTCGTAATCCCAGGCCCGCCAATTCAGACAAGCATAGGACATTGGCTGCGTATAACCGTAGGGTGTGAAGTCCACCGTGTTTAAAGGTCCCTCTATGATTTCGAAGGAAATATCTTGATATGGCGAACCATAAAGGATGGCGGGCCCAAGACGACTCTCGCCTAAACCAATTTCTCCGGCGGCTTTGACAAATCCATCGAGCCCATCGGAGGCTTCCTCTTTGAGCGCATGCAAATGCGAATAAAGCGCAATGGCTTTCGCCCCAGAAGCGATTCCTGAATAAACATCATGATAAATCTCCTGAGCCGAAGCAGGATGCAGATGCCACACACCAGCAATCAACATCGGCACGCGCTCACCTGCCAGATAATCTGGACCAACCTGATGGCCGGCAAGCTCTATGCCTTCAATGGTAGATTCAATCTGGTGACGTACCCAAGCTCTTGGCTGATCGGCATAGGAAACATAAGCCCCCTTACCAATCACATCCATATAAGGCACAATCTCTGCCAAACCTGCTGCCGTGCGATGATTCGGATTATACATGAAGGTCGGACTTTGCTGCGGGTCATGTTCGCGCGTCCAGTTAAAGAGGTTCTGCATCTCCAACAGTTCTGTATTCGTGTACCAGCTTTTGAGTTCTTCAGGATAATTCCACCAACCCATATTTGGCGCTGCACTCATCCGCTCAATCACCGTCTTGACTTCAGACTCAACACTAATCGGTGGTGGGTTATCAGTGACATGATAGGAGCCAATGGTTCCAAGCGCTCTAACTTTGCTCAAGGCTGCTTCTTCAATAAATTTTTCGCGCTCCTGGTTTTCGAGATGGGAATAACGATGCACCAAGGTCGCACCCTGGGCTACAACCTCCGGAATGCGTTCGTGGCTCACGCTATAAAAAAGTACGGGAAAACGACTCACACCAGGAAACTCGCTTGCCATCACCGGATAAACTGGGTCCGGATCCAATGTTCGGACACCAAAGTCATCCACATAGGCAGCACCATCCTGCATAAAAAAGCCAAGTGCACCAGATGCGCTGTATGTATCGTCCACCACATCTAAAACAAGAATGCCGTCACGAAACACCTTATGGCTATGCCCTACAACCATCACCTGGAAATCATGGGGCACGCGCTCAATACCTTCTGTGCTTGTCGCGATAACGGTTTGCCCTGCACGTAATTCCAACACACCTTCACCGAGCCAGAGATGATAACCGGCCGCTTCGACCGCACTCAATGGCGTGCTTGTGCGATAGGAAAGTCCCAGAAAACTGTTGCTGCTAAAGTTTTCAACTAATGTTTGCGCACGAAAAGATATTTCCATCGCCGCAGCCCGATAACTCTGCAAACCCATGCTGAGCAAACCTGGCGAAGAGGAGGATGCGCCATTCATCAATAACATATCGTTGCTTAAATCGGTCTCACCACTTGCACTGCTCAGCCAAAAGTCCTGACCTGTGGCGCTCACACCTAATGCCTGTGCATCGGAACGTTCAAAGTGCTCAAACACATCGAAGGGCGCGGCAGGATCGCTTGTGCCTTGTGGATGTTCGGCCACACCCACATCATCAATCCAACCGATCGAATAAAATGAAGTAAAGCCAACATAACCACTGCGCGGGTAAATATTGTTGCGCGTGGCGATCAACAAAGCATCATCCATATACACACAATGGGCATCCCCCATCGTCACAACCCGGTAATTGTGCCAATCGTGGTCATCGTTAATGCTGACGGTGTCAAGAACAACACGACCCGCATAAAGTGTGAGCGCGCCGTTTTCAAGATAAAGATGATAGCCGCTCGACTTTCGCGCGCCATCTTGCTTGGGCAAACGATAGGATACCCCCATCAAGGTGTCATAATTTTCACTGTGGGTGCGCATACGAAAATCAATCACCGGGTCGGCCACTTTAAGCTGCGAGAGACTCACCCATTGGTTGGGCTGCGAGCCATCATCACCAGCAAAATAATGCATATAGAGCGCATCACCAGTAAGCCGGATATACTGCGTATCCTCTGGGTTCGATTCATTCCAGGCAAAACCCCCGACTTCAGCGTTGCCAATATTATTGCCGGAAGAACGCGTGAAGCTGTCGTAGCTTAAATAAGCCCCTAAGTCGTTTTCGTCCAAGGCGCAAAGTTCTTCTGCCGAAGGCTCAGCATCCAACCCAAGGTCAACCATGCCTGGCGTACACACCAAAGGTATTGTTTCAGGGTTTTCACAAAAGTCGCCGGTATAACCGGTGTTCGTGCAATCACAAAACACATC
>JASMKV010000001.1 GCA_030749035.1 Myxococcota bacterium | reverse complement strand
CCTGCGCGACTAAGCTGCGAACTATCGCTATCGCGCCTTCGCAGCAAGTCTTGCAACGGTTCGCACGGCTGTATCGACTAATCCTCAACGCGCCTTTATGGCGCCTTTAGGACAGTCTCACAACGCCTCGCACACTTCGTGCACCCGCAGCAAGTCTCCGTATTGGCTCGCACGGTCATCGGTTTATCGGTCATCGGTCATCGGTCATCGGACTTCGGTTATCGGCCACTCGCCTTGGTCCGACTAGTCTTCGACGCGCCCTTGCGGCCACTTACCTATTCGACTACAAGTTTTTTGCTTCCAAAACGTAAAAAACTTAAGTCTCTTAACGGTTCGCATCTCAACCAGTCTCCCAACGGCTCGCACGGTTATCGGCCCTTAGCGTCGGTTCTTATCTTCATCTTCGCCTTTCAGTGTCGCTGCGATATCCGCCCTAAGGCTCAAAGGTCCGGGGATGCAGATGACCTGCTCGTCATCGTTACTTTGCTGCAACGCCAGGTTATCGAAGGTGACGGTAAACTCGGCCGCGTTAGAAATCTCTTTGCCATCCTCATCAAGACGCGTGCCGGTGTTGCTTTGACTCATCGTTAGAGTGCCGGCAATCAGGTTATAGATTTTGTCATCGTCGAGTTCTATTTCCGTACAATAGATGCACCCATCGCCGATAAAGAGATTGGTATCAGCATGGTTTTCAATGTTGAGGAATACTTTGGAGTGTGTGGCGCTGGCATTGGCCAGGCCGCCGGATGATTCCCCAGCTTCTTGTGCCTGTCCCCAGGCCGCTTGGTCGAGGTTCTCGTTTAGGTCTTCTTTGTTCTCGAGGTTTGTTTGCTTTAAAGGCGAATTTGGCGGCCAAGGCTCTTTAAGGGTGAATCTGAAGACACCGCTGCCAAAATTAACAGGGCCCGTATCAAAGGTTTCTTCGAGTACCTGATGACTCGCATTATTGGTGAAAGACGTGTGGTTTGAGTCAAGCTGGTAAAGGACGCGGTCACAGGTGCTGAATGGAAAGCCAGGGGGAATGTCAATGTTATTTCCCAGGATTTTGGCTACGGTTTTGAGCAGGTCTTTGATATTCCAAAGACCATCCTTATTGAAGTCAGCTCTTTCTGCTTCTTCTGAGGTTAAGGGGGCGTTAAGCACTTCAGTGATGAGCTTAATCAGCACTGCAAGATCCAAGAGATCAACGAACCCGTCATTGTTAATATCACCAGGAATCTCAGAGTTCGCAGGGGCCGCCTCGTCGTCGCCCCAGTCCAAATATTCCTCATTAATCTCCCACACGGCCTTCTGACTCTGCCCGAGAGGGTTGCTTGGCTGCACGGCTCTGCCAAGGTTAATTTTTTGCCCAGTCTTGTTGAGATAGGTTAAATTGGTCAGATGGACGCCGGATCTCTCGTCTCCCGGCGCTTGTTTAAAATCGATTTCGAGATAGATGCTTTTCGCAATGGTCTGCTGAGCCATGGAGAGGGTAAGAAAGTTGAGTGTACGGTCACTGAAATTGAAATGCATTTGGTGATCGCTGCCCGGTAGGGTACGGCACATCTTTTCTGCGCCGCAGCGTATTTTTTCAAAGCTTAAGCCAGAATGAAAATTGATGCTGCCTTGCAGCATTGTGGCTTCTTCGGTTTTGAGTTCAAGGCCGCAAGTCAGACCTTGCGCTTCATTTGCCCAGCACTCCAGGGTTTTATGGTGTGTTTGGTTTTGCGTGCCGGAAAAATGCACCTCGTCGAATTCGCTGCCACCGCAGCCCTGGTAAAGGGCGCCGTCCGGGGTACCGAAGGTGAGAAACACGCCCACACCAGCGGTGAGCAAGAGAGCCTTGGGCCAGGCTGGTCGTTTATGTTGCTGAGAAAAAGGCATGCGCTCCCGATTCATAACAGATTCTAAGGTCAGACCAACCCAAGGGTCAGTATTCCAATGTTGCGGGAAGGGGGCCGCCGAGGTCTAAGTATATAACTTTTGTAGAGAAGTTGTCGAGATTAATTGTTGTAAAAAAGACGGATAAATCCATGTATCGCATCTCAGAAGAGAAAATGCATAGAAGAGTTGGGTGGTTAGACGAAAAACATGCCCTCTAGCCAAAGCCTGTGTCTTCTGTTAGAAGCTGCGCCCCATGGGCGAACTGGTTAACGAACAATATAAGGATCTCATCGTTTATGTGCCGGGCAAACCGGTGAGTGAGACCGAGCGGGAGCTTGGCATCTCTGGCTGTATCAAGCTGGCATCGAATGAAAACCCTTTGGGCCCATCCCCCAAAGCGCTGGCGGCGGTCGCGGACTATATGCGACAAGGGCACGAGTATCCCGATGGCGGTGCCTTTTATTTAAAGCAAAGAATTGCGGCCTTCCATGATATCTCGTCGGAAAATCTGATCACCACCAACGGCACCAACGAACTTATTGAAATGCTCATCCGCACCACCATGCTCGCTGATGAGAATATGATCTACGGTGGTTATTCTTTTATCATTTATAAGCTCTGCGCCATGGCGGCGAACCGGCAGGTGCGCACCGTACCGTTCAAAGATATGCGTATCGATTTGGAGGCAATGGCCGCGGCGGTCGACGATAAAACCAAACTCATTTTTCTCGACAATCCAAACAACCCCTGCGGGACATATTTTACGAAAGATGAATTCGACAGATTCTTAGCCGCAATTCCCGACGATGTGGTGGTGGTCTACGACGAGGCTTACTGTCACTATGTGGATGCGGACGATTACCCAAAAGGTTTTGATTATTTAAATCAGCGCGAGCGTTTTGTCCTCATGCGCACCTTTTCGAAGGCCTACGGTTTGGCCGGTTTTCGCATCGGCTATGGGGTCGGCAATAAAGCATTGATTGGCTATGTGAACAAAGGCCGGCAACCCTTTAATTGCAACAGCATCGGACAGGTGGCGGCGCTTGCGGCCCTCGACGATCAAGAGCACGTGGATAATTCGGTGCGCATGAACAAGAGTGAAATGCTGCGGTTGATGAGCGCTTATGATGCGCTGGGCTTAGGTTACCAACCTTCACAAACGAATTTCCTCCTGGTGGATTTCAAAAAAGATGTCATGGAAGTCTACGATAAACTTTTGCGCCAAGGGGTGATTGTAAGGCCGATGGCCGGCTACGGTTTAAAAACCTCGGCGCGGGTGAGCATCGGTACACCCGAAGAAAACGATAAACTCCTTAACGCCATTCCAAATATTTAAAATGCAGGTTCGTCTGCAAGGTCAGCAGCGACTCCGGGGTGAAGTTATTTTGCCGGCGGATAAAAGCATGCTGCATCGCGCGCTCATTTTAGGCGCTTTAAGCGCTGGCGAAACGCAGATTATGGCCGGCCATTTTGGCGACGACAACCGGCGCACACTTGCCAACCTGCAAGCCTTAGGCGCTTCTCTCACCGAGGTCGATGGTGGCTTTGCGATTGTGGGGAACCGAGAAATGTTGTCCGCACCGTGCGAGATTTTAGATTGCGGCAACTCGGCAACAACCATGCGTTTGCTTCTTGGCGTCTGCGCCGGTTTAGGCATCAAGGCCCGCTTTGATGGCGATGCTTCTCTGCGTACGCGCTCGATGCAAAGTCTTATCGATGTCTTTGCCGGTTGTGGCATCGACATCGTTTCGCAAAACGGTTGCGCGCCCCTTGAATTGCGCGGCGGAACTTTTAAAGGCGGCGAAGTTGTGTTGCCGCATGCCAGTGCGCAACTTAAAAGCGCGGTGCTTTTGGCGGCGCTCGTCGCAAATGAAGCGGTACAAGTCATTGAGCCAGGCGAAAGTCGTGACCACACCGAACGTATGTTGGCGATGGCGGGAGTGCAGGTTGAGGTGCAACGAAAAAGCAATGCAACCCATATCTGTTTGTCCAAGGGACAAAAATTAAAAAAGAGAGACTGGCAAGTGCCAGGGGATTTCTCCAGCGCCAGTTTCTTACTGGCGGCGGCGCTTGGTCTACCCGATTCGGAAATCATAGTGCGGGGCGTAGGATTGAACGGCACGCGCACCGGCTTTCTGGAAATCCTACAAGAGTATGGTGCGGAGTATGGCATTGAACATTGGTCAGAGGGCGAGGGCGAAGCGCTGGGGGATGTTTGGGTGAAATCTTCGAAGCTTAATGCCAAACAGGCCGGCGACAAACCAACCCGCATTGGCGCCGATATCTTAGGCCGACTCCTTGATGAGGTGCCGGTTCTGGCAGTGCTCGCCACCCAGGCGGTCGGGGTGACACAATTTTGTGATTTAGGGCCGCTGCGAAACAAAGAATCCGACAGGGTGCAAGAGACCGCAAAACTTTTAGAAGCTTTTGGCGCCAGGATAGAAATCCATGCGAACCGCCTTGATGTCTATGGCCCGACAACTTTAAAGGCAACGCAGGTCGAAGTTGGTCACGACCATCGTTTGGCCTTATGTGCTTTTGTGCTGGCGCTGCTGGCAGAAGGCGAGAGCACGCTCAATGGCTTTGAGAGTGTCGAGGTTTCGTTTCCAGGTTTCAGGGATATATTAAAGCAATTAGAGGGGGGATCCGGCTTTGAACATATTCATCGTGTTTGAAGAGAGCAACAGTTTAAACGGCTTACATCCGTCACGCCC